>JAIBJG010000092.1 GCA_020029475.1 Methanobacteriota archaeon | reverse complement strand
GGTCGGAATCCGACCGTCCGTGGCGGCGGACCGCCGGATCCTCCTCGCGAACAGCGTGTACCACCTCACGAACGACGCCGCGGTGACCGTGATGGCGGGGCAGATCACCGTGCTCCGGCGGGAGTTCGGGTTTGGGGACATCGAGACGGGCCTCCTCGCGGCGATCGCTCTCCTTGTCACCGTCGGGGCCCAGATCGCGTTCGGCCACATGGCGGACCGCCGGGACCCCTCCCGGTTCCTCCCCGTGGGGATCGCGTACCTCGGGATCGCCTCGATGGCGATCGCGGGGGCGACCTCGTTCCCGCTGTTCGTCGCCCTCGTCGCCTTCTCCAGGGTCGGGGCGGGGTTCTACCATCCCGTCGGGATCAGCTGGATCGGACGCGGGTTCGCAGGCCCCGATCTGGACCGAGCGATGGGGTTCCAGAGCTCCTTCGGGGATGCGGGGGTGATCCTCGGGATGGGGAGCGGGGCCGTCCTCGGTTCTGCGTTCGGCTGGCAGGTGCCGTTCGTCCTCTGGGGCGTCCTGAACCTCGTGGCGGTCGGCTTGGGGCTGTATCTCGTCCGCGGCCGGAGGAGCCCGCCACGGGAGGCGAGCCGCGGGCGGGTCGACTACCGCTCCATCCTCCGGGACGTCCGGTACTGGCTCCTTCCGATCGCGATCGGGGGCGCGGCATTCACCGTGATCTCGACGTTCGGACCGTCCCTCGTCCAGCGCAAGTTCCTCCAGTCCGACGCGGTGGCGGGGGTCTCGATCGCCCTCTGGATCCTGGCGGGGAGCATCGCGGCGTTCTACTTCGGCCGCCTGAGCGCGCGTTTCGGTCGGTACCGGAGCCTCCTCGCCGCGTACCTCTCCCTCACCGTCGCCGCCCTCGCGGTCGCGACGCTTCCCTTCGGGTTCGCGCTCGGGACCCTCTGGACCCTCGGGTCCGCCCTGTTCATCACGTATCCCGCCACGTTCTCATTCATCTCTGAAGCGAGTCACGTGCGGCTCCAGGGGGCCGCCTTCGGGGTGATCTTCGGGTTCCAGCTCATCGGGGGCGCGGCGGCGGTCGCGGTCTCCGGGGTCCTCGCGGAAGCCTTCGGCCCGAACCCGTCGGCTCCGTTCCTTCTCGTGGCGGCCCTGTGCGGGATCGGCTTCGTGTATCTCCTCGCGATCCGAGGGAAGGCGGGGGAAGGGATCGGCGCGCCTGCGGTGGTGGCCCCTCAACCGTAGCGATCGAGTCCTTCCCGCAGCGCGTGGGACTGGGTGCGCCCGTCCGGGTAGATGTGGAGGACCCGGTGGCCGGCCCGCACGAGCGCGTCCGCCACGTACCTCCGGTGGCACCGGAAGAAGACGGCCTCCGCGCACATGATCGCGGTGGGCTTCTCGCCCGCCAACGCGACGAGCTTGCGGATGCCTCGCGCGAACTCCGGGGTCGTGGCGAATTTCGGATATCCGCCCTTGCGGTACCCGCCGAGCTCGGGGACGTGGACGTACCCGATCCCCGCGATGGCGAGGGAGGTCCTGAGCGCCTCCTGCTTGAACTGAGGCCAGCGGGACGTCGGGTAGCTTCGGATATCCACAAGCCGCGTGACCCCGGGGGCCTCCAGCAGCCTGATGAACCGCTCGATCGGATGGGTGCTGTGCCCGATCGTCCAGATCGTGAGGGCCACGACCTCACCGGGACCGGCCGGGCTCGGGGACCTGGGCCTTGATGCGGGCGGCCAGGGAGAGGACGACGCCGATGAGGTCCGGGACGACCCCTTCGTGTGCGAGGATCCGCCCCGGGCGGCGAACGAGGAGGACGATGAACAGCACCAGGGAGACGATGCCCGCCCCCGTCCCGAACAGGACGACGAGCTTCCCGAGCCGGATCCGATCGTAGAGGATCAGGATCGCGCCCGCGATCACGAGGGCCCCGGAGAGCGGGGAGATGAGTCCGAGGATCGCGGCGGTCACCCGCAGCGCGGGGTCCGGTCCGGGGATGACCTCCGCGAGGAGATACAGGAACTCCGCGACGATGCGCGTCCCGTTCCAACCGACAGCGACGAAGACGAGCCCCGCAAAGAAGGCGAGCACGGCCGCGAACTGGTTGTTCGTGAGGGGGCGGGAGGCCGACATGCTGGAAGCCATGGCGCCTCACGCCGCCAGGATCTTCCGCAGGGCCTCGAGGTGCTCGGGCTTCGCGGCGAAGTACCGCCGCACGGGGGCAAGCCGGTCCGCGAGCGCGCTCGCGACCGCAGCCTTGAGGTCCTTCGGGTGGAGGTCCCCCGCCCGGTACGCCTTCGCGAGATCCTCGAACGTCTCGAACGTGACGTCCCCGCCGAACTTCTCGGGGCGGGCCACCCTCAGGGGTCCCTTCGGGAGGAGGATGAGCCGGGCGACCTCCGTCACGAAGTTGTCCTCCGTGTCCTTCGGCGGGCAGAACGCCTTCTCCACCTTCCGGGCGATCTCCTCCGGGGTGTCGTGGATCAGGATCGCGGTCTCCGGTCTCGACTTGCTCATCTTCGCCTCGATCGCGTCCATCCGGCCCTTCCCCTTCAAGCCGACGAGGAGGGGCGTGTGCACCGCGATCACCTGCTTCCATCCGAGCTTCGGCGCGAGGTCCCGGTACAGCATGTGCGCGTGCCGCTGGTCCATCCCGCCGAGCGCGAGGTCCAAGTCGAGGACGTGGATGTCCGTGACCTGCATCGCCGGGTAGATCAGCATCGACGCGTCGAGCTCCGCGTCCTCCTCCTTCCGGCCCATGATCGTGAGGGCCCGCTTGATCCGGGCGACGCTCGCCGCCTTCGACACCCGGATCACGTCCGCCCAGTACGGCGAGCCCGCCACGAGGTCGTCCGCGAACGCGAACCCCACAGAGTCCGGGACCCCGAGGGCCCGGAACGCGTCCTCGAAGTACTTCGCGCACGTCCGGATCGCCTCGAGGTCCCCGCCGAGCTTGTTGTTGATCATCGCGTGCCAGTCCGCGAGGAGGAACGTGAAGTCGAACCCCGCCGCGACGAGGTCCTTGATCTTCTCCGCCATGATCACGCCGCTTCCGATGTGGACGTACCCGCTGGGCTCGTAGCCGACGTACGCCCTCGGCGTCGATTCTCCCTCGAGGAGGGCCCGGAGGTCCTCCTCGGTCACGATCTCCTGGACCCCGCGGCGGACGAGGTCGAGCCGGGACGGCGTGGGCACGGGGCCCCGCTAGAAGCTGGCCGGATAAAAGGATTCCTTACCGGATGCGCTTCCGAATCTTCTTCGCCGCTCTCTCAGCGGCCTCCGCGGTCTTCTCGGCGGCCTTCCTCCCCGCCTTGACTCCCTTGTCGACCGCCTTCGCGGTGGCGTCCGCGGCCTGCTTCACCGCGGGCTTCGCCTTCTCGACGACGGGCTTCGTGACCTCCTCGATCTTCTTCACGGTCCGGTCCACGGCGGGCTCGATCGCCTTCGCGGACTTCTCCACGAACCTCAGGCTCGTGTCGAGGACCTCCTTGCTCACCCTCATCAGGTTATGGGCGGCCCGGTCGATCGGGTCCCCCGCCACCTTCCATCCGCAGGACGGGCAGAACGTCACGCCGTCCGGGAACGTCGTCGAACAGCTCGGGCACTCCATGAGACTCCCCGCGGGCCAAGTGGGCGGGGCATAGAAAACCCTTTCGTGCCTACCCGCGGACGATCTCCGCGTCCAGGACGAAGTGGAGGCGGTGAGGGCCGTACCACTTCACGAACCTTGGGGTGACCCGCTGGACCTCGTACCCGTGTCTCAAGGCCGCCGTGGCGATCCGTCCCGCAAGGGGGATCTCCGAGAGGGCGGGCGTCCCCCGCCTCGCCTCGAGGGACCGATGGAGGCCATGGACGTGAAGGGTCGCCCGGTCCGCCGCGGCCTCGACGGCGATGTCGAGATACCTCTCCGCGTCGAAATGGCCGAGGATCACCCGGTCCGCAACCCCCTTCGGCGCCGTCCCGCGGCAGTCCCCGAGGAGGGGCTCGACGGGGCCCGCCCGGTTCAACCGTACGTTCTCGAGGAGATATGCGAAGGCGGTCGGGTTCACCTCGCACGCGACGACCCTGGCGGGATGCGCGTGGACCGCAATCGGGATCGCGAAGTACCCGATGCCCGCGAAAAGGTCGACCACCGTCTCTCCCTTCCGGACGCTCCGGCCCATCCGGACCCTCTCCTCCAAGTTCCCGGACGAGAACATCACGTGCGCAATGTCGAGCTTGAAACGGACCCCGTTCTCGACATGGACGGTCTCCGTCCCTCCCCCCGCCAGCCAACGGACCTCCGGCACGCGCCACGGTCCGTGGATGCTCGTGAGGTCCTCGACGACCGTCCTGACCCCGAGCGCCTCCCGGTACACGGTGGCGATCGCGTCCCGGTGGGGAGCGAGGTCGGGCGGGATCCGCAGCAGGAGGACATCGCCGATCCTCTCCCACCGCTTCGGGAGCCGGTCCACATCGATTCCGGGGACCGAAGAGGCCCTCGCCCTCACCTCGTCCATCAGAGACGGGCGCCGCGCGGCCCGGTCCGGTACCCCCACGGTCCTCCGAGAGCGGAACTCCCGGGATAAGTCTCACGCTCACAAGTGTTAAGTGGAGCACGGGCCTACGCACGCGCGATGCGACGGGTGGTCGCCCTCTCCCTCGCGTTCCTTGTGGCCCTCCTCCCGGTTGTCCGCGCCGCGGGCCCGGACGACGTGTGGGACATCGGGAACCAGAACGAGATCATCGATATCATGGAGACCCCCCAGCTCGCCCCAGGGGAGTCCGGGGAGCTCGTGTTCAACATCTCGAACCCGTACGGGCATCCGATGGATAACGTGGTTCTGAACGTGTCCATCTACCGCTACGCGACAATCGAGGAGACCGCCCCGTTGGACTCGACGTGGGGGTGGTCGTTCCCCAAGATCGTCTCCGCGAGTCCCTCCTGCAATTGGAGGGAGTGTCGCGTCCTCATGGGGGGTGCCCAAGGCCATCTGGGCATCAACGCGACGGACGAGTACATCGTCCAACGGCTCACGATCGCGACCTCAAAGGACATGCCTCACGGGTCCGTGTTTGCTCAGTCTTCGTACTTCATCCGCTTCTGGCTGGAGTTCACGTTCGACAACGGAACGGGGAGCAGTTCCTACGTGATGGCGTCGAGGGGGTACTTCACGGACGAACAGTGGACGGAGGCGACGACGACCCTCGGCCTGGGTTGCGGCCCGTACAACTCGACGAACCGGTGCCTGGGGAACGTGAACCTCACCCGCCTCGGCGTCGACGGCGTGCTGCCGGACACCGCCTTCGGGGTGAAGGAGCCGATCCCGATCTGGCCGTTCTACGGGCTCCTGGTCATGACGGGCCTGTTCCTCGTCCTCGCGTTCCTGTTCTGGGTGGAGGAGAACCCGGGGCGGTATCCCCGCACGGAGCGGACCTGGCTCACCTTCAAGGGAAGGCTCCGACGGCTCGTCCGGTCCCCGTTGAGGAAGAAGGTCTGAGCCTCGGGTTGGGACATCCCTCTAACGCAACCTTTTTTAC
>JAIBJG010000037.1 GCA_020029475.1 Methanobacteriota archaeon | reverse complement strand
CCGCCGTTCTACTTCGAGATCAACGAGACCGCGAGGCGGGCGGGCGTGGACCCGCCGCGGCTGAATGTCGTCCTCGACGCTCTCCGGGCCAGGGGACATCGCGCCGGCCCGACCCTCTTCCGGGAGAACGCGTTCAAGACGGACGCGTCCGCCGCCGACGTCGTCGCGCTCTTTCGCGAACTCCGCACCTAGGCGTCCGGGTCCTCCGCGTCGAGCCGCTTCTGCCGTCCCTCGTACCGGGACCCGAGGACCCGCGCGATCTCCGCGGCCTTCCCCTCCCCGATCTTCGGGACCTCCCGGAGCTCCTCCTCGTCCGCGGTGAACACGGCCCGCACGGACCCGAAGTGCTCGAGGAGGTTCCGCGCGAGGGTCTCCCCGACGTTCGGTAGCCCCTCCACGAGGAACCGCTGCCGCTCCTCCAGGTCCAGGGTCTTCGGCTTGTGCCGTAGGCCGTACGAGGACCTTTCGCGGTCCTGGCGTTTCCAGATCACGCTCAGGAGGGCCGCAGTCTGCTCCCGGTCCGCGGTCGACAGGATCGGCACCCGCTCGTCCACCTCGATTGCGACGATCGCGCCGAGGATCGCCTGGGGGCTCTGGAACTCGGAGATCTCCTGCGGGTCCCCCTCCAGGATCATCAGGGCGACGGGGTACGACTCCCGGAGGCGACGGAGCTGCTCGAAGAGCCGCTTCTTCACGAGGCTGCCGAAGAAGTCGGAGACGGTCTTCCGCTCGATCCCGACCTCCCCGCACACGTAGTCCCCGGGCGCGATCTTCTTCCGCTCGACCTCGACCCCGAGGCCCCGCAGGAGGTCTGCGATCTCCCGGGGCTCGTTCGTGTCCACGTACAGGGGCGCCGCCACGGCCCGCACAACCCGGCGGGGCGACGTAAACGTTCCGCCCGGGGGTCCGCGAATCATCCGGATTAGGCTGAGCCCGTGCGCGCACCCTTTTCCGCCGCCCGGGTTTCGAGATGGGCGATGGCCCGGTCCGACACCGCGAAGCTCCTGTCCGCGACGCTCCTGGGGACGATGGACTCGAACGCGATCGTCCCGATCATCGCATTCTACGCCGCGTCCCTCGGCGCGGATCTGATCACGGTCGGAATCATCGTCGGCCTGTACTCCGCGGTCCACGTCCCGGCGAACCTCCTCTCCGGGAGGATCGCGGACCGGTGGGGGCGGGTCCGCCCGCTACGGCTTGGCCTCCTGTGGGACGCGGCGAGCATGGTCCTGTACGCGGTCGCGCCAAACCCGCTGTTCCTCGCACTCGCGCGGGTGAGCCACGGGATCGGGGGCGGGCTCGTCGGGCCGAGCACGATGTCCCTCGCGACGGACGCCGCCCGGGCGGGGCGGCGAGGGCGCGGGATGGCCCTGTACGGGATGTCGATTGCCATCGCCGTGATTCTCGGGACCGCGCTCGCAGGCCCTCTCACACGGGGCGACCCTGCGGACCGCGGGCCCCCCGTGGCGTCCGACTTCCTGCCCCTGTTCTCCGTCCTCGCGGTGGCGCTGATGATCGGCTTCGTGATCTCCCTGCGCATCAAGGAGCCCGCGGCGATCGGTGCCCGCGCCCGAGTCTCCCTCCGCCGGGTCCTCGCGTACGCCGCGCGGCCCGGCCCGGCCGCTGGGTACGCCGCGATCTTCTCTCTGTACTTCCTGTTGGGAGCGTTCGTCGCCCTCGTACCCTTCCATCTCCAGGACGAGCTCGGGTACGGCACCCTGCAGGTTGGCCTGAGCTTCACCGCGTTCGCCGTCTTCTCCCTCCTCTTGCACTACCCCGCGGGGATCCTCGCGGACCGCAGGGGACCCGCGACTCCTGCCCTTCTGGGGATCGCGGCGACCGCCGTTGCGATGGCGGTGATCCCGATCGTGCGGGACGTTCCCTCCCTCCTCGCGGTGATGGCGCTCTTCGGAATGGGCCACGGGTTCGTGTTCCCCTCCGCGTCCACCCTCGTGACGCGGGAGGCGGAGCCCGGGGAGCGCGGCATCGTCACGGGCCTGTTCTATTCGACCCTCGTCGCCGGGGTCGCGATCGGCGCCCCTGCGATGGCAGCGATCGCCTCGTGGACGTCCTCGTACGCCGTCGGGATCTGGGCCTCCTCGTGGTTCGCGTTCCTCGGGATCCCCTTCGTCGTCCGGGCCCTACGTCGCCCCTCGGCGGAGTCATTGGGGCTCGCGGAGAGCCCCGCGGCCGTGGAACCGCAGGGCGGGACTCCCTAGGCGGAGCGTGCGCTCCTTCGGTTCGTTTGCGCGGGAAAATCACGGGATCACATGCGGACCTGATTGACGGCTAAGCCGTCTCTGCACAGCCAACAGGTACTGGTGCGACTACCGCGGTTAGTACCGGCGGGCTGAGGCGGTCGCCCGAAGGCTTCCGCCGTACACCCCCGGCCTATCAACGTCCTCGATTAGGACGGCGGTAAGGTGCCTCGTCTTGAGGGTGGTTTCGGGCTTAGATGCTTTCAGCCCTTCTCCACGTGGCGCGTGGCTGCTCGGCGATGCCTTGCCAGACAACCGATACACTAGAGGCGCCGGACCCCCGTTCCTCTCGTACTTAAGGGTCCTTCCCCTCAGGCACCAAAACGCGTCCACCAAAAAGCAACAAACCTGTCTCACGACGGTCTAAACCCAGCTCACGATCCCTTTTAATGGGCGAACAACCCCACCCTTGGCAGCTCATGCACCACCAGGATAGGAAGAGCCGACGTCGAAGTAGCAAGCCTTCAGGTCGATAGGAACTCTAGCTGAAGACAACTCAGTTATCCCCGGGGTAACTTTTCTGACATCAATGGCCCCCATTAATGAGGCTCATTGGTTCGCTAGGCCCCACTTTCGTGTCGTGGACTCTCGTTGGGCAAGTCCACATCAGGCGAGCTTTTCCCCTTACAGTTATCGGAGGATTTCTGACCCTCCTAAGCTCACCTTTGGGCGCCCTTGTTACCTTTTTGAGGGCGTGGCGCCCCACCCAAACTGCCCACCTACCGTTTTCCACGCGTACGTGTTAGCCGTACGAGTCCAGAAGGGCGGTGTTTCATCGATGTCTCGGAGCCGACCTAGCGGCCGGCCCTGGTAACGACTCCCGCCTACGCTACACATCCGAACTCATACGGCAGCGACAGGCTGCAGTAAAGCTCCACGGGGTCTTCGCTTTCAGGTGGACGGTACTAGACTGTGCGCTAGTAAGTCAGTTTCACCGGCTTCCAGGCGGGGACAGTAGAGCTCTCGTTGGGCCTTCATGCAAGTCGCCAATTAAGCGACAAGGTATTACGCTCACCTCTGTTGCTTTCCGTGACCTCCCGATCCGGGAGGCGGGCCGCGATTTCTCGCGACCTCCCCATGTCGCCATGGGGGTCGGACTGTATCTTCACCGCTGGAATGCGGTGATCGGCGCACAGTCTCTGAGGGTTCCGACCTCGTCTCGAGGTCGGCCTTCCCTGCGGATTGTCCGCACCCTGCGATTGTTACCGCGATCGCGGTACGCAGGGATCCTCGGATGTTCCCGCAAATGGCCGATTTTTGTTAAGGCAACTCCGTCACCTTAAGCACGCTGTTACTTCATGACCTCCGAGTTCTCGGAGGCGGGCCGCGATTTCTCGCGACCTCCCCGTGTCGCCACGGGGGTCGGACTGTATCATCATCCTCTGCGGATGTTCGGCGTACAGTCTCTGAGGGTTCCGATCGCTGATCGGTCTTCCCTGCGGATTGCCCGCACCTCGAGATTGTTACCACGATGGGTACTCGAGGATCCTCGGACTTCCCCGCATATAGCCGAATTCGACACCCCCTGTGTGTTGAGGGTCATAGTTACCCCCGCCGTTTACCGGTCCTTCGCCCCGTTGAAACGGGTTTTCAGATACCGGCACTGGGCAGGCTTCAGCCGCCATACAAATCCTTTCGGACTTGCGGCGACATATGTTTTTAGTAAACAGTCGGAGCTCCCTTGTCACTGAGACCAGCCACTTTCGCGGCTGGCACCCCTTCTTCCGAAGTTACGGGGCTAATTTGCCGAATTCCCTCGCCTGGATTAACGCCGACACGCCTTGGGCTTCTCACCCAGGGGCACCTGTGTCAGTTCTTGGTACGGACGCACGGACTGGCCTTGACACCCTTTTCACGGGCACCCGGGATCCGCTGAAGATTGCTCCTACTCGCGCATTCACCCACTTCTCGCCATTACGGCTCTCCGCGGGCTTCGGCGCTTGAGCGAATTGGCATGTAGACGCTCAGCGTACCCGGATGCGTCAGGTGCCAAGC
The DNA here is from genome assembly GCA_020029475.1 of Methanobacteriota archaeon. GTDB lineage: Archaea > Thermoplasmatota > Thermoplasmata > RBG-16-68-12 > RBG-16-68-12 > EA-19. The sequence goes on along the minus strand of JAIBJG010000037.1, from coordinate 12,386 downwards.
AGGGGTCCGCACGGTGCAGGAATATTAACCTGCTTCCCTTTCGCGTTCCTCGGTTAAGGGAACACTTAGGACCGACTAACCCTCGGCTGACGAACATTGCCGAGGAACCCTGGCCCTTTCGGCGGAGCGGATTCTAGCCGCTCTTTGCTGCTACTCCTCCCAGGATCCACGTTCGAACGCGGTCCACCGGACCTCACGGCCCGACTTCCACCCGCGCACGGCGCCCCTCTACAAGATCACCTCTCGGTGCTCCGCGGTATCGGTGGTCGACTTAGCCCCGTCCCTTTTCGGGGCCCACGATCTCGGCTGGTGAGCTGTTACGCTATCTTTGAATGATGGCTGCTTCTAAGCCCACATCCCAGCTGTCTTAGACCGCGAACTCCCTTCGATTCGCACTTAGTCGACACTTTGGGACCTTAACCGCAGGCTGGGCTCTCACCCTTACGGACACCAAGCTTACCCCAGATGCCCGACTCCCGGAGTCTACGGCGGCGGCAGGTTTGGAGTTTGACAGGACGCCGACGGATTTCTCCGCCTAAGCGCCCAATCGGTCGCTCTACCCCACCGTCTGCCTCGTCCGAGGTCCAGCTGCGACTGGTTTCGAGGGGAACCAGCTATTCCCGGCCTCGATTGGCCTTTCACCCCTATGCCCAGGTCATCCGAATGATTTGCACATCAATACCGGTTAGGTCCTCCACCCACCTTTCGGTAGGCTTCGACCGGCCCAGGCATAGATCGACCGGCTTCGGGTCTCGCACCCACGACTCCTCGCGAGCACACGACGCGCCTCGCCCCTTGCGGGGTTGCGCGCTAGTCGCTTTCGCTACGGCTCCCCACTTCAAGTGGTTAACCTCGCCGTGGATCAGAACTCCCTGGCCCGTTTTTCAAAACGGACGATACGACGCTGCTCCATCCTTTCGGATTTCGTCGCTTCCACGCCGTATCGGTCTGTAACTGTCTGGTTTCAGGCGCTTTTGACCTCCCGTCAAGGGCACTTTTCAGCTTTCACTCACGCTACTACTGCGCTATCGGTCTCGGGACGTATTTCGGGTTGGATGTCAATGCCACCCAGATTCACGCGAGATATCCGACCCGCGCTACTCGGGAGACCCCGAATCACCTTCCTCGTTTACCGCTACGGGGCTGTCACCCTCTTTGGCCTCGGCATTCCACCGGAGTATCGCGTTCACGAGGGAAGGTGTGCCGGAGTCCGAACACCACACCTCCCGCACCTTTCGATGCGGGATTCGGTTTGCCCAACGCCCTCTTCGATCGCCTTTACTGAGGGCATCTCGATTGATTCCTTTTCCTCCCCGTACTAGGATGCTTCGATCCCGGGGGTCCCCGTTCCTTACGGAACGGCCTTGCGGCCACGAAGTCGCATTCGGACATCGTCGGATCACAGGTTCCTTGCGCCTACCCGACGCACTATCGCGGCTTGGCACGTCCTTCATCGGCGCCCGAGCCGAGCCATTCCCCAGACAGCGAATTAGCCGCTGACCTATCGGCTTAGCACACGTCCAGGTCTGCATGTGATCGGTCTCAACGAGCGCTGTGATGCGGCCTGTCGGAGGCCTCCAGCGTCCTCGACCCTTCCCCTCCCAACGCCCGCGCGCGTGGGGGGTGCACCGTACGTCTCGTGCGACGCAAAATGGGGGTGCCATCGACGTTGATGCAGAGCCCCTCTGTCGCAGAGAGCCTGAACTCATAGGCACGGTCGATATATAATTCTTGCCTCCCGCCGGCGCGGGCGGGAATTATCGGGGTGCATCGAGGGCACCGGCAAGGAAAGTTCTTCCGCTGCCTCCGGATGGAGCCGAGATGGCGGTGGACCGTAAGCGTCTCGCGCGGACGATCGCGAGGGAGCTCCGGGAACGGGAGAGGTCGAACCTCGTTGCCGTCGGCGTTTTTGGATCCGTCGCGCGGGGCGAGGACCGCGCGTTCTCCGACGTCGACCTCCTGGTGATCACGCGAAAAGTCCGCCGCGGCATCCGCTCCTCGATTCGTGAAGGGGTCTTCGTGAGCATCCACCAGCTGACCCCCGGGGACGCGAGGCGCGAGGCGACGGAGGGGCCGTGGCTGAACGGCCCGCTGACGGGGTGGCGGGAGACGCGGGCGCTGTACGATCCCGCGGGGTTCATCGCGAGGACGAGGGCCCTCGCCCTCCGGCCCACCGCCGCCGCGTTCCGGGAGTCCGCGCGGCGGGACCTGATCGCGACGGTCGAGGACTACGGGAAGGTCCGGAACGCGGTCGCGGCGGGGGACCTCGAGGAGGCCCGTGAGATGGCCCTGTGGTTCACGGGGAGCGCGATGGGCTCCCTCCTGGACATCGAGGGCCGCGTGCCCCGGATCCATCGGCGGGAGTTCCAGGAGGTCCGCCGCCTCGGCGGCGTCGGGAGGGATGTGTGGCGGCTCCGGTACGACGCCCGCACCCTTGCGGAGATCGACCGCTTGTCGCGTCGCGTGTGGACCGGGCTCCTCGCCCGCGCGCGCAAACGGGGAGTCCGGATTCCGGAGTTCGACGCCAAGGCGGGCCGCCGGGTCACGCGGTCTGGACGAGTCGGACCTTCCCGCGGTCCATGAGGACCTTCGCGAGGGCCCGGGGGAGCGTGACGACGTCCTCCTTCTTCAGCGTGTACTTCGCGTCGATCCCCGCGAACGCGGGGATGTCCTCGAGGACGTGGACGACGACGAGGTCCTTCGGTGCGGGCGGGGCGATTTTCCTCGGCGGGTCCGCGAGTCGCTGGAAGGTCGGAGCGGGGTGGGCAGTCGAGACGGTGGAGGGCGCCGGGGCGGGGGCGGCAACCGTCGGAGCCGGTGGCGCGGTGGCGGGGGTCGCGCCGAACGCGACGCTCCGGGCCTGGGAGAGGGTCCCGAGGAGGCGCTCGAACAGATCCACCTCCGGGGCCGCGAGGCCCGTGACGTCCGCCTCCCCGCCGTTCGCCTTGGAGGCCGCGAGGAGCGCGATCTTGCGTTGGCGGTACTGGACGATCTGCTCCCGCTTCTTCAGGACCTTCCGGAGCTCGTCCTGGAGGAGCATCGCCTTCGCGGAGTTCGGGCCCTTCACGACCTCCTCCGCGGCCTTCGCCTCGAGGGCCCGGACGTACGCCCCGAGTTTCGTGTAGAACTCGGGCTCGAGGCGCGAGAGGACCTTCTTCGAGCTCTCCTCCCGGTACACCTTCGTGACCCGCTCGAAGTTCACCTCCTCGTCCGCCATCGCGGGCTCCATCGGGAGGGCGGTATTTGACGTTGGCGAGGGGATGTCCCGCCATGACGGCTTCCGGGGAAAGAGCGACGGGGTCGGGTCCAGGCCCCCGATGCAGCGTTATGGTCATTTGACCATAACGGGCGGGGGCCCGAGCCCCCGGGTCGATCACCGATGCCCGATCGCTTCCGCCACGGTCCGTTGCCGGATCCGCGCCAGGCTGGAGGCGACGCGGTCGAAGTACGCCTCGCACCGGCGGCCCGCCTCGGCCCGTGCGTCCGGAGATCCCGAGGGGCCGAGATACTCCTTCACCTGGACCCGGCGTCCGCCCTTCGATTCGTAGTGCCAGAAGTACAGGTACGGCCGGTCCCGGATCCGGAGCTCGTACACGCCGCAGCCGACATGCATGCTCCTGGCAGTGCGTTATGGTTATTTAACCATAACGGGAGGGTGGCCGAACGCGCACGGCGGAACCCTTATGCCCGCCCCTTCCCTCGTCTGCTGGCAGCCATGTACGAGGACGCCCTGCGAGAGGCTTCGGGCGGGGTTTTCGTCTCCGTGGACGTGCGGCCGGGAGCCCCGGAGACCCGGATCTCCGGATACAACGCCTGGCGGAGGTCCCTGACCGTGGACGTCGCGGCCCCACCGGAGCGCGGGGCGGCGAACCGGGAGCTCGAGGCCCTCCTCGCCCGCGTCGGCGGCGCCGGGTGCGACGCCCGCGTCGTCCGGGGAGCGACAGCCCGGCGGAAGACGGTGCTCGTCCGGGGCGTCTCGCGGGACGCGATGGCGTCCGCGATCGCCCGGGAGTCCCGATGAGCGCGCAGGAGGAGGTCTACCAGGACCTCGTGGCCGTGATCGCGGATCTCACGGAGGCGAACCTCGAGGTCCCCGTGATCGTCGAGGGGGAGCGGGACGTACGGTCCCTCCGGGAGCTCGGCCTCCAGGGGGAGGTCCTCCCGCTGAACTCCGGGGTCTCCATGTTCCATCTCGCGGAGTCGTACTCCCGCCGCCTCCGGAAGGCGATCATCCTGACGGACTGGGACCGGCGGGGCGGGCAGCTGTGCCGCCTCCTGATGGACGCGTTCGAGGCGAACGGGGTGCGGGCGGACGTCGACTTCCGCGCCCGGATCACCCTCCTGTGCCGGAAGGACATCAAGGACGTCGAGAGCCTCGCGGCCCACGTCGAGCGGCTCGCCCGCCAGGCGGACGGCGGGTGGCACGGGAAGGAGTCCAAGAAGTTCTACTCCCAGCGGAAGTCCCGGGCGGTCCAGTCCCGGAGGGCCCGCCGGATCCTCGCGACCCGGTCCCGGCCCCGGGGGCCCTGAGTCCGTCTCGCACCCGGGAGCCGCCCGAAAAGGTTTAAATATGGCGGGAGGCAGTGGAGCCCCCGGGCAACGAGCCCCGTGTGCGCGCCACACTTCCCTGTCATCGCATCCTTGTTCCACGCCCTGTGAGGCACGAGGTCCGCAAGGACCTGACCCTGCGAGAGGGTCGAGTGGGAGCGGCAGAGACCGAGGCGCACGCCGGCGGTCGGCCCACAGGCGAATAAAACATGAACATCGATCCAAGCACAACGAAGTACCTGATATCGGCCCGCCTCGAGGCGGAGGGCATCGTGGAGAAGCCCGACATCGTGGGCGCGGTCTTCGGGCAGACGGAAGGTCTGCTCGGCGAAGAGCTCGATCTCCGGGACCTGCAGAAGTCCGGGCGGATCGGGCGCATCGAAGTCGACGTGGTGAGCAAGAAGGGGCGCACGGAGGGACTCATCATGATCCCGTCGAGCCTCGACCAGGTCGAGACCTCGATCATGGCGGCGTCCCTGGAGACGATCGACCGGGTCGGGCCGTGCAAGGCTACGATCCGCGTGGACAAGGTCGAGGACGTCCGGGTCACGAAGCGGAACAAGATCGTGGAGCGGGCCCGCCAGCTCCTCACCTCGATGCTGGAGTCGTCCAAGACGAGCGGCATGGACCTCCTCGACGAGGTCCGCGCGAGCGTCCAGGTCTCCGAGATCGTGAGCTACGGGGCGGAGCGGCTCCCGTCCGGGCCGAACGTGTCGGACAGCGACGCGATCATCATCGTCGAGGGCCGGCAGGACGTCCTGAACCTCCTCCGGTCCGGGATCAAGAACGCGATCGCGGTCGAGGGGACGAACGTCCCGAAGACGGTCCAGGAGCTGTCGAAGGAGAAGGTCGTCACCGCGTTCGTCGACGGGGACCGCGGCGGGGACCTGATCCTCCGCGAGCTCCTGCAGGTCGGCGAGGTGGACTTCATCGCGCGCGCCCCGCGGGGCCGCGAGGTGGAGGAGCTCACCCAGAAGCAGATCATGAAGTCCCTGCGGAACAAGATCCCCGCGGACCAGTTCGTGGAGATGTACGGCCTCGCGGGCCAGGTGTACAAGCCCGAGGACGACACCGCGGGTCCCGTGGAGCGGGAGGAGGCGCCCCCGCGCCCCCAGCCGAGGCCCCCGATGCCCTCCCCGGCGCGGCAGGAGCACCGGAACGAGCCCCGCAACGAGCCGCGGATGGAGCCCCGGAACGAGCCGAGGCCGGAGCCCGCCGGGGAGCCCGGGTTCGAGCCCCCGATGCGGGAGCCCACGCCCGCGGCCTCGAGGGCCGGGAACCCGAAGCTCGAGAAGTACCGGGACATGCTCACGCAGATCAGCGGGTCCTCGAAGGCGCGGATCCTGAACGACAACGACAGCATCGCGGCGGAGGTCCCCGTGCGGGCCCTCGTGGAGACCCTGCGGACGAACCGCCAGGCCCGCGCGGTCGTGTTCGACGGGATCATCACGCAGAGGATCCTCGACATCGCCTCCGAGATCGGGATGCGGAGCGTCGTCGGGATGAAGATGGGCACGATCACGAAGCAGCCGTCCGGGATCGAGGTGTACACGAAGACGGACCTGCCGGTGCCGTGAGGTCGAGACCATCGCGAAAGGGAAGGTGCTGAACCCGACCGAGGGCTTCACGCTCAGGGAGATCGAGACGACCGCGGACGTCGCGATCCCCGCGGACCCCCTCGCCCGCGTGATCGGGCAGGGGGAGGCCGTGAACCTCGCCCGCCTCGCCGCGATGCAGCGGCGGCACTTCCTCCTCGTCGGCCCCCCGGGCACGGGGAAGTCGATGATCGCGCAGGCCCTCGCCCTCCACATGCCCCCGCCGGACGAGGAGCTCCGAATCGTCCACAACCCGGAGAACCCGGAGCGCCCCCTCGTCGAGGTGAAGAAGCGGGACGAGGTCGCGAAGGAGGACATTCAGCGGGAGGGCGCGGAGGGGGACCTGATCGACCCGAAGGAGGCCCCTGTGAACGTCGCGGAGCGGCTCGGGTTCAAGTGCGTGAACTGCGGGACGTACTCGTCCCCGCGCGACCGCGTGTGCCCGAAGTGCGCGCGGCCGAAGACCGCGGTCCAGGGGAACGCGGCGCAGAACCCGTTCGGGGACCTCCTCGGCGGGATCTTCGAGGTCACGTTCGGCCAGCTCGGCGGGCGGGACCGCGTCACGACCACGCGGCGGCAGTTCGGGAACGAGGAGGTCGTCGTGTACGAGCGCGCGGGCGAGATGGTCCGCGTGCTGGACCAGAAGGCCCTCGAGAAGCGGCGGGAGATGGAGAAGACGAGCCCGCGGAAGGTCCTCGTCCCCGTGAACCGCCAGCCGTTCGTCCTCGCGACGGGGGCGAGCGACACGGAGCTCCTCGGGGACGTGCGGCACGACCCGTACGGCGGGCACCCGCAGCTTGGCACCCAACCGTACGAGCGCGTCGTTGCGGGCGCGATCCACGAGGCCCACCAGGGCGTCCTGTTCATCGACGAGCTCCCGCAGCTCGGCCCCCTCCAGCGGTTCATCCTCACCGCGATGCAGGAGAAGCGGTTCCCGATCAGCGGGAGGAACCCGCAGAGCGCGGGGGCGAGCGTCCGCGTGGACAACGTCCCGTGCGATTTCATCTTCGTCGGCGCGTGCAACATCCAGGACCTGCCGCACATCCTGTCCCCGCTGCGGTCCCGGATCACGGGGTCCGGCTACGAGGTCCTCGTGGAGACGACGATGCCGGACACGGACGAGAACCGCGCGAAGATGGCGCAGTTCTTCGCCCAGGAGGTCGCCGTGGACAAGCGGATCCCGCCTGCGACCCGCGAGGCGGTCCTTTCGATCATCGAGGAATCGAAGCGGCGGGCCCGGGAGGGAGACAAGAAGGAGAAGGCCCTCACCCTACGGCTGCGGGAGCTCGGCGGGCTCATCCGCGCGGCGGGGGACCTCGCGGTCACGGAGCGGAGCAAGGTGATCGAGGCGGACCACATCAAGCGCGCGCTGAAGCGCGCGCGGACGATCGAGGAGCAGATCCGCGAGCGGTACGGCTCATACACCGCGGGAGTCGGGTCGGACATCTCACAGGCTCAGAAAGAGACCTCCCCCTATCATTACTGGAACGCCCACCAGGACGATGACGTGCAGGGGTACCAGTAGGGCCCGCGCGACTTGCGTTGCGAACTCTGTAATCCCCGTCCGAGGACGTCCCTGCTCATGGACTTCGACGTCGCGCTCGCAGGTACCAGAACGCTATCCATGTTTCAAACGCGAGAAACATCGCCGTGGAGAGTGGGCCTGATGTGGATCCAAATCCTAATCGGCTAAATAGATCGAACGAGAAGAGAGAGAAACCCGCCAAGAGGGCGGCACAGGCGGCCACAACCGCGATGGACCGGATCGATTGCATCTTGACGCTGGCCGCGAGCAAGATTAGGCCAGCGCTGATCCCTACCGACCCGGCCCATGATGTCCAAGTGCCCGAGAACGTGATTGGCCCTAGGACTAGACTGCCAATCGCCCCGGCGATGAGCATGAACGAGAAACGTAACTCGTATGCGGGAGTCGGCGTGCCCCCCGATGATTCGATGATCTTCGTCATGTAATCCTTGTCAATCGCGACCCTACAGGTGGCGCATCATCTTGTATCCGTCCTCGCCATCCGTGTAGAACCTCGGCAGAGTCCCCGCGATCTGGAACCCGTAGCGCTTGTAGAAGCCGATCGCGGTCTCGTTGCTCACCCGCACCTCGAGCTCGACGGTCCGCATCCCGCGGAGGGCGCACTGCTGGAGGAACGCGTCCATCAGTGCGGAGCCGATTCCCCGCTTTCGGTGCAGTTCCAGGACAGCGAGCATCAGGATCCGCGTGTTGTACGGCGCGTTGTTCACGCCCGCAACGAACCCGACGATCCGCCCCTCGTTCTCCGCGACGATGAATCCGTCCCGCCACCACTTGTGGATGTCCAGGTAGATTGTCGCGGAATAGTTCTCCCGCAGGGATTCCCGCACGACGCCGGCGACCGCGGGGATGTCGTTCGGCGAGAAGGGCCGCAGCCGCAGCACGGCGCGTGCACCGCGGAATCCGGCTTGAACGTAGCGGTTTTCGGAGCCTTGAAAGGGGCCCGCCCCATGGAGGGCCGCCATGCGGGTCGCGTTCGAGCTCTCCCTGGAGCACCCGACGCTCCCCCGCGCGGACGCCCTCGCCGCCATCGAGGCGGAGGGGGTCGCGGTCCGCGGCGTCTCGTTCACCCCGGAGATCCTCATCGTCGATGCCGTCCGTCCGCCGAAGCGGGCCTTGGAACGAGTGGCCCTCTCCCGGTACGTGGACCGGGTCCTCGCCCTGGGACCCTGGCCTTCGATCCTCCGCGCCACGGCGCGGATCGACGCCCACCGCGAGACGTTCCGGGTCCGGGCCCACGGTCCGTTCACCGCGGAGGAGAAGCGCGTCCTCGAGCGACGCGTCGGTGCGGTGATCGGCCGGACGGGTCGCGTCGACCTCGACGCTCCGGAGCGGGAGTTCCGGCTCCTCCGGTATGGCGACGGGTTCCTCTTCGGAGAGGTCCTGTACGAGGTCGAGCGGTCCGCGATGGAAGCGCGAAAGGTCGCGCGGAGACCGTTCTCGATGCCGATCTCCCTCCATCCGAAGCTCGCACGGGCGCTCGTGAACCTCTCCCGCTGTCCACGCGGGGGGCGGATCCTCGACCCGTTCTGTGGGACGGGAGGGATCGCAATCGAGGCGGCCCGCCTCGGGATGCGGGCGTTCGCCTCCGACCTCGTGGAGAAGATGGTGCGGGGGACCGCGTCCGTCCTCGACCACTACGGGTTGCAGGCGGAGACGTTCGTCGCGGATGTCGGGGACGTCCCGCGGCGAATTCCGAACGTGGACGCGATCGCCACGGACCCACCGTACGGCCGGGCGGCGTCGACCCGCGGCGAGCGGATCGGGTCCCTGTATCGGCGCGCGTTCGCGGCGTTCCGCGACCTCCTCCCGCGGGGAGGCTTCGCCGCGGTCGTGCTCCCCTCCGAGGAGGCGATCCGCATCGGGGAGGAGTTCCTTCGACTGGAGGAGGCGCACACCCTGCGGGTCCACAGGACCCTCGCCCGCACGTTCTGCGCATTCGTCAGGGGGTCACGGTGATGTTCACGTCGACGTCTCGGGAGAGGAGCGGCTCCGCGAGTCGCGGGTCCGTGATCTCCCCGCGCACGACGAACGTGTACGTGTCGGAGGTCGTGCTCCCGGGGACCGCGACGAGGATGGCGACCTGCGCGTACTCCGTGACGTTCAGCGAGATGAACGCGGTCGGCCCGCCGACATCCTGCGGAGGGTTCGCCCCGTCCCCGTAGACGGTGAAGTTCACAATCCGCAGGGTCCACCCGATCCGGTCCAGGTTCTGCGGTCGGATCTCCACCCGCACCGTCGTCGCCACGTTCCCCGTGTTGTTCACGTCGAAGAGGACGATCTCCTGCGTGCCCGCGCGGACCGTCCAGTTCAGCCCGTCGATTGGGACGTGCGGGGCCGTCGCGGTCTCGAACGCGAACGCGGCCTGCGGGGGCACCGTGATGAAGGGGATCGGCACGAACGTGAGGAGCAGAATCACGATCGCGAGCGCCCCGAAGGCCTGGCGGGACGGGCTCAGCCTCGTGATCTCGTTGAGGGGCGGCGGGTGCCGGACCCCGAGGAGCAGGATGATGAGGGCGAACAGGAACCAGCTCGTGTAGATCGTCCCGAGGGCGAGGAGGAAGAGGACCGCGCCCCAGGAGAGGTACTTGTGCCGCTCCCCGAAGAGCGCGCGGGCGACGTGCCCGCCGTCGAGCTGGCCCGCGGGGAGGAGGTTGATCGCGGTCACGAAGAGCCCGACCCATCCCGCGAACGCCGTCGGGTGCCGCCGGAACGGGTCCGACATCGCGTTCGGGAAGAGGTTCAGCATCCATCCGTACAGGATCGAGGGGGAGATGATCTCGCCCCCGCCGCCGACGGAGGGAGGGCGTGGGTCCGTCGCGGTCAGGAACAGCCCGATCAGCGTGATCGGGATCGCCAGGAGGAACCCGATCAGGGGGCCCGCGATCCCGATCTCGAGGAGGGCCTTCCGGTTCGGGATCGGATCCCGCATCGAGATGAACGCCCCGAACGTCCCGAGGATCGGGACGGACGGGATGAAGAACGGGAGGGACGCCCGCACGCCGTGCCGCTTCGCCATCACGTAGTGGCCCATCTCGTGAGCCCCGAGGATCGCGAGCAGGGGGACCGTGAAGCTCACGATGCCGTAGAGGAACGCCTCCCCGCTGAGGATGGGGACGTTCGCGAAGGACGACCAGTTGAACGCGCCCGCCACGGACGTCGTCCCGACGGTCGCGAGGAGGAGGAGCAGGTTCACGTGGACGCCGCGGAACCGGGCGGGCGGCCGCTCCTGGACGTGGATCACGTACCCGCCGTTCTCCCGGGCGATCGACGGGATGTAGTTCTTGGGGATCAGCTCCCGTCGGAGCTTGTCGAACGCTTCGTCGAGCGTGGCCGGGTCCGGCGTGACGTGGAACGTGACTGCCAGCGGGGTCACGATCACCTGGGTCACGGGAAAGTATCGGGAGACCGAGGCCCGGAGACCTTCGACCTCCGCGTCCATCCCCATCATCGGCGCCCCGCGTACCGCGGGAGGCCATAAATACCCTCGGACCTCGCCTACGGAATCGTCGACAGACCGAGGGCGCCGAGGGCCCACAGGATCGCCGCGGTCCCGAGGCCCGTCGCGACGAACCGCAACCCCGTGATCACGATCCGCTCGCGCACCAGGGATCCGAGGTACGTGCCCAGCCCGAACAGGAACGCGAGGGTCAGTCCCGTCGCCGCGATCGTCGCGGTCCGGAAGTCCGTGAGCAAGAACGGCACGACGGGCACGATGGCGGCGATGACGGGGGCGACCCCGTGTACGACCGCGCTGATCAATGCCGCGGTCCGGAACGCGACCCGGTGCTCGGCGCTCAGTTCCGTAAGCATCGCCCGCTCGATGCTGTGGCGGTGGAGCTTCTTCTCGACCCGCTCCGCCTCGTACGCCCCGACCATCGAGGAGATCGCGAGGGCGACCGCCGCGCTGATGCTCACCGCGACGACGAACGCTCCCGCGTTCGGGTGGCTCCCGATTGTCGCGGACGCGCCGATCACGATCCCGAGGACCGTGAGGGCCCCGTCGAACGCGCCGATCACGAAGTACCGCCGGACGATCGGCCCGAGGTCCGTGACCTCGTCCAGCTCCCGCCACCACTCCCCGAACCCTCGCAGGTTCATCTCACACGTCCGAGGAGAGAAGGGAGAGGACGTCGCGCTTCGCGGCCCCGAGGGCCTCGTCGAGGGCCTCCACCTTCGGCCCGGCGCCCTGCGCGAACTCCGGGCGTCCGCCCCCCTTCCCGCCGAGGACGTCGAGGGCCGCGCGCAGCACCGCGGCGGAATCCACCCGCCCCGCGGACCCTCGCGCGACGACGACGCTCGCCTCGCGATCGCCCTCCGCCCCGAGGATCGCGACGACGTCCGGGACCTCCGCGAGCTGCTTCGACAACGGGAGGAGGTCGTTCATCGACCCCCGGATCCGGTGGACGACGACCTTCACGCCGCCGACGTCCTCCGCGTTCGCGACGAGTTCCGACACGGTCCCCCCTGCGGTGACGGCGCGCAGCTTCTCGAGCTGCTTCCGCTGCTCCCGCCACTCCTCGAGGATCCGTTCCACGGCGGGCGCGACCTGGTCGACGGGGACGCTCAGCGCCGACGCGACCTTCGAGAGGGTCGCGGACTGCCGCGAGATCGCCTCCAGGGCGGGCGTCCCCGCGACGTACTCCAGGCGGACGACGCCGTCCTGGATCCGCTTCGTGCGGAGGATCTTGATCACGCCG
>JAIBJG010000091.1 GCA_020029475.1 Methanobacteriota archaeon | reverse complement strand
CCCTGCCTGATCGGGCAGTGCTCGTCGGTCTACCGAACGTCACCACAATCGGCCCTGCCCCGGAGGCGCCAAGGGAGGTCGATATGGCCCCGGGGTCCTCCGACCACGATTTCGAAAGGTCTTTCAAGAAGGCCGGGGACGGGCGGGGACCGGAGAAGGGCTTTATCGACCCCCGCGGTTCCCGCGCCCGTGATCGCCCGCGGCGCCCCTTTGGCGATCCTGTTCGCCCCTGCCATCGCGACCGTGCGGTCTCGTGTTCCTCGCGTTCCTCGCGTTCTTTCGGGACCCGCCCAGGGAAATCGGCGCCGGGCTCGTATCCCCCGCGGACGGGCGCGTCCTCTCCGCGGACCCCGCCTCCGGGAAGATGTCGATCTTCATGGGGGTCGCGGACGTCCACGTGAACCGCGCGCCGATGGCGGGGACCGTCGTCCGCCAGGACCACCGCCCCGGCGGGCATGCGGTCGCATCGAAGGCCGAGGCATCGAGGAACGAGCGGCTCGAGTGGGAGTTCGCCACCCGCCTCGGGCCCCTCCGGCTCACCCAGGTCGCGGGGGCGTTCGCCCGCCGGATCGTCCCGTACCTCCACGCCGGGGATAAGGTCAAGAAGGGCCAGCGCATCGGGCTCGTACGATTCGGGTCGCGGGTCGACCTCGTGCTCCCCTCGGGATGCCGCGTGACGGTCGCCCCGGGGGACCGCGTGCGGGCGGGGACGTCCACGATCGCGGAGGTGCCGGATGGACTGGGGCTGGGTCCGTAAGGTCTCGATCGCGGACGTGATCACGATCGTGAACGCGATGGTTGGCTTCGTCGCCATCACGTACGTGATCGACCGGAAGTGGCTCGAGGCGTCCTCGCTGATCATCGCGGGCGTCGTCCTCGACGGCCTCGACGGCTTCGCGGCCCGCCGCTGGGGCTCGAAGCACGACCGCGGCCGGTACCTCGACAGCTTCAGCGACACGATCAGCTTCTGCATCGCCCCCGCCCTCCTCGTGTACGGGCTGTTCTACGACGGGACCCGCGGGAGCGCGTGGAACGACCCGATGAACGCCCTCGCGGTCGTCGCGTCCACGTGGCTCGCGACGTTCGGGATCCTCCGCCTCGCGCGGTTCGTGCAGATGGACCACGCGAAGGAGTCGTTCCTCGGGTTCCCGACCCCCGCGAACGCCCTCTTTGTGATCGCCCTCGTCGCACTGTTCGGCGCCTCCCGGGACAAGGTCCCCGCCGTCTTCGAGGCGAACGTTCTCGTCCTCGTGGTCGCGATCGCGGCCTCCGTCCTGATGATCTCCGACGTGCCGTACCCGAAGGTCTCCGACGCCCTCCGGGTCCCCGTGACCCTCGCAGCGGCGGGGTTCGGCGCCCTCGCGTTCCTCGCGTACCTGTTCCTCGCAAGCCGGGCCACGGTCGAGGCGATCGTCTTCGCCCTGCTGTTCCTGGGCATCGTCGCGTACATCGTCGGAGGTCCCCTGTATGTCCGCCGCGCGCGATCCGCTGGCGAGGTTCTTCCGGTGCAGTGACCGCGAGCGCGCCGTGTTCGAGGCGGGCGTGAAACTCGGCTCCGTGTTCCACCAGTACGTGGGGACGCCCGTGGACACTCACTCCGTCCGCGCCCTGGAGCGGGCGATCGAGGCGGGGATGCGGGCCCAGCCCGCGGTCGTCTCCGCCCGAGTCCGGATCGACCGCGCCGCGCTCCGCGCAGGGATGACGAAGCTCGGGTACGCGAGCCTCACGGGGGACATGCTCGACGTCACGGTGACGACCCGCGTGGGGCGGGCGACCGCCGTCGGGCGGATGCGGTACGTTCCCGCGCTGCGATATCCCGTGATGCACATCGAGCGCGTCTCCGGGTAGCCCGCCAACAAACTTTATACGGGCCTCCTCATCGACGCCCGTTCCCATGGCGAGCGCTTACCGGTCCGGGAAGAAGCCCGAGGACGTCGAGGTCCGGTTCCGGAGGGACCTCGGGCTCCTCGAGATCACGATGATCGGCCTGGGCCCGACCGTCGGGACGACGATCTTTCTCCTTGTCGGGCCCGGGCTCGCGATGGTGGGGCCCGCCCTCCTCCTCGTGTTCGTCCTGAACTTCGTCGTCACCCTGTTCACCGCGATGGCGTACATTGAGCTCGGCTCCGCGTTCCCGGAGACGGGGGGCGGGTACCTGTGGGTGAAGACCTCGATGAAGGGGCCGTACGGCTTTCTCGGGGGTTGGATCTCCTGGTTCGGCCACTGCATCGTCGGCGCGTTCTACACCGTGAGCTTCGGATACTTCGCCGTGTACTTTCTCGCCCAGACGGGGGGTCCCCTCTCGGCGGTGGACGAAGGGACCCGGTCCCTCGTCACGAAGGGGCTCAGCCTGATCGTCCTCGTCGTCTTCGTCGCGGTGAACTACCGCGGCGCGCGGGCGACGGGCCGCTCGAGCATCACGATCACCGCGATCCTCCTCGTGATCGTCCTCACGTACATCGTCGTGGGACTCGCATGGTTCCTGCAGCAGCCCGCCGCGGCCGCGAACTTCGTCCCGCTCTACCAGACCTCCCCGCGGTGGTCCGAGTACCCGCCCGTCGTCGTGATCCTCATGGCGATGGGCCTCACGTTCATCGTGTTCGAGGGGTACGAGATCATCGCCCAGACGGGGGAGGAGACCCGGAACCCCGCGAAGGACATCCCGAGGGCGAATTTCCTCACCCTCGGAATCGCGACCGTGATTTTCGTCTCTGTCGCGTTCGTGACGATCGGGGTCCTGGGGACCCGCGACCCGAACGCCCTGGACCAGGCGTCCCTCGCCATCGCGGCGCAGCGGGCGTTCCCGAGCCCCCTCATCGGCCTCGTCGTGATTACCGCCGGGGTCCTCATCGGGGCCCTCGCCGCGCTCCCCTCCCTGATCTTCTCCGCGTCCCGGGTCGCGTTCGCGATGGGGCGGGACGGGGACATGCCCCGCCTTTTCGGGCGCCTCCACCCCAAGTACCGGACGCCGAAGAACGCGATCCTCGCGAGCGGGCTGATCATCGGCCTGATGATCGTCACCCTCGACGTGATCCAGATCGCGGCATCCGCGGACCTGATGTTCCTCATTCTCTTTACCCTCGTCAACGGGGCCGTCATCGTCCTCCGGCGGACCCACCCCGAGGTCCCTCGCCCCTGGAAGATGCCCCTCTTCCCCCTCCTCCCGATCATCGGCCTGGGGAGCAAGGCGGTCCTCTCCGTCGCCCTGTACCTCGTTGAGCCCCTCGCGTGGGGGATCGGCCTCGGGTGGACCGTCCTCGGGTTCGGCGTGTACTACCTCTGGACCCGGCGGGAGCGGATCGCCGAGGTCGCCGCCCCGATCCTCGAGGCGTTCGTCCCCGTCCCGAGGGAGCGGTACCATGTCGTCGTCGCCGTGGACGACCTGGGGGACCACACCCTGATCGACTTCGCCGCCCTCGTCGCCCGCGTCGAGGACGCGGACGTCACGATCCTGAACGTGATCGAGGTCCCCCGCACCCTCCCGCTGAACGCGATCGGCCGGCTGTACATCCTGGAGGTCCGCCAGGCCCTCGGGAAGCTCGCGCGGCGGGCGGCGGATTCCGGGGTCCGCGCGAAGGGCCGCGTCGTCGTCTCCCACGAGGTCGCGGACGCGGTCCTCGAGACGATCCGGGAGGAGGACGTGAACCTCCTCGTCGTCGGGTGGAAGGGGGCCGGGCGGCGGGGGCGGATCCTCGGGGCGAACCTGGACCGGTTCGTCCAGGAGGCGCCGTGCGACGTCGTCGTGTTCAAGACCGCCGGCCTGAAGGAGAAGCTCGACCGGATCCTCGTGATGAACGCGCCGGAGTGGCACGTGAGCTACGCGACGGGGTACGCGATCCTCCTCGCGAAGAAGCACAAGGCCGCGATCACGATCCTCAGCGCGGCGCAGACGGCGGCGGAGCTGACCCGGGAGAAGGCGTACTCGAACCGCCTCGCGCTGATGTGCAAGACCCACGGGGTCCCCGTGGAAGAGAAGTTCGTGAAGGTCCGGTCCATCGTGGACGCGGTCGTCGCGGAGGCGAAGGCGTACGACCTCCTCGTCCTCGGCGCGTCGAGCGAGTGGCGGCTCACCCAGTTCGCGTTCGGCGCGATGCAGGACCAGATCGCCCGCCAGGTGGAGGTCCCCGTCCTGATGGTCCGGAAGGTCCGCCGGAAGGGGCCCACTTCGAAGGTCGCGCCCGTCCGGGGGGCCGAGTGAGCCCCCGTCTGGCCCGCTTTAAATAAGGGGTGTTAAATATAAGAAACGCGATACTGGTACCGCGGAACCTTTCATGGGACGGTCGCTGAAGATTGGCATCACAGGGCTCCCCGGCGCGGGGAAGACGTACGCCCTCCTCAAGGTGATCGAGATGCTCGAGGCGGACGGCCAGACGGTCGGCGGGATGATCACGGAGCCGATCGTGAAGAAGAACCGCCGCGAGGGGTTCTACGTGATGGACTGGGCGACGAAGGAGCGCCGCGTGTTCGCCTCGAAGGACATCGAGTCGAAGATCATGGTCGGCCGGTACGGGGTGGACGTGATGGCCCTCGAGGAGGTCGGCGTCCGGGCCCTCACCCACGCGACCCAGAACACGGACGTGATCGTGATCGACGAGGTCGGGAAGATGGAGGTGGAGAGCCCGAACTTCATCGCCGCCGTGAAGGAGGCGCTGGACGCGGACAAGCCCCTGATCCTCACCCTCCACAAGAAGTCCCGGAACCCCCTCCTCCAGGACATCCGCCGCCGGGACGACCTCCGGATCCTCGAGGTGACCCAGGTGAACCGGAACCTCCTCCCGTACAAGATCGTGAAGCTCCTGAAGGAGGAGAGCGACTTCGTGGGGCGAAGCCTTTAGCGGGCCCCGCGTTCCCGCCGCCGTGGACCTCGACTTCCCGACCCGGAGTGTGCGCGAGGGCCTTGTCGATCTCCTCGTCCCCGACGTGGAGCGGCGTCCCGGGCCGGGGACCCGCAGCCCGCTCCCGTTCTACAACCCCGGGATGGCGGCGGCGCGGGACCTTTGCGTCCTCCTCGCGGGCCGGCTCGTCCCGCGGGGCGGGCGGGTCCTCGACGGCCTCGCTGCGACGGGGGCCCTCGGGCTCCGGATCGCGGCGGAATCCGGGGCGGAGCCGCACGTCGTCCTGAACGACAAGAACCCCCGCGCGGTCGCCCTGATCCGCGCGAACCTCGAGCGGAACGGGATCCGGGACGCGGAAGTCCTCCTCGGGGACCTGAACGCGCACCTCGCGGACGACAGCCCGTACGCCCTCGTCGAGATCGACCCGTTCGGCTCCCCGGTCCCCTTCCTCGACGCCGCCCTCCGGTCCGCCCGCCGCGGATCGATCCTCGGGGTCACCGCCACGGACACCGCGGTGCTGTGCGGGGCGAAGCCGGAGGCCGCGCGGCGGCGGTACCTCGCGGACGTCCGGCCCACGGACGCGTACGCGGAGGTCGCGACCCGGGTCCTCCTGGGGTACGTCGTGCGGGCGGCGGCCCGCTTCGACCGCGCCGTCGAGCCCCTGTTCGCGTATGCCGCGGAGCATTTCGTCCATGTGCACGTCCGCCTCTCGGAAGGCGCGGCCCGCGCCGACCGGGCCCTCGGGTACCTGGGGCGGGTGAGGTTCGATCCCGAGACGGGGGGCCACGAGCCCCTCCCCTCCGGTTCCGTCGACGGGGGTTTCGGCCCGCTGTGGCTCGGCCCGCTCGCGGATCCAAGCCTCCTCGCCTCCCTGCGCCCCGCCGCCGACACGGGGTTCGCCGCGGCCCGGGTCCTCGACCGGATGCGG
>JAIBJG010000036.1 GCA_020029475.1 Methanobacteriota archaeon | reverse complement strand
GACGAGGGACCGGTACTCCTCCCGGATCGCGACGAGCCGCGCCCCCGCGCGCTCGGCGATCTCCGCGGTCTCGTCGAACTTCCCCTTCCCCAGGGCGGTCCGGCACACGCCGAGGAGGTCCTCGACCTCGACCGCGATCCCTCCCTCGGACCGCAGGGCCCGGGCGCCCCCCTCGACCCGGGTCAGCGCGGAGGTGACGCGGCCGTACGTCTCCTCGATCTGGCGCGCGGTCCCGAGGGTCCAGCGGGCGAGCTCCTGGGCGGCCTCGAACTCGTTCGCGCGGAGCTTCCCCTTCGACGCTTCGAGGACGTCCGCGGCGGGTTTCAGGACGAAGAACTCGAACGCGTTCCGGTCCACGAACGTGTTCGCATCGATCATCTTCCGGATCGCGTGCTCCGCCTCGAACACGGAGGCGGACGCGGCTTTGAACTTCGGGAGGCGGGCCTGCGCGATCCGCAGCCCCTTCAGGGCGAACTCCCCCGCCCTCCCGTACGCGGGGAACCTCGGGTCCCCGCCTCGCGTAACGGTGTGGGACATCGCGAGGTCCGCCGCGGCGATGAGGCGGTCGAGGTCCTGCACGGAGACGCCGAGCTTCGCCATCCGGGCCCGTTCCGCCTTCAGACGGGCGATCCCCCCGGACGCCGCGACGTGGAGCCGGTCCAGGAGCCTCGCGGTCTCCTCCGCCTTCTTCGCGGCCTCCGCGGCGCCCCTGTAGTCCCGTGTCCGACCGAGCTCCGCGGCCCGCTCCCGCAGGCGCTCCGCGGGCCCGAGGTCCGCGCTCCCGGAGTCCAGGATCGACAGGGTCTCGTCCGCGGACTTCAGGGCGGCCTCCGCCGCCTCCCGGGCCCGGTTCTGGAACAGCGGGCTCATTCCTGGTACCCCTTCACGACGGTCCGGAACGCCTTCTCGTACGCCTCGAAGTCCTCCGTGCGGGTGAAGTTCTCGATCACCTCGTAGGGCATCTTCGTGAGCATCTCGTCGACCGTCATCAGGGCTTGGCGGGCGTTCTGGATCTCGTCCCGGTACCGCTGCAGGCGGGCCTCCACCTCCTTCAGCCGCGCCTCCTCCGCGGCGACGCTCGCGAGGCGCTCCCCCGCCTCCTTCGCGATCCGGGTCGCATCCCCCTCCGTCGCGGCGAGCCGCGACTCCCGTTCCTCCACGCTCCGCAGGCGCGCGGCGTACTCCGCCTCAAGGGCGTGCCGCGCGGGCCCGGCCGCCTCCCCGGAACCCGCCACGGCTCCGGCGGCCTCCCGCTCCGCGAGGGCACTCTCCCGCCGGGCGAGCTCGTCCTGGAAGCGGAACAGGTCGTCCCGCTGCTTCGCGCTCTCTAGGGTGAGCTTGTTCTCGATCGTCGCGCGGATCCGGTCCATCGCCGCGACCCGCTGGTCGACGACGTCCTGGCGCCCCTGGAGGGACCGCTCCCGGAGGGCGAGCTCGGACTTCGCCTTCTCGAGCTCGGACCGCAGCCCCGCCATCTCGGAGCGGCGCCGCTCCTCCGCCTCGGAGACCTCCCGGACCCGCCCCTCGAGCCGCGACTCCTTCGTCGCGAGGTCCCGGAGGCCCGCGTCGAGGAGGGACTTCTCCTGGACGAGCTCCCGGTCCTTCGCCCGCAGGGAGGCCCGCACGCTCTCCACCTCGTATTCCCGCTCCTGGAGCTTCCGCTGCGCGTCCTCGACCTCCGTCTTCTTCGCGGTGAGGCCGTCGACCGCGGCCGCCATCTGCTCGTGCAGCGCCTCGACCTCCGCCTCCCGCACCCGGACCCCGTCGCTCACCCTCTCCACGTCATCGGAGCCGGCCTCGATCCGCCGCATCGCCGCCTGGAGGGCCTCCTCCCGGGCCTCGAGGTCCTTCGCGACCCGCTCGAGCCGCTCCCGCTCTTCGTCCACCTCCGTGGACGCCTCGGCGGACCGCTCCTCCGCGATCGCGAGGGCCTCCCGGTCCGCGGCGAGCTCGACCTCCCGCTGCCGCACCGCCTCCTCCCGCGCGCGGACGGCATCGAGCCGCTCCGAGACCTCCGCCCCGACGGCGGTGGCGTCCGCGGCTGCGACCGCGGCGGCGAGCTCCTCCTCCCGCTGCCGGAGGGACTCCTCCCGCCGCTCGAATTCCTCCCGGGAGGCGAGGATCCGCTCCGCCTCTCCGAGCTTCTCCTCGGACCGCATCAACCGGGACTCGAGGGACCGCATCCGGTCCGAGGCGTCCTGCGCCTGGGCCTGGCGGGCCTGGAGGTCCGCGACCATCTTCGAGAGGCTCGCCTCCCGCTCCGCGGCCTCCGCCTGGCGGGCCTCGAACGCGCGGAGCTCCGCGAGGAGGTCCGCGCGCTGCCGCCCGAGGGATTCCTGCACCGAGGCGAGCTCCTCCCGCTCCCGCGAGAGGGCCTCCCGCTTCGAGTCGTGGGCCGTCTTCGAGGCCTTCAGGGCCTCCTCCTGGACGCGGACCTGCGCGAGCTGGATGTCGAGGATCTGCCCCTTCCCCTGGAGCGCGGCGTCCTGGAGCGCCTCGACGTCCTTCCGGACGCGGGCGAGCTCCGCCTCCCGGTGGGCGAGCTCCTCCTCCTTGCGGACAAGGGCGCGCTCCTTCCCGCGGGCCTCCTCGAGCGCCGCGGAGACGCGGTCCGTCTCCCGCGTCAGGAGGACCGCGGACGCCTTCACCTCCGCCTCCCCCTTCTCGATCGCGGACCCCTTCGAGGCGAGGGACTCCGCGAGGGCCGCGGTCTCCCGCTCCCGCCGCTCGAGGTCCGCCGCCTTCGCCTCCACGGCCTCGTGGCGGGCCTTCATCGCGGACCGCTCCCGGGTCACCGCCTCGAGGCGGGCCTCCAGGTCCCGGACCCGCGCGTTCATCGCGACCTCGACGTCCCCCATCTCCTTCATCACCCGGAGGAGCTCCGCGCGGAGGGCGTCCGCGCTGTTCAGGGACTCCGCGGGGATCCGGGCGACCCGGGGCACGAAGGACCGCGGCGCCGAGGGAGGCGCGCGCGCGAGCCTCCGCTTCAGCCGCTCCACGACCGCGGCCTGGACCCGGGCCCGGACCTCGTCCGAGGAGCCCTTCGCGGACACGCTCAGGGCCTTCGCGAGCTTCCGGAGCTCCTCCCGGCTCCCGATCCGCTCGATCTCGGAGGGGGTCGGGATCCGGACGGGCTTCACCTTCGGCGGGCCGAGGGACGGGAACAGGGCCCGGGCGGGCACGCGGACGGTCCCTCCGGGGGTCCCCGCGCCGTCCACGAAGTCGTGGAGCCGGGCCCGCAGGGTCTCGAGGTCCCCCGACGTCAGGAGGCCGTACAGGCGGCATAGCGCGACGAGCTCCTTCTGCTTCGTGAACGCGTCGATGTCGTTGTGGGTGACGAGCTGGACGTTCAGCCGGCGGTGGACGCCGTACGTCGCCCCGCCGATCCCCGCCGCGGCGATGATGAACCACGGCAGGCCGAGGAACGGGAACGAGAACGTGACGATGAACGCGAGGGCGAGGCCGAGGAGGCCGACTAGCCCTGTCGCACCGACCCTGGGTCCCCTCCCCGCCATGCGATTCGGGAAACCATGGGCCGGAGTCTATTTAATCATACCGCGGGGCGGGCCTCCGGGACTCCGGGATTCGCGCGGGGGGAACGGGCGCGGAACCCTTATATCGAGGCCGTCGGGTAACGCGCACGTCAGGCGTTCCATGGCGGACGAACCTCCGATCGTGTGCCAGGTCTGCGGGACCCCGAACCCGCCGACCGCGACGGACTGCAAGCAGTGCGGGATCAAGCTCGCGGGCGCGCGGAAGGGCGCGGAGGTGGAGCGGCTCCTGAACGAGCTGATCCAGCCCGCGGACGACGAACCGGGGGACCGGGGGGCCCGCGAGGCGGACGAGGGGGAGGAGGGCCTCGGGATCGACAAGGAGATCGTCGACGAGCTCCTGGACTCCCTCCTCGTGGAGACGTCCGCGCGGGAGTCCGCGGAGGGGACCGCCGCGCCGGAGGCGGAGCCGGAGACCGTCGAGGTGTTCGAGTGCCCGATGTGCGGCGCGGAGGTCGCGGCGGACGCGCCGGAGTGCCCGAGCTGCCACACGAAGTTCGCCGCGACGGCGACCTCCGCGGAGCCGGAGGCCCCGCCCCCGGGGACGGGGACGCAAGCCCCCGCGATGGCGGTCTCGGAGGGGGAGGCGTCGAAGGTGGGCGCCCTCAGCGGGCGGCTGATCGACCTCGTCGTCCTCGGCACGACCCTCGCCCTCGTCGGGGTGTTCGCGGGATTCGGGATGTGGTCGTGGTCCACGGTCGCCGCGAACCCGTGGTCCATCGTCGCGTTCCTCCTCGTCGCCCTCGGGGGGTTCGGCACGGGGATCGCGCTGTTCCGGCTGAGCACGTCCGCGATCGCGCAGGGGGACCGGCTCGTGAAGGAGGGCCGGTACGAGGAGTCCATCGCGCTGTACGACCGCGCGATCCGGATGGGCTCCCGCCCCGCGACCGCGTGGACCTCGAAGGGGGTCGCGTACAAGCGGCTGGGCCGGCTCGACGAGGCGGTCCGGTGCCACAACGCCGCCCTGAAGGCGAACCCGAAGAACGAGATCGCGTGGTGCAACAAGGGGGACATCCTGTTCCGCGCGGGCCGGCTCGAGAAGGCGATCGAGTGCTTCGACCGCGCGATCGAGGTCCGTCCGAAGTACGCGATCGCGTGGAACAACAAGGGCGCCGCCCTCGCGAAGATGGGCCGGTTCGAGGAAGCGAAGGCGTGCCACGACCGCGCCGTGGAGCTGAAGCCGCGGTACGTCGCGGCGTGGCTGAACCGCGGCGAGGTGCTCGCGCGGCTCGGGGACCGGGACGAGGCGCAGCGGTGCCTGGACCGGGCGAAGGCGCTCGGGGCGTAGCGCGCCGCGTCTATCCGATCTTCTTGAGGCCCACGACGTACGTCTCCGAGGAGCCGAGGGAGGTCGCGGGGGGCGTGTACCCCTTCGCCGCATCGAAGTCCTCGGACACCTCCCGGAGGAAGGTGCGGTACCCGTCTCCCTGGAACGTCTTTGCGACGAAGGACCCCCCGGGGCGGAGGGCCTTCCGGGCGAGGGTGAGCGCGGAACGCGCGAGGTCGAGGGTCCTCGCGACGTCCAGGGACTTGTGGCCCGTGAGCTTCGGGGCCGCGTCGCTGATCACGGCGTCCGCGGGACGACCAAGGGCCTCGAGGATCGCGGTGTGGAGGTCCGGGTCCGTGAAGTCCCCTCGCACGAACGTGACCCTCTCCATCGGGATCATCGAGACGCGGTCCACGGCGACGACGCGGCCCCGGGGGCCGACGAGCTCCGCGGCCGCTCGTGACCACCCGCCGGGGGAGGCCCCGAGGTCGAGGACCGTGTTCCCCGGATAGAGGAGGCCGAACCTCTCCTGGATCTGGATGAGCTTGAACACGGCCCGGCTCCGGAGGCCCTGCGCCTTCGCGGCCCGGTAGTACGGGTCCCGGTGGCGGGCCTTCACCCACGCCTTCCCCATGGCGGCCGTTCGATGCGACGGGCCTAGTTAATCGTTGCGGGGCGTCGAGGTCGGGCGGGGCGCAGCCGCCATGGTAAACATGCTTACCATCGACTCCGAGTACTTTCGGCCATCTCCTCCAGGAGAAGCTATTATATAGCTGTGTATATCCAAATCCGGTGAGTCGGATCGTTGTTGAGGGATACGCTGGATTGGAGAGGCGTCTGCTGTCGTACGACGTGAGGGGCGTGGCCCGTCCCCTCGCGGCGAGAGTATGTCACATCGTGTTCGGTCGGGTCCGTCGGATCGAAGAGCCCGTGCCTCGGGAACGGATCGAGAAGGGTTTCATCCATCGACCAGGGGTCGTGTGGATAGGGCAGTCCGTACTGGTGCTTCCGCCCGGGGATGCCGAGGAACTCGCCGGAAAACTCCGCGCCATGGGAGTCCGCGTGGTCCATGAGTCCGTGGGGATGTCGATCGCTTCCCTCCGAGCATTCCAACGGCTCCGGTGAATCGGAATCGGTCTGGCAAGCTTGTTTACCTCCAGGGCGTAGGCCTCGAGGGAAGAGGATGGTAAACTTGTTTACCATGCCGTGTGAGGGCAGGGAGGTGACCGATGGAAGGCGAGGATCCGAGGGAGTGACCGCGGTAAGCTTGTTTACCATCGTGGACGATTTGAGGCTCGTAGCCTCGCATCGGAAAAAGAAGGTGAGGAGGTCTGTTCGAAGAGGATGTCGAACGCCGGACCGGCCTCCTCTCCCGGCCCGCGACATCCATTCCCCCCCGGGATATATCAGGAGATTGGGACGGCCGTTTGTAGGAGGCGAGCCTTTATCACCCCTTCGGCAAATCTCTGTCGCGGGACGAGGGGATTTTCGTGTCGATGCCTGTCGAGAACCAGATCCGGAACCTGAGGGTCGCATTCGAGAACGGGAAGCTCACGCGGGATCTGTACGCAAAGAACCTCCTCCGCCTCCTGGGGCTCTCGGAGCACCCGACCGCGCAGAAGGTCGCCGCGGCGTTCATCGTCGGCCGGATCGACAACACCCTCCTCGTGAGGAACCTCGGGAACCTGCGGTCCGCGGCCGCGCCTCCCCCGCCGGACCCCCTCGACCTGCCCCCGCCCCAGTGACCCCTTCACTCGCGGGAGTCAACTTCTAAGTACCCTCCCCCCTTGCGCTCCCGTCCATGGTCCGCACATACGCGGAGGCGGGCGTCGACATCGACGCGAAGGGCGCGCAGGTGCGGGCCCTCGTGGAACAGCTCCGGTTCCGCCGTCGCGGCCTCGGGGCGCCGTGGGGGCCGAAGGGCCACTTCGCGGGCTTCGTGGACATGGGCCGCACGGCCCTCGGGATGTGCACGGACTCCGTGGGGACGAAGGTCCTCGTCGCGAACGAGATGCGCCGGTGGGACACCGTCGGCATCGACTGCGTCGCGGCGAACGTGAACGACATGGTGTGCGCGGGCGCGGAGCCGATCGCGTTCGTGGACTACATCGCGGTGGACTCCCAGGACCCCGAGCTCCCGCGGCAGGTCGGCGTGGGCCTCGACGCGGGGGCGCGGGAGGCGAACGTGACGATCGTCGGCGGGGAGCTCGCGGTGATGCCGGAGCTCCTGAACGGGTTCGACCTCGTCGGCGCGTGCTTCGGGGTCGTCGACAAGAAGAAGGTCATCGACGGTCGCGGGATCCGGCCCGGGGACCGGATCGTCGGGATCCCGAGTAGCGGGTTCCACTGCAACGGGTACACGTTGATCCGCCGGGTCCTCCGAGAGAACGCGGTCACCGTGATGGACCCGGTCCCGAAGAGCGGGCGCCCCTGGGGCGAGATCCTCCTGGAGCCCACGCGGATCTACGTCCGTCCCATCCTCGCGGCGATCCGGAAGGCGAAGGTGAGCGGGCTCGCGAACATCACGGGAGGCGGGGTGAGGAACCTCGTCCGCCTGAAGCCGAAGGTGGAGTTCCGGATCACGGACCCGCTCCCGGTGCCGCCGGAGTTCCTCGCGATCCAGTCCCTCGCGGGGATCGACGACCGGGAGATGTACGAGACGTTCAACATGGGGATGGGCTTCGCGGTGATCGCGCCTCCCGCCTCCGTGGGCAGGGTCCTCGGGCCCCTGAGGCGGCTCGGGGCGCGCGTCGTCGGCGAGGTCCGCCGCGGGGCGGGCGTCGCCCTCGCGGAGCGCGGCCTCCGGTTCACGGCCTCGAAGGTGTGACCCGAGGACGATACGTTTTTACCGACACGGGCGCTCCCGCCCGGGATGTACCAGGCCCCCGTGGGGCAGAAGGCCGCACCGTCACGGGCCGTCCCCAAGGGGGATGCGGGGATCCGGGACGGGGAGGCGCCCCCCGTCGACCGGGACGTCCGCCTCGCGCGGATCGCGTGCGCCGCCGCGCTCTTCGCGGTCGCGGGGACGGAGTTCGTCAGCGTCGTCCTCACGCGGGACCTCGTGATCGCGAGCCTCTGGGCGGTCTTCGGCTTCGGGGCCCTCGGCACCGGGGTCTTCCTCTACAAGGGGCTCTTCACCGCCTGGGGGACCGCGATGATCCTGGACGTGTTCGCGTTCCTCCTCGCCCTCCTCACCTGGGACCTCATCGTGATCGCCGCCCTCCTCGCGTCCTTCGTCGTGCTATACTCCTTCCGTCTCCCGTTCGGGGTGGGCGCCTGGAAGATCGAGTCCTCGAAGGAGAACGATCGCAGCCGCACGTTGATCTCGGAGCGCACCCGGAACCCCGCCGGGGTGCGGTGCCCAAAGTGCGGCGCGGACACGCTGTGGGTCGCGAGCGACGGGTCCGCGTTCTGCCTCACGTGCCGGGCGGGCACGATCGAGCTCGCCCGCCGGGACCCCTCGTAGGTGGATCGATGAGCGCCTCCCCGCCGCCTGCGATTCCGGCGCCGGCCGCCTCCCGGAGGCTCCCCTCGCGGAAGGCGACGTTCCTCGGGCTGCAGGTCCTCGTCGCCGCGGCGGGGGTCGCGTTCCTGTACCAGGGGGTGACGGAGTTCCTGGCGGCCGCGGGCGGGGACCCGACGCCGCTGTTCGTCTCCGGGATCCTCGTCCTCCTCGCGGGGACCCTCTTCTACACGGCGTTCACCCTGAGGTCCCGCCGCTCCACGCCGTTCTTCGCGACCCTGGTCTCGAACCTCTTCGGGCTCCTCGTCCTCGCGGCCCTCTGGACCCGGGACCTCACCCGACTGCCGGGGATCGCCCTCGCGATCGCGGTCGTCGTGGCCCTCGGGCTGATGCGGGGCCGGTTCCAGCTCCGTCCGGGCGAGTTCGTCAAGGAGGAGCGGCTCCCGCCCGAGATCCTCGCGAAGGTCGCGACGAAGGTCCGGGGCGTCCGCTGCCGGGAGTGCGGGGACGACGACGTCTGGATCACCTCGGACAAGCAGCTCGCGTGCAAGAACTGCGGGAGCGTCGCCGCGTAGGACCGCGATCGTCCGACCGCGCCCCCGCGCCGCCCGCGCGGGTCGCAGAGGATTTAGGCCCGGGGCCGCTTACGGATTTCGAGATCGTGGCCCCGAAGAGGAAGACGGCAAGGAAGTCCCCGCCCCGGCCCCCGCCCCCCGAGCCCGCCGCGGACGGGCAGACCCTCAGCGGCACCCCCGTGAAGCTCCTGTACTCCGAAAAGGACCTCGAGGGCCTCGGGTACGACGAGGGCCTCGGGTTCCCCGGGGAGGCGCCGTTCACCCGCGGCGTGTACCCGACGATGTACCGCGGCCGCCTGTGGACGATGCGGGAGTACGCGGGGTTTGGCTCCGCGGCCGCCTCGAACGAGCGGTTCCGGTACCTCCTCTCCCAGGGGACGACGGGCCTCTCCGTCGCGTTCGACCTCCCGACCCAGATGGGGTACGACCCGGACGACCCATTCGTCCGCGGGGAGGTCGGGAAGGTCGGGGTCCCGATCGCGACGATCGAGGACGTGGGTACCCTCCTGAAGGGGATCCCGATGGACCGCGTGTCCACGAGCATGACGATCAACGCGACCGCGGCGATCCTCCTCGCCCTCTACGTCGCGGTCGGGGAGGCCCGCGGGGTCCCGCGGAAGGACCTCCGGGGCACCGTCCAGAACGACATCCTGAAGGAGTACATCGCCCGCTCCACGTACATCTACCCGCCCGAGCCCTCGATGCGGCTCGTCGTGGACGTCATCGAGTTCTGCGCGCGGGAGATGCCCCGGTGGAACGCGATCAGCGTGAGCGGGTACCACATCCGGGAGGCGGGGGCGACCGCGGTCCAGGAGCTCGGGTTCACCCTCGCGAACGGGATCGCGTACGTCGAGGCGGCGGTCGCCCGGGGGCTGCGGGTGGACGACATCGCGCCCCAGCTGTCCTTCTTCTTCTGCGCGCAGTCCGACGTCCTGGAGGAGGTGGCGAAGTTCCGCGCGGCCCGCCGCCTCTGGGCCCGCGTGATGGAGGAGCGGTTCCACGCCCGCGCGCCGGAGTCGAAGGCCCTACGGTTCCACGCGCAGACCGCCGGCGTCTCCCTGACCGCGCAGCAGCCGGAGAACAACGTCGTGCGGGTCGCGTACCAGGCCCTCGCCGCGATCCTCGGCGGGGCCCAGAGCCTCCACACGAACTCGATGGACGAGGCCCTCGGCCTGCCGTCCGAGAAGGCGGTCCGCCTCGCCCTCCGGACCCAGCAGTGGCTCGGCCACGAGAGCGGGGTCGCGAACACCGTGGACCCCCTCGCGGGCTCCTTCTACGTGGAGGCCCTTACGAGGGAGATGGAGGAGGGGGCGTCCGCCCTGATCGACCGGGTCGACTCCATGGGAGGGATGCCGAAGGCGATCGAGGCGGGCTGGGTCCAGCGGGAAGTCGCGGAGAGCGCGTACCGGTTCCAGCGGGCCGTCGAGGCGAGGGAGCGGACGATCGTCGGCGTGAACCGTTTCCGCTCCGAGGAGGCGGCCCGCCCGAGCCCCCAGCGGGTGGACGCGGCCCTGGAGCGGGAGCAGGTCGCGCGGGTGCGGGCGTTCCGAAAGCGGCGGGGCGCCAAGGAGACGACGCGGGCACTCGCGGCGGTGCGGGAGGCCGCCGCCCTCGAGACGAACCTCGTCCCCGTGATCCTCGACGCGGTGACGGCGAAGGCGACCCTCGGGGAGATCGCGGGCGCGATGCGGGAGATCTTCGGCGTGTACCGGGCGCGGAGCGAAGTATGATCGGGGACCTCCATCACGTCGGGATCGCGGTCGCGGACCTGGACGTCGCCCTCGCGAAGTACCGGTCGATGGGATTCGCCGTGGGATCCCCGGAGACCGTGGAGTCCGAGGGCGTCCGCATCGCGTTCGTGATGGAGGGGGACACCCGCCTCGAGCTCCTCGAGTCCCTCCGCCCCGACGGCGTGATCGCGACGTTCATCGAGAAGCGCGGGGAGGGGATGCACCACGTCGCATTCTCCGTGCCGGACATCCGGAAGGCGATGGCGGACCTCCGGACGAAGGGGTTCGAGGTGATCGACGAGGAGCCGCGCCGGGGCCATGGCGGGCGGCTCGTCGCGTTCGTACACCCGAGGTCCCTCCACGGGGTCCTCCTGGAGCTCGTGCAGGCCTAGGTCCCGACGCGTGTCAGGCTCTCGTCGCACCGCCCCCGCAAAGGCTTAACCCGCCCGCGGTTCTCCGACGTCCGTGGCGGACGCCGACCTCCCGCAGCCCGTCTCGACCCAGGAGACGCCGGGCCCGATCTTCCGGAAGCTCCTCCGGTTCGACGCGGTGGACTCGACGAACGAGGTCGCGAAGCTCCTGCTCGGCCACGGGGCGGACGAGGGCACCGTCCTCGTCGCGAAGCGGCAGAGCGCGGGGAAGGGCCGCCACGGCCGCGCGTGGGCCTCGCCGTCGGGCGGGTTGTACGTCTCCCTCGTCGTAAGGCCGGACCCGAAGCACGTCGCGACCCTCGGTCTCCTCGCGGGGATGCCCGTCGTGAAGGCGCTCCGGCACTTCGGCGTCTTCGCGAACCTGAAGTGGCCGAACGACGTCGTGTTCATGGAGAAGAAGATCGGCGGGATCCTGAGCGAGGGCGTGTACCGGGGGGACGCGTTCTACGGGGTGATCGGGGTCGGCGTGAACACGGGGGTCGACCTCGACCGGCTCCCGGAGGACGTGCGGGCCCGGGCGACGAGCGTGAAGCGGGAGGTCGCGGAGTACGTTGACAACGACGACTTCCTCGAGTACATGATGAAGCACTTCGAGGACATCGTCTCGAAGTTCCGGACGGAGACCCGCGACCGGTTGATCAAGGACTATCGCGGGTTCTGCACGACGATCGGGAAGGACGTCGTCGTGTCGACCGCGAAGGGGAAGGTCGCGGGACGCGCGTATGACGTGACGCCGCTCGGCGCCCTCGTCGTGATGGCCCCGGATGGCGGGAAGACGGAGGTCCTGGACGGCTCCGTCGAGTACTCGCGCTGATCCCGCTGAAAGCTTTATCCCGCACCTCCGCCTGCGCCCGGTATGCCGGAGGAATCCGGGAAGGCCCGCCCCGTCGCTGGCAGGGACATCGCGACTCTTCTTTTCCTCGGCGTCCTGTGGGGGACCGCCTTCGTCTTCATCACCGTGGGACTCCAGAGCTTCAGCCCGCTCCTCCTCGTCGCCCTGCGGTTCGACATCACCGGCCTCGTGATGCTCGGGATCGCGGCGGTCCGCCGCAAGGGGTCCCTCCGGCCCCGGGGACGCGCCCAGTGGGCCGCGATCGCGGTCGCCGCGATGTTCAACGTCACCGGGTACCACGCGCTCCTGTTCATCGGTCAGGAGAACACCGCCGCGGGCCTCGCCGCGATCATCGTCGCGATGAACCCGGTCCTCACGACCGTGTTCAGCCGCGCGCTGCTGAAGGACGAACGCGTGGGGACGGGCGGGGTCCTCGGGCTCGGCCTCGGGATGGCGGGGATCGTCCTCATCGTCGCGCTGAACCCCGGGGGCCTCGACGTCCGGGGCGTCTCCGAGCTCCTGATCGCGGGCGCGATCGTCTCGTGGGCCCTCGGTTCCGTCCTCGTCCGGCGGACGCGTCACGGGCTGGACGTGTTCACGTTCGTCGCCTGGCACTCCCTCGCGGGCGCGGGAATCCTCCACGCCCTCTCCTTCATCGTCGAGGGTCGGAATGTGAAAGCGGTGTTCGACTTCTGGGGCGTCGTGTCCCTCCTGTATCTCGCAGTCGCCTCCTCGGCGCTTGGATTCGCGATCTACTTCACCCTCCTCGGCCGCATCGGGCCGATCCGTCTGAACTTCGTGAGCCCGATCGCCGCCGCGGTCGCCGCGGTCGGCGGCCTCCTTGCCCTCGGGGAGCCCGTCGAGCTCCGGGCGATCGGCGCGTTCGCGCTCATCGCCGCGGGCCTCGTCCTCGTGACCCGCCCAGAGGTCACCCGGAGGGTTGCGAACCGCGTCGCCCGATTCCGGGGTCAGGCCCCGCCCTAGGGGGAAACGTATTTCCTAAGGAGGGGGATTGTCGCGAGAGGTCCGTGACGTGAGATCCCGCCTCGTCGTGAAAGAGGTCGTCTCCGTCGCCCTCGCCGTCCTGTTCGTCGTCCTCCTCTCGATTCCGATCGGCCCCCTCCCGCCCTTGGGCGGCCTCCTGAACCCGAACGGCGGGGTGTGGACGACCGCGGAGGGCGCGAAGCTCCCCGCCCTGGAGGAGCTACGGGTCTCCGGTCTCGACGGGGACGTCACGATCCTCCGGGACACGTGGGGCGTCCCGCACATCTTCGCGACCTCGAACCACGACCTGTTCCTCGCGCTCGGATACGTCCACGCGCAGGACCGGATGTGGCAGATGGACATCCAGTACCGGTTCGCCGCGGGCCGGCTCTCCGAGGTCCTCGGCGGGAGCTACATCGAGCAGGACACGTTCCTCCGGACGATCGGCCTCGAGCGGATCGCACGAGGCTACCTTGAGACCCTGGGGCCCGCGGACTCCACCCGCCAGGCCCTCGACGCGTACGCGGCGGGGGTGAACGCGTGGATCGCGCGGGCGGGGACCAGAAACCTGCCCCTCGAGTACAAGCTCCTCAACTACGCCCCCGAGCCGTGGACGCCGCTGCACACCCTGACGGAGGGCGGGCTCCTCGCCTTCGGGTTGAGTGCGGACTTCACGGACATCGGTCTCGGGCTCCTCCAGAACGGCCTGGGCCCGACCGCCGTCGACGAACTGTTTCCCGTCGCATCTCCCGTCCCCGTCCCGCCCGTCATGCCGAACGGGACCCGAGGCGGCGGACCCGTGATCGACTCGGCTGCGGCGCGGGACATCCTCGCGAAGGTCCGCGGGCTCTCTCCGTTCCTGGAGCCGCTCCAAGTCGGAATCGGATCGAACAACTGGGTCGTCGCAGCGGCGCGATCGTCGACGGGCCGCCCGCTCCTCGCGGGGGACCCGCACCTCTCCTTCCAGCTCCCCGCGATCTGGCACGAGGTCCACCTCCGCGGCGGGGACTACGACGTGTACGGGGTCACGTTCCCCGGGATCCCCGGGGTGTTCATCGGGTTCAACCGGGACATCGCGTGGAGCGAGACGAACACCGGCGCGGACGTCACGGACTTCTACCGGGAGACCGTGAACCCCGCGAACCCGGAGGAGTACCGGTTCCGCGGGGCGTGGCTCCCCTTCGAGAAGATCACGGAGACGATCCGCGTGAAGGGAGGCAGGGAGGTCGCGGTCACCGTGAAGACATCGATCCACGGCCCCCTCGTGACCCAGCGCGGGGAGACCGTCGCGATGCGGTGGACGGGGAACGAGAGCGGCTCCGACATCGCCGCCGCGCTCGCATGGATGAAGGCCCGGAACTGGACGGAGTTCCGGGCGGCCCTGCAGATGTTCAAGAACCCCGCCCAGAACTTCGCGTTCGCCGCGTGGGGCGCGTCGCCGCCGAGCTCCACGATCGCGATCCGGACGAACGGGCTCTTCCCGATCCGGAACAACACGCTCGGTCGGGTCCCCTTGGACGGAGCCGGGGACTACGAGTGGAAGGGCTGGGTCCCCTTCGACGAGTACCCGGAGGCTGTGGACCCGCCGGAGGGGTACCTCGCGAGCGCGAACCAGATCCCCGCAGGCTCCCGCTACCCGCACTACCTCGGGTGGCAGTGGGACCCCGGGTACCGCGCGCGGCGCATCAACGCCCTCCTGAACGGGACGATCTCCGCGAACGGGACCGTGACCCCGCAGGACATGCGGACGTTCCAGGGGGATACGCTGGACGTCGCGGCGCAGGAGTTCCTCCCGTTCATCGCGGCCGCGAACGCGGCGTGCGCGTCCGTCCTCTGCCAGCAGGCGATGCTCGCCCTCTCCCAGTGGGACCTCCGGATGGAGACGAACCGCCCGGGGGCGACGATCTGGTACACGTTCATCCACCGGTTCCGGGAGGACGTCTTCGGGGACGACTGGGCAGCGGCGAACGTCAGCGGCCTGATGCTCCCGTACCCGGACGTCCTGGAGCGGCTCGTGAAGCACGCGCCGGACTCGCCGTGGTTCGACGACGTCCGCACGACCGCGATCGAGAGACGGGACCACCTCCTGCGGCGGGCGATGAACGAGACCGTCGCGGACCTCGCGGGGCGGTTCGGCAACGGCCCGGTCACGTGGACCTGGGGGCGCGCACACACACGGGTCTTCGCGCACCTCTCCGGGCTCGACGCGCTCCAGCGCGGGCCGTACCCCGCAGAGGGGGACGACATCACCCTAGACCCGGGGGCGGGCCTCGAGGCCCGCGCGGGCCCGTCGTGGCGGATGGTCGTCACCCTCGGGTCTCCGGAGGAATCCACAACGGTGTACCCGGGAGGCCAGAGCGGGAACCCGCTGAGCCCGCACTACGCGGACCAGCTCGCGCTGTGGCTCCGGCGGGAGTACAAGGTCGTCCAGTTTCCCGCCACGGCCGCGCTCGCTGCCGGCACGCTCGAGTCGACACTCGTCCTTCGGAGGTCCTGAGATGCTCCTCCGGTGGGCCGCTCCATGGTGGAAGTCCGTCCTCGTCGGGTCCGTGCTCACCCTCGTGTCCCTTGCCCTCGGGCTCTGGATGCTCACGGTCCTGTCCGCTGCGGTGGCGGGATTCCTGTCGGGCCGCGGGCGGAGCGGGGCGGCCCGCGGGATCCAATCCACCGCACCGGTGTGGATCCTCTGGCTCCTCGTCCTCGCCCTCGTCGCCCCCGTCGAGGGACTCCTGTTGATCCTCGGCGGGATCCTCGGCCCGGGATGGGGGCTCGCCGTGTTCCTCTTCGTCCTCATCCCGATCCTCCTCGGCGCCTTCGGAGGGATGGCGGGCGGGGTCCTCGCGGAACTCCTGTCGAAGGATGAGCCACGGTCGGGGGCCGCCGCGGAAACGGAGTCCGCCCCAAGATAAGGTTAAGGAACGGGCGCGCCTTGCGCATCGCCGTGGCCGGGGACCCGAAGGTGCACGAGCTCCGCCGCAGGAAGGCGGAGGCCCGCCTCGGCGGGGGCGCGGACCGGATCGACGCCCAGCGGAAGAGGGGGAAGGGGACCGCGAGGGAGCGGATCGACCTCCTCCTCGACCCCGGCTCGTTCGTGGAGACGGGCCTCTTCGTCGTCCACCGGACGACGGACTTCGACATGGAGAAGAAGAAGGTCCCCGGGGACGGCGTCGTCACGGGGTACGGTACGATCGACGGCCGCCTCGTGTTCGTGTTCTCCCAGGACTTCACGGTCTTCGGCGGGTCCCTCGGGGAGATGTTCGCGGACAAGATCGTGAAGATCATGGACATGGCGATGAAGGTCGGCGCGCCCGTCGTCGGGATCAACGACTCCGGAGGCGCCCGCATCCAGGAGGGCGTGAAGTCCCTCGGCGGGTATGCGGAGATCTTCTATCGCAACGTCATTGCGAGCGGCGTGATCCCGCAGATCTCCGTCGTCCTCGGGCCGTGCGCGGGCGGCGCGGTGTACAGTCCCGCGATCACGGACTTCGTGATCATGGCGAAGGGCACCTCGTACATGTTCATCACGGGACCTGAAGTGATCAAGGCCGTCACGGGAGAGGAGGTCTCCTTCGAGGAGCTTGGCGGGGCCACCGCCCACGCGGAGAAGAGCGGGGTCGCGCACTTCGCCGCGGAGAGCGAGCGGGAGGCCCTCCGCATCGTCCGGAGGATCCTCAGCTACGTCCCCTCGAACAACGTGGACGACCCGCCGCATCTCGAGCTTAGGGACGACCCGGAACGGAGAGACCCCGAGCTTGCAACGGTCGTGCCCCAGGAGAGCGACCGGCCGTACGACATGCGGGACGTGATCACGCGGGTGACGGACCGCGCGAGTTTCCTGGAGGTCCATGAGTCGTGGGCGCGGAACATCGTCGTTGGGTTCGCCCGCCTCGACGGGCACTCCGTGGGCGTGGTCGGGAACCAGCCCGCGTTCCTCGCGGGGACACTGGACATCAACTCGTCGATCAAGGGTGCGCGGTTCATCCGGTTCTGCGACGCGTTCAATCTCCCGCTCGTGACGTTCGTGGACGTGCCCGGCTTCCTCCCGGGGAAGGAGCAGGAGCACGGCGGGATCATCCGGAGCGGGGCGAAACTGCTGTACGCCTTCGCCGAGGCGACGGTCCCGA
>JAIBJG010000035.1 GCA_020029475.1 Methanobacteriota archaeon | reverse complement strand
CTCGGCGTGCGTATGCAGCATGGCGGCGCGGAGCAGCTCGCCCGCCGAGGCGGGCGTCAGGGAGCCGGCGACGTTGCCGAGGATCGACGCGGGGACGAGGATGTCGTGGAACTCCGGTGCGAGGATGTGGCCCCAGGTGTCAGGCGCCGAGTCACTCGGAGGATCTGTACTGCCCCAAGTGACCGTGATGCCCCCGGTAGAGTCGACCGCTCTTACTGCAAAGCCCGCCTCGTCGTTGGGGGTCGGCGAGTCAGTCCCCCATACGTTCGCGAAACGAATCTTGAACTCGTACACTTCGTGTCCACCGGTGAACGCTCCCGCTGCCTCGTTACCCGAATCGCAGTTGGGGCTAACGCACGGAACCCAAGTTACCCCGTTCCCCTCGCTGGAGAAAATCGACCCGCCCGGGACGACGTAGAACCTCCTGTCGTCCGAATCAGGGGCGGTTCCTCCGTTGTGCGCGGTATCGAAGTAGATGTACCCTTGGTCCGTCGTCTCCTCAGAAATGTCATCGGTGACATCGATACAGACGTAGACATACAACCCG
Source organism: Methanobacteriota archaeon (assembly GCA_020029475.1). Lineage (GTDB taxonomy): Archaea > Thermoplasmatota > Thermoplasmata > RBG-16-68-12 > RBG-16-68-12 > EA-19. The sequence goes on along the minus strand of JAIBJG010000035.1, from coordinate 16,445 downwards.
TCGGTCCCGACCTGACCCGCGATGCCAGGGTCATCGAAGAATCCCGCGCCATCGTATTCGCCTCCCGTTGTGGCACAATCTCCGTCAACCGCGGCGGGGCCGTTCGTCAGGGACTGAGCGACGGCGTCCTCACCATCGGTTCCATGGAGAGGCTTGAGACCCGGTCCGCCCCGCGTCCCGCCAACCGGGCCATCGAGGAAGCCATACGCGTCCGTCGCATCCGCGAGCAACCGCCAGTCCGTCGCCTCGATCGCCATCGCCATCGTTCCGGTCGTGACGCCGGTGAGGTCGAGGCTCGCCTCCATGCGGGTGCGGTCGTTCGCCACGTTTACGGTCCGCGAGGAGACGACCCACGCGGTCCCGGACCACTCGTACGCGGTCTTCGACGCGATGCGGCCGTACGTCCCCGTGATGTCGATCCGGTAGTCCGCCCGCACCCCGAGGGACATCGTGCCGTCCGAGGGCCGCTCGGTGTCCACGTCGATGAACACGCGGAAGAGGTCCTCGCCCACGCGGGTCACCGGGGGCCCGGGGCTTCCCGACCCGCCCCCGCCGCCGCCCGTGGCCTTCACGATCCGCTCCACGACGCCGGAGCCGCCGAAGATGCGGTCGGCGACATCCGCGTACACGAACGCGGTGGAGGTCGAGGGGGTCACGGTGACGGTGTGGTTCGCCGCGTAGTGGGAGATGTCGATGTTCGCGTCCGGCTCCACGCCCGGGTCCGGCGCGAGGGAGGAGGGCGCCCAGTCCCTGAAGTATCCCTCCGCGAAGTGCTGCGTGGGCGGGTTCGCGCCGAAGAAGAGGAGGTACGCGACGAGGTCGGGTCCGTCCACGGTGACGGGCACACCCCCGGTCGTCTCGACGCGGGTCGGGTCCACGTGGGCCACGACGTAGTCGTTCACCTCCGCGGGCGTGTACGCGACCGTCACGGTCTGCGTGACCGGGGTCGCCGTGGTGACCGTGAAGCCGGGGAGATCCGGGAGGGTCGCGCCGCTGTGGGTCCCCGTGACCTGCACCCGCGTGACGACCACGGGGGCCCCGAACGCGGTGAACGTGAGGTCTGCGATGGGTTGGTTCGACGTCGTCACGTAGTCCGCGGTGGGGACCTGCTGGACCTGGAGGGCCCGGAGGGAGAGGTCGAAGTGGACGCTCCCCATCACCTCGTTCCCATCGTAGTCGCTCGCGGCGACGAGGAACGAACGGGCCGAGCCCCAGTCCACGGCCCCCGGGAGGAGCTGGACCTCGAGGCCGCCGTTCGCGGACACCGCCGCGCGGGCGGAGTCCACGGCCTCCCAGCCGCCCCAGTCTGATCGACCCGCGCCGGACCGGAAGCCGTACAGGGCGGAGGAGGAGACCGCGTTGTTCCCGCCGCGGACGGAGACCATGTAGTCCGCCCCGATCTCGCGGGCGCGGTATCCCGTGGCGGCGCTGCCGTCCTTGTCGATGAAGATGTAGAACCCGTCGAGCTCCGAGGAGTCCCCGAGGGCGATCCCCGCGACCCGGATCGCGAAGGACGTGTACCCGTTCTCCTCGAGGACGGAGTAGCCCCGGAGCGCGATGTCCGCGTTCGGGGGGGTCAGGGTGTCGTTCAGGAACGGCGTGCCGGCCCAGTCCGCGAGGTTCCCGTCCACGAGGATCCGCGTCGGCGGGGCGGGCGGCGGCGTGCTCATCAGGAGGTAGAAGGGGCCGAGGAGCAGGAGGAAGAGGACGACGATGCTGATCCCGAGGCGGAGGTCCCTCTGCGTAATCACGCCGTACCGGTTGTGCCGGAGCCCGCGGCGGATCGTCCCGTTCACGAGGCCGTTGATCACGCCGGTCCCGTTCGTGCGGCCGCTCCCGTTCGTGAGTCCGTTCGTCCGGCCCCGCATGCCCGTCGTCATCCCGTTCGTCCGGCCCGTCGAGGCGAGGCCGTTCGTGAGGCCGTTCACCCGGGACGCGAGCCCGTTCGTCAGGCCGTTCGTGCGTCCGCGGACGCCGTTCGTGAGGCCGTTCGTCAACCCGTTCGTGCGGCCCGTCCCGTTCGTCCGGCCGAGGCCGTTCGTGAGCCCCGCGGGCCGCGGCACGCCGTTGCCGTTCGTGAGGCCCCGGCGGTCCTCCGTGGGGCGCTTCTTCGGGCCCTTCTCGCGGGTCACGTGCGGGACCTCCCCGCCTTCACGTCCGCGAGCTCCGTCGCGGAGAGGACCCCGCCGCGGAGTCCGAGGATCAGGAACACGATCCCGACGATCAGGACGACGGCGCCGACCCCGAGGACGCTCTGGTTCACCCAGCCGAACGCGTCGTACGCGACCCCGCCGACGGGGACCCGCAGGGAGTCGTGCGCGAACGTCCCCAGCGCGAGCCCGGGTCCGCCGACCAGGACGAGGACGAGGCCTAGATAGAAGAGGAAACGGTCTCGTTTGAGATTCACAGTGCGCGCCACGATGCACCCCTCGGACGACGGAGTCCCCGCTCCCGGGGGAAGCGGTTTAAGATTGGACCCTATTTAAGTGCTTCCCCATCATTTTCAATGTTTGACAGACCAAAATTCGCGGGACCCCCGGAACGCAGCCGGCATCGCGCGGCCTCTTCCTTCCGGCCCAGGGCCTCGAGCGCCCGCGCGCGGAGCTCCCACGCCGCGCCGTCCTTCGGGTCCAGCTCCGTCGCGCGCTCCAGGGAGCGGACGGCGGTCCGGGGGCGGCCCGCCTTCAACGCGACGGCGCCGTGCTCCCGCCACACCTCCGCCTCCCGGGGGTCCAGCCCGAGGGCCGCGTCGAGGCTCGCGAGGGCCTCCGGAAGGCGGCCCGCGTCCGCGAGGGCGCGCGCCCGCTCCAGGTACGCGACGTCGAGCTGCGTCCCCGTGGCGATGGCGGCGTCGTACGCCGCGACGGATTCCGGGAACCGCCGGGCCCCTCGGAGGATGTCCCCGCGGAGGAGATGATCCTCCGCCTCTTTCGATCCCAACCCGAGGGCCGCGAGCGCGTCGTCCGGGCGGCCCGCCCCCGCGAGGGCGCGCGCGAGGTCCCGCCGGACCCCGGGGCGGGCGTCGAGCTCGAGGGACCGCTGCAGCGCGGGGATCGCATCCGCAGGGTTCCCGGTCCCGAGGAGCGCGGCTCCCAGGAGGCCGTGCGCCTCCGCGTCCTTCGGGCTCCGGGCCGCGAGATCCCTCGCGACCGTGAGCGCCTCCGTTGATCGACCGTCCTTCATCAGGAGGCGGACGAGGGCCGCCATCGCGGGCGCGTCCCCCGCCTTCGCCGCGAGCGCGTACGCGGGGAGGGCCTCGTCGTCCCGCCCGAGCTCCTCGAGGAGCTTCGCGCGGAGCCGCAGGACCTCGCCGTTCCCGGGCTCGAGCTCGAGGGCGACGTCGTACGACCGCAGGGCCTCCTCGAAGCACCGCCGCGCCTCCTCCGGGTCCCCGAGGTCCAGGCTCACGTTCCCGCGGAACACCCACGCCTCGTCGTACGTCGGGTTCAGGACGAGGGCGTTCGTGAGGGACTCCCGCGCCTCCTCGAGGCGGCCGAGGTCGTGGAGGACCTCCGCCTTCGCCATCCACGCGTGGTCGTAATTCGGGTTCAGCTCGAGGGCCTGGGAGATCAGCTCCAGCCCCTCCTCGGAGCGGCCGAGCTTCCCGAGGGCGTGCCCCTTCGCGTACAGGGCGTAGTCGAAGTCCGGCTTCAGCTCGAGGGACTTGTCGTGGTTCTTCAGGGACTCCGAGTGGCGGCCCATCTTGTCGAGCGCGTTCCCGATGTTGTTCCACGCGATCTCGTACTTCGGGTTCACCTCGATCGCCCGCTCGAAGTACGGGATCGACTCCTGGTACCGCCCCAGGTTGTACAGGGCGTTCCCGAGATTGTTCCAGAGGACCTCGTCCCCCTGGTCGATGTCGAGGGCCTTCCGGTAGCAGACGACGGCGTCCTCGAGGCGGTCGATCCCGTGGTACGTGTACCCCTTGTTGTACCATGCGTGCTTGTACGACGGGTCGATCGAGAGCGCGCGGTCGTAGCATCGCAGCGCCTCGTCGTGGATCCCGAGCATGAAGAACGTGAACCCCTTGTTGTTCCACGCCTCCGCGTTCTTCGGGTTCAGCCCGAGGACCTTGTCGTAGCACTCGATCGCCTCCTCGTACCGCTCCAGGGAGTACAGGGCGTTCCCGAGCGCGTTCCACGCGTCCTGGTATTCCGCCTTCAGCGAGACCGCGCGTCGGTACGCGGCGACCGCGTCCTCGTACTTCCCGAGCTGCTCATGGAGGAGCCCCTTCCGGAACCACGCGACCTCGTTCTTCCCGTCGAGGTCCGCGAGGCGGTCGTAGCACTCGAGGGCCTTCCGGGTCTTCCCGAGCTGCGCGAGGGCGAGGCCCTTGTCGTACAGCGCGACGTGGTAGTCCGGCTTCAGGAGGAGGGCGCGATCGTAGCACTCCACGGCTCGATCGTACTGGCCCAGATACGAGTACGCGTTCCCGCGGTTGTACCAGGCGATCTCGTACGCGGGGTTCGCGGCGAGGGACTTGTCGTAGCACGCGAGGGCGTCCTCGTGGCGGCCCACGGAGTCCAGGGCGACGCCCTTGTTGTTCCACACGACGTGGTCCGTGAGGCCGAGCTCCACCGCGCGGTCGTAGTGGCCGAGCGCCTCGTCGAACCGCTTCGCGTCGCACAGCTCGTTCCCCTTGAGGAACTCCTCCTCCGCGCGGGCGAGGGCGACGGGCCGGTCCTCCGCGACCGCGACGTCGAGGAGCGCGAAGAGCGGGACTCGGGACACGGCACGTTCCCATCCGGAGCGCGCGATATAAAAGTTGTTCACTGAGTCCTCGCGACGCGATGCGCTGCGGGTCCCGGGAAGGATCGCCCCGGGCGATGCCGTGGCGGGGGCCCGGCGATGTCGGTACGGTTGGCCTTACTCAAGGGTAACTCGCGCCGCGGGGCCACTTTCCCCGTGGGCCCACGAACGGGAGTTCTCCCGGGTCCCCCCGGGGAAACATGTTTAAGTAGCGAGAGCAAGTTTGGTGCGTCTCAGAGGGGATGGACTGAGCGCTCCCGACTTCAACGGGTTCTCGAAATCGAAGTGGATGGAGCTCCCGCGCTCGATCGTGATCGGCCACGACGCGATCCACCAGGTCGGCGAGGTGTGCGCGAACCTGAAGATCGGCCGGCACGCCCTCGTCGTCGCGGACCCCACGACGATGAAGATCGGGGGGGAGATCGCCCTCCACAGCCTCCAGAAGCACAAGATCCGGACGGAGGAGTACGTGATCCAGGGCGCGGACTGGGACGCCGTGATGGCGGCGAAGGAGATCCTCACGTCGAAGGACGTGGACTTCGCCCTCGGTGTCGGCGGCGGGAGGTCCATCGACGTCGCGAAGCTCTCCGCGTTCCAGGCGGGGGTGCCGTTCGTGAGCGTCCCGACCGCCGCGAGCCACGACGGGGTCGTGTCGAGCCAGGCCTCCATCGAGAAGGACGGGCAGAAGCAGAGTTTCGGCGCGCACACCCCGATCGCGGTGATCATGGACACGGGGATCATCGCGGAGTCGCCGTTCCGGCTCCTCGCGGCGGGATGCGGGGACATCATCTCGAACCTGACCGCGGTGAAGGACTGGGCCCTCGGGCGGAACCTTCGGAACGAGTACTATTCGAGCTACGCGGCGGCGCTGAGCGAGCTCGCGGCCCGCCTCCTGATCGAGAACGCGCACACGATCAAGCCCCGCCTCGAGGAGAGCGCGTGGTTCGTCGCGAAGGCCCTCGTGTCGAGCGGGGTCGCGATGTCGATCGCGGGGTCGTCGAGGCCCGCCTCGGGAAGCGAGCACAAGTTCTCGCACACCCTCGACCGGCTCGCGAAGAAGCCCGCCCTCCACGGGGAGCAGTGCGGCGTCGGGACGATCATGATGATGTACCTCCACGGCGGGAACTGGGAGGAGGTGCGGAACGCGCTCCTCGCGATCGGGGCGCCGACGACCGCGCGGGCGCTCGGGCTCACGGACGACGAGATCATCGAGGCCCTGATCCACGCGCACGAGATCCACCCGGAGCGGTACACGATCCTCGGGGACGCGGGCATCACCCACGAGGCCGCGGAGCGGCTCGCGCACATCACGAAGGTCATCTGAGAACGCGGAGCGATCGTCTCGGAAGGGAACGAGGGGGTGACGGATGGCGAAGTTCGACCCACTGGAACCATTCGCGAATGAGGGGATGCTGAAGGAGGTTCTCGACGAACTGAGGAACTTCGAGTACAAACTCTACGGCAAGATTCCCCTCCGACTCCACCGCGGCAATCCCACGAAGTACGAGTTCGACGTCAACCTCGGGGTCGTGCACTTCACCGAAGAAGACTTCCAGAGGCTCAGTGTGTCGTTCGCGAGGATGAACGAGAAGTGGGGATCGCAAATGACGTTCTGCATCTATCCTTCGAAGGGCGGGGGGAGGGAAATGATCCTCAATGTGCGCGGGTCACCCAAAGCGCCCTCCGAGATCGACTAGCTGCATCTCGTCGCACCCTGCCTTTGATTCCGTGGTCGCAGCCCTGTGTGGCGAACGCTTATAGGTGATTTCCGGAATGCGCCGGTTCATGCGCGTAGATGCCGGGCCGGCGAGCGAGATCCCGGAGGGGGAGGCGAAGTGCGCCACACTCGGTCAGCGGCCGGTGGCGCTGTTCAGTATCGGCGGAAAGGTCTACTGCCTGGACAACCGGTGCACCCATGTGGGAGGCCCGCTGTGCGAAGGCACTCTCGACGATTTCGTCGTGGAATGCCCATGGCACGGTTCGAGGTTTGACGTGAGGTCGGGGCAGGTCGTCGGCCCGCCCGCGAGGACCCCGGTGCGGTCGTATCCCGCCGTCATCGAGGGCGGGCGGGTGTGGGTCGACCTCCCCTAGGCCGGAGCGTCCCCCGGAGCCCCGGCGTGTAGGACGCGGAACCGGTCCAGGGAGCCCACGATCCGATCGACGAACGGGCGGGCGTCGATCGTCAGGTTGTACTTGCGGAAGTATTTCCCGAGCGCATTCAATCCGTGCCCGAGCATCGCGGAGGCCTCCGTGAGCCGGACCCAGGGCGCGGTCCCCGTGCGATCCACCCTCAACGATTCTGAAAAGTCGATAAACCATGAGTGACCGTCGTGGAACAGGATGTTGAACGCGCTCAGGTCCGTGTGGACGACGCCCGCGCGTGCCATCGTCTCGATCCCCGCCAGGATCTCCTGAAGGACTGGCTCTGGATCTTCGAGGCGCACGTCGACGAGACGCGGTGCGGGTCCGTCCTCGTCCCCGAGGTACCGCATCGAGAACATCGCCTCCACGCGGCGCGCGGGCGTGGGCACCCGCACCCCGCCCTTCCACGCGCGGTACGTCGCCTCGAACTCGTCCGCGGCCCGCCAGCCCATCGCGTCCGCCTTCACGGGCCCGTCCCCCTTGTGGGACGTGCGGTAGAGCCGGTACATCTTCACCGCGATCGGCGCGCCGTTGTACCGGCAGAGGAGGACCTCCGCTTCCTTGCCCGCGCTGATCGGGCGCACGACCTCCGTCGCGAGCCCCGCGGAGAGGATCGCCGCGACCCGGTCCTCGTACCCGGGTTCCTCCTGCTCGAGCCTCCCCGTGCGGATCCGCCAGCGGACGCTGGCGTCGAGGTACGGTGTGTTCGGCATCTCGGTCGTCTTGGATCTCCATGGAGCGTTCGCACCCTCGGGGACACACGCTGCCGGGAGGACGGTGGACTCGGCTCAGGTGGCTCCCGGCACGGATCGGAAAACTCTCGTGGTGTTCATCGCCGGGAACCTCCTGGTCGCACGACCGTCGAAGTCCATGGAGGCGGGGGTAGATGAAGGTGCCGCCATGGGACCCGCCCCCGAGGGGCCGCAAGAGTTGGCCTTATGCAAGGGTAACTCGCGATCTCCGGCCAACGTATTTACGACCGCCCACCGTATCCACCCGCGGCGGGGCGACCCAGGGGTGGATCTCACGAAAGGGGCCGTACCGAGGCGGGTGAACATGACGACCGCCGAGGCCGTGCTCCTCTCGATGGGCTACAATGTGTTCCGGGAGACGTTCGACCTCGTCGCGATCCGGCACCTCGAGAACGGGAAGCGGTTCCACACCCGCATCGAGGCCCACGGGGAGGCGACGGTCCCGAGGGGCGCAGAAATCGACGTCCACATCGACTACATCGGGGAGCGGAGCCACAGCCACGGATCCCGCGCGGAGGGGGAGGCGATCCGGATCGAGATGGACGCGCTGCGGGACTTCCTGGAGAGCGCGAAGCCCTCCGCGGGTAAGCCCGGGTTCCTCGCGTGCCCGATGTGCGGGAAGGAGATGGCGGAGGCCCTCTTCGAGACGCACCGGAAGATCACGCATCGGTAGCGGGCGCGAGGAGGCCCCGGATCCTCTGCCGGGCCGGCGGGTCCATCCCGATAGAGATGCGGTCCGTCGCGCGGACGACGACGGCGCCCCATGAGCGGGACTCGATCGCGGCGGGGAGGGCGCGCAACCTCGACTCCCCGATGGACTCGACGGAGGCGGGCCCATAGACGTTCACCGCGAACACCTCCCGCGCGAGGTCCGTCCCCTTCCGCTCCATGAACTCGTCGTACAGGTCGAGGGCCATGAAGTCCGGCCGCAGGATGTCCCCGATCTCGAGGAGGAAGCGGGTCCACGACTCCCGCGCGACGTCATCCGAAAAGTGCGTGTCGTCGAACCCGACATGGAGCCCGAGGACGAGGACGTCGTCCCGCCACCGGAAGTCGTGCTGGTCCTTCCGATCGTACCGCCATACCGCGACGCTCGCGAACGCCTTCGGCCCGCCGGCGGGGAGGCGGTGCCACAGGGTGACGTCCCATCCGTCCGCGAGGGTGCGGGCGTTGTGGTTGCGCTTGTCGCTCGGGACCGCCCCCTTGTCCACGAGCGCGAGGGCCTTCTCGAACGTCAGGGAAGCGGGGGGCATGCACGCGAGGCCCGTGAGCCCGTACCGCCACTTGTTCCTCGGGGAGGGCGGGGGCATGGAGGCCCCCGCCACCGCGGTACCTGTTGAATACGTTTCGGAACGCGCGCAGGTCTACGAGACGTCCTTGCTGTAAATCAACCGCCCCGCGGTCGTGAAGCCGATCGCCTTCCAGAACGCGGCGGCCTCCGGGTTCCTCGGGAGGACCTCGAGGTCGATCCAGTCCACGTGCATCGCCTTCGCCTCCTGGAGGAGGCGGGTCGCGAGGGCCCGGCCCACGCCCTTGCGCCGCCACGCGGGGTCCACGAAAAAGTCGTTCACGACGAGGACCCGCCCGAGCTCCGCGGAGGGCGTGTACACGGCGAGGGCGACGCCGAGGACCGCGCCCTTCTCCCGGGCCACGAGGAGGGAACCCGGGAACCGGTTCTTGAGGACCTGTTCGACGGCCCACGAGATCCGCTCCGCCTTCGGGCGGCCGCCCTCCGCGGTGATGTACGCCGCGATGAGGCGCTCGATCGCCTCCCGGTCCGCCAGCGTCGCGCGCTCGACGAGGACCATCCCGACGTGTGCAGACAGGTTCCTCGTATGAGGTTTGCGACCCGATTGCCTATGGGACCCGGTTTCCGCCCCGCGTCACCGCGACCGGCCCTTGGATTGTCGAACGCGCAACAGGCTTCCCCGGCTCTCCCCCCACTTTCGGATCATCTCGCGGGGCCAACCGAGCTGCCGGGCGATGGCTCCCATTCCGGAGTCCTCCCTCACGAAGGCCAACGGATCGTCCCAACGCTTCTCCACGAAGTCGAACGGGACGTGGAAAGGGTGTCGCTGCCGCCAGTCCCAGCCGATGAACAAGGGGCCCTCCGCGTCCGCATAGAACGCGGTCGCCACCTCGACGCCCCTTCGCTCGCCCCCACCCTCCAACCAAGAGGAGACATTGTACAGCGTGGGGCGCTTGTCGCCGAGCCGCATGACGGATTCATTCAGACGTGCCTCGAAGGGTTGCATCGTCCGATCATACCGTTTTTCTCCACCGAGTTCCAGCCAGTCCAGGTAGTGCGTGTGGCCGAACACGATCCCGACATCCTTCGGGATCCCCTTGCTCTCACGCATTTTTGCCCACCACTTCACGAAGCCCTTCAGTGCCAGGTCCCGGTTGTATCGAAGTCCACCGATCAGGCGCCACGAGCGCCAACCCAGGCGCATGTACAGCCGAGGGAACCAGAACAGCGGAAGCCCCAAGACCGCAAGCCAGTCAACGGGCCAGGACTGGTAGAGGACGTGCACGATCAGGGCCGCAACCCACAGGCCGAAGAACACCCACGCATAGTTCCCCAGGGCCGCGCCCGCCTGCCGTACCGGGGCAAGCAGCGGCCAGAACTTTCCGAGGCGGCCGTGGAGGACCGGATCGAACTGGTGGCCGTGGATGAACACGTACTCACGATCACCGATTCGAAGCGGCCAGATCTCCCCGGTCTCGCTCATCGGGTACGTCTCCCCGACGACCTCGAGGTTCTCCATGCCGAGCGGATACATCCCCGTCACCGCCTGGAGGATGTTGTCGTGGTTCCCGAGCACGTAGATCTTCTCGCAGGGCACGCGGGCCAACACGGAGCCCACGGTGACGGCGGAGAACAGGATCGCCTGGTTCTCGGCCTCCCAGAGTTCCAGGATGTCGCCGAGCAGGATCAGCCGGTCCGGGCGACGAAGGACCCGCGTGCTCATGGTGTGGCCGTCCCACACCGTCAGAGGATGGCCCTCCTCCGGCAGGGCGCTCAACCAGCGGAAGAAATCCGCCACGAGGAGCGGCCGCTCTCGATGGCCCTTGGGACCCCATCCCCGGAGGCCCAGGTGGGTGTCGCCGATGGCGTACACGACGGGCTCTTTCGCCGGATCGGGTGTCGGGTTCATCGAGGGGCCCCGTGGACGATTCCGGGCGATGGCAGGAGGTTGGGATTAGCCTTTCGCGGGGGGGTACGCCGGATTCAGTTGGTCGGAGGCCCCGCAGGGCGGAATTGGACGCCTTTGGGTTCGTCCGACCCGATCGCATCTGGAACCTTGAGATACGTTCCCGTCTCGGGGCGGGCTCCCTGGCCCCGCCCTGCCTGCACCCCCTCCTCCCGCACGGCCACGCGTTCATATACCATTCCAGCATTGTCGCCCCGCCGGAGACGTCAAGATGGTGAAGGACCCGGAGTATCTTGCGAAAGCGAAGATGCAGGAAGTGGAAGACCGGCTGGAACGCGGCGTCGACGATGCGGCCAGCAGCCTCCGCAGGAAGGGAAAGGAGTTCCAGGAATACCTCAAGAAACTCAACGCCGAGGTGGAGGAGTGGAAGTTCGGCGTCGAGGAGTCCAGGGACGGTTTCCGCGTCGAGTGGCGCGTGGTCGCCTTGATCCGGCGGCCCAAGAAGAAATCCGATCGGGACTGAGCCCGCAATCCCGTCGGTCCAGTCGTCACCGCCCCTTGAGGCCGGCCAGCCAGCCCGCCGAGAGCCGCGCTTTGATCGGGACGATGACCTCGTCCGGCAGGAAGAAGTCCGGCCGGTTTCTACTGAGTTCGACGTACGGGACGGCCGCCCGCTGCTCCGCCGTCGAGTACTTGAGCACCCCGGTCTGGAGCAACTCATCGACCGGCATCCGCTCCGAGAGGGCGCAGAGCATGGACGCGATGTCGTACGCGCGCCGCTCGAGGTCCGTGGTCCCTTCGCGAAAGCTGCCGACATCCAGCAGATAGATCGTGCCCTGAGGGCCCAGGATGAGATTGTCGAGCTTGATGTCCCCGTGGTAGAGCCCCTGCTCGTGCAGGCGCCACATCACGTCGAACGCCGCCTCCGCGAGAGCGGGGGTGATCTCCACCTTCGAGAACGGGTTTCCGGGGAGGAACTCCAACACCAGCAGAGCGCGGATTCCGTCGAGGTCGTAGTACCCCAGGGGCCGCGAGGTCGGGATTCCCTTCTCGGCGAACTCCAGCAGTCGGTCGTATTGGTGGCGGGCCATCCCGAGGGCGGTATCAGCGAGTCCAAAGATCGGGGTGAGACCGTTCATCTCCAGATACATGTTCTTCATGAACTGCGAGATGAGCGCGGTGAAGTGGTCGCTGGACCCGACGATCTTCGCGAACAGTCGGACCCGCTCTCCGTCCCGGATCCCGTCGACCACGCACGGGAGGGAGAATCGCGCGCTCCGGAGGTTCACCGGCCACAGGCGGACCTGCGTGAGATCGTGATTCTCGGCCAGGACCTGCTTGGCGAGGACCACGGTCTTGCGCATGTACGAAACGCCCTCGGGCGCGTCCTCCGCCCTCTTCGTCTCGCTACCTGCCATTACAGAAGCTATCCCACGGTGGCAAAAAAAGTCTCGTACTGCGCCCGCGCGCGACGATCATCCCGTCGTTTCGCGCTTGGCCTGTTTCATCCGTTTCCTCTTGTCCAGCCAGGCGCGGAGCAGGAACCGAGCCATCGGCAACGCGTGGATCTTCACATCCCCCTTCACCCCGCGGCCGTACACCACCAACGGTTCACCCTGGTAGGCGAACGTGATCCTCCAGACCGAGAGAGAGGGCATGTCGGCGACCATGTCGGTGAAGTCGATGAGGACCTCCTTGTCGTCGATGGTGATGTCGACGTCCGCAAGCCCCTCCTTGTGGATCGGGATCTTGAGCCCTTCGCGGAATACCCTCTTGATCGCCTGGTAGGCGACCTGCTCCACGATCGAGAGGTCGAGCGGCTTCTTCAGATGAGGGCTTGGGAGCTCTTGCGCGCTCTTCGATCCTCCGCCGGACTCCCGCGGCGGACGTTCTGCGGATGCGGTACGGGTTCTCCCGGCGGGGGATCCGCCCACCCTGACCGGGAGGGTGCTCGAGGTCTTCCTCTCTCCCCGGCCCGCGGCCCCCGACCCCACGATTTCCTCTACGATCGTGGGAGGGATCACCAGTCCTTTCCGCTCAAGCTCGTCCATCTCCTTCTGGGGAGGCTCCGGGTGGAGCTTCCCCTCGTCGTCCAGGTAGGGCGCGCTGTCCGCGTGGTAGAAGCTGATCGTGCGTCGGAAGGCGCCACCGTCCCATTGCTCCGTCAACTCGGATTCGATGTCCCCCGGGACGGGTTCGGGCGGACCCTCCGGACGGGGCGGGCGCGCCTCCTTCGCGGAGGACCTGTGCCCTCGCCTGGGCTCATCGTTCCCCATCGTTCCCTCCGTCGATCCCGGAGCGCGTGCCCAAGGCGGGCCAGTTCCGGATCACGATACACGTCCATCCCATGGGGCCTTCACCTGCTGAGCTTGATCTGGAACCTGGCGAGGATGCGCGTGCCGTCCTCGAACTCTTCCATCACGAACTTCCACCCCTCGATCTCCGCGTTCAGGGAAGCGAAGAACCGGTCCATCTCGTCGACCAGGTGCTCGACGTTCTGCTTGTTGCCGCCGAGCGCCTCGATGACGACGGCGATCCTCTCCTTCTTTCCCATGACGCCGGGGATACAACTCAACGCCGCTAAAAGGGCTTGCCCATCGGGGTCGCTCGAGTCCCCAGAACCCGCTCTCCGCCTCTGGGACGGGACCCCCCGCGAGGTCGCGAATGCGCTGGAGTTTTATAGACAACCGATTCTGCCCGCCCTGTGCTCGGTGCCGAGCGAATCATGCCCACCCAAGATTTCCCCCTGGGATTCAGCCGGACGGAGGCCCTGCAGGTTTGGTGGGGCGTGGCGGTGATGACCTTCGCGTTTGCCCTCGCGTACGTCGGCGGCGCCCTAGGCCTCACGGGCTACTTCCGTCCCGGGGGGGTCACCCTCGTCCTGCTCATCTTCACGGGCTCCTTCGTGGCGGTCCTGACCGCGTTCTTCTTGCACGAACTTGCACACAAGGCGGTCGCCCAGCGGTACGGCGTCGTCGCGGAGTACCGCCACTCTCTCGGGGGCCTCCTCATGGGGCTCATCACGGGCGCCATCGGTCTGATGCTCGCGATTCCGGGGGCCGTGGTCATCTCCGGTCCCGTCACGCCTCGGCAGCAGGTGAGGATCAGCGCGGCGGGCCCCGCCACGAACCTCGCCTTCGCCGCCCTGTTCATCATCCTCTCGCTCGTGCTCGGCACGGCTCCCGGGCGGTTCAAGGAACCCCTCCCCATCTTCATCGGCGCCATCACATTCATCAACGTGCTTCTGGCCGGGTTCAACCTCCTTCCGGTCCCCCGCATCATCTTCCATCGCAAGGTCGCTGGGCGGTTCTCCGTGGACGTGGAACTCCCGGCGAGCGACGGCTTCCTGATCCTCTCGTCCAGCAGGGCAACGTGGGTTGCGTCGGTCGTGGTCCTCTTCACGCTGGGCATCGGGGGCCGCCTGCTCGGCGTCTTCTAGAGGCGTTGATCGCGGCCCGGCGTCCCCCGCCGAACGCGTTGTCCAAATTCCCGACGGACCAGCCGGGAAACGTGCAACCGGCATCGCCCGCTATTCGTGAGACTAGGCGACCGGTGGCGCAACGGGAGTCGGACGAGATCTCAGGAATTCCCCGGAGGCCCTGCGGAAGGCGTCGACATACACGATGATGAGGAGCGCGTAGGTCAGCGCAAGATAGGACCCGAGACCGGCCATCGACGCGTTGAAGGATCCGTCCGTGAGCGTGCGGGTCCGGAGGGCGAGCATGATCACGCCGAAACCCTGGGCAAGGGCCTGCCCGATCCACAGCGATACGACCGCCGCCCATCCAAGGCCGACGAGGAGGAGGACTTTACCGATAGGGGGCGTCAGATGCAAGGCGATCAAGACGTAGGTCGCGAACGTGAGGACCAGCGCCGCCATGGCCGCAGCGCCGAATCCCCAAGAGGCGAGCGGAGACACCGGGTCGGCCCGGTAGTAGGCGTACCAGGCAATGAGGCCCAGGGCGACGATGAGGGCAACGAGGCTGAGCCCGAACGTCCGGTGAGCGTGCCGGAATTGCCGACTGAGGAGATCGTCCCACTCGCGGCGTCCCATCGAGAGGACCAAGAGCCCGACGAGGGTGACGATAGGGCCGAGGATGAAAATCGAGCCGGCGTACGGCAACCCGTAACTACGGCTCACATATGTGTACGCCTCGATCGCCCCCTCAATCGCGAACCCAATGGAAAGGATGGCAAGGGTGAGGCGGAGTTTGGAGACCGTCGGCGATGGCCGAGGTCTCCCGGCCCTATTGAGATGCCAGAGCTGCATTCGAGCCACCCCCTACTGCGGTTGCTGCGCTGGTGCTCTGGGCCCCCTCGACGTTCCGGGTCGTCCGATCAACGTCCGTCGCCGATGCCGGAGTCCCCGCGGTCGTCGTCGCTGGCGTGGCGGTCCTCGGAGTCCTCGCGCCCGTCCCCGCTGTCGTGCCCGCCGTTGTCCCGGGAACCGCTCCGGTCGCCATCGTCCCTGCATCCGCCGTGGATTCCAGAGCACTCGCGGCCGTCCTTGTCCCGGCCATCGCGGCCGGAGTCTCCGCACCCGTCATCGTGATCGTCGTCGCAGTCGTCGTCGCGCCCGTCGGAATCCCCGCACTTCCCGTCGTGACCGTCGCGGTCGTCATCGTCGTCGCCGCAGTGGTCCCGGTCGTCGTCGTGGCCGCCCCGGTCGTCGTCATCGTCGCAGTCGCCGTCGCGGCCGCCGTCGCACCCGACGAGGTTGGCGCCCGTCATCGTCACCGCGGCCTTCGCGAAGGCATCCCCGGTAAAGGTTCCACGGGTAATGGTAATCGCCGCGCCCGCGAGGACCGTTCCCATGAAGTTCGAGTCCGTAAGCGTCGCGGCCTCGGCGACCCACCAATTCACGTTGCACGGCTGCCCGCCGCCGGTCATGACCTCGGCGAAATTGGTGCCCGTGAGGGCGCCGGTCCCGCTCGTCCCGATCTTGAACGTCCAGATCCCGCTCGCGGGCCCGTCGAGGGTCAGCTGGCCGGTCAACGTGGCCGCCGCGTCGAAGCAGTAGACGCCGGGCGCCAGTGTCACGCCGTCGAGGGTACCTGTCAATACCTCGTCGCACGACACGAGCGCGAGTGCATCATACGCGTCGAGGAAGTCGGACACTGCCGCCGCGGCTGCGGTGTCTCCGGGATGGATCGTACCCGCAATCGTGCAGCCGATTAGAGTGATTGCGGTGCCTGGGGAGACGCCCACGTCTCCGGTGACACTGGAATCCGTGCAGGTCACCGCCGTGCCGGCGAGGACGGTGAAGCCCGATGCGCTCCCGTCGCGGTCGTCGTCACAGTCGTCGTCGTGGCCGTCCTTGCAGTCCCGGTCATCGTCGTCGTCGTGGCCGTCCTTGCAATCCCGGTCGTGGCCGTCGCGGCCGTCGTGGTCGTGGCCGTCGCGGTCGTCCTCGTCGTCCTTGTCGTCGCACCCGCACAGGCCCGTCAGCTTCGAGGCGAGCCCGTCCAGCCCGACGCTCCACAAGTACTTCGACGGGTCCCCGACGTGGAACACGTGGTGGAACTTCAGGAGGGCGTGCCCGGGGTTGATCTTCGTCGCTCCCTCCGGGAGGACGAGGACCCAGACGGAGTTCGCGCCCTTCTTCGCGCCCGGCTTCGGCTCGAACGTGACGTCCGCGCGGTACGCG
>JAIBJG010000034.1 GCA_020029475.1 Methanobacteriota archaeon | reverse complement strand
GAGGCGATCCTCTTCCCTCGGGACCGGACTCGGCTCTCGCCGTAGCCCACCGGGCCCTCCCGGCAATCCTTAAGTCCCGCTACGGGTTGCCCGCGCCACTCGCGGGGGAGCCGACATGAAGGAGTTCAAGGTTTTTGTGAAAGACAAACCAGGAGAGCTCGCGCGGGTCACGGAGGCCCTCGCGGAACATGCCGTGAACATCCGCGCGATCGCGAGCGAGGGCGGCCACGAGAATTCGTTCCTCCGAATCGTGACGAACGACGTCGCGACGACGGAGAAGGCGTTCAAGCTCGCGGGGCTAAAGTACGAGGCGAACGACCTCCTCACGATTGAGCTGATGGACCGACCCGGGGAGCTCGCGAAGATCGCCCGCCGCCTCGCCCGCGCGGGCGTGAATGTCGAGTCCGTCTACATCCTAGGCTCGAAGAACGGGAAGACGGAGGTCGGGATGGTCGTCAGCGACATGGACAAGGCGAAGGCCGCGATCCGCTGAGCCGGATCGGCACTTTCAGCCATCCCCCGGCAACTATAATATTCGGATGCCCCATTTTCCCGCATCGGAAGGGAGTGAAACCTCCATGGCGGGGACCGTCGCAAAGGGCAACCGGCTCCAGGTGATGGCCCGCAAGCTCCTCGAGGCGGACGGGTACGTCGTCCACACCGCCGTGCGGAGCTCGCAGCGGGTTGGACCGTCGTGGAAACCGTTCTGGATCAGCCAGACGACGGACATCTTCAACGCGTTCGACCTGATCGCGACGCGGATCGACCCGCCGCGTCCTCTCCGGTTCATCCAGGTCACGGTGATCGGGAACGTGAGCGAGCGGGTGAAGAAGGTGGACCCGGTCCCGATCAACCCCGCCGTCGCGAGCGTGGAGATCTGGGCGTACGTCGGAGGGCAGAAGCGGCTGGACCGCAGGTACAAGGACCGGAAGGTCTGGCTCCCGAGGAACTACTTCCAGATGTACTTCAAGGAGCGGAACTGGGAGCCGGACGCGATGGACCGCGAGTTCGTCCGGGAGGGCGCCGCGCCCGCGGTCTCGGAGAAGCCGGTCGCCGTGGCCCCCGC
This sequence comes from Methanobacteriota archaeon, assembly GCA_020029475.1. Classification (GTDB taxonomy): domain Archaea; phylum Thermoplasmatota; class Thermoplasmata; order RBG-16-68-12; family RBG-16-68-12; genus EA-19. The sequence continues at coordinate 16,345 of JAIBJG010000034.1, read as the reverse complement.
GATCGCCATCGTCCGTTCCCGCCAGAAGATCAAGAGGGCCTGACCTGCCGCGCAGGCCGGGCCCCTACGACTCCGGGGACCCGAAGGGTCGCGCCCGCATGACCCCGAACTTCTCGAGCACCGACCGGGCTTCCCGGATCAGCGCCAGGGTCTCGTCCTTCTCTCGGGTCACGTACTCGATGATGTCGGAGTACCGCCCCTCGCGATGAAGCCCCGGCACCTGCGAGCTATTCCGCTTCTCGGAGAACCCGGAGATCGATGAACCCGAGAACCGGCCGCTGTTCATCAGGAGGATCACGGGCGCGATGTCCATAAGGGGCTTGTTGAACCAGTAGTACCGCAGACCCTCCACGGTGAACTTCTTGATCCCGTACTTCTCCGCCTTCTCCATCACGAACGTGATGTCGAACTTCAGGCGGTTCCCGACGGGGACGAAGTCCCACGTCGGGTCCAGGAGCCCCTTCTCCACGATCAAGCGGACGAGCTCCTTCTCCCCCCACTCCCACTCCGCGAGGATCTGGAACGAACCCCTCGGAACGCCGTCCTCCAGTGATTGGTACTGGATCGTGAGGATGCGATCCTGCTGCGGGTCCGTGCCCTCCGTCTCGACGTCGAAGTACCACTCCGTCAACGGTTTCACGAGCGACGCGCGACTAAATATCGGTTGCTCCCGCACGCGACTTCCATAGGTTTATCACCGCCTCGACATTGCGCCGCGGCGGGGCGGGGGCGCCTTCCGTCCCGGCTGGGATCCCATGAAGGTCGGCATCGTGGGCGTCGGCATCACCCCGTTCCGGTCGGCGACCCCGGAGTTCTCTTGGAAGGAGCTGATGTACGACGGCGCCCAGCGCGCGTACGCGGACGCGGGGATCGATCCCCGCACGGACGTCGGCTCGTTCATCACGTGCGCGGAGGACTACTACGAGGGCTTCGGGATCTTCGACGAGTTCACGCCCGACCAGCTCGGCGCGGTCCTGCGCCCGATGCACACGGTCGGCGGGGACGGGATCCAGGGGCTCGCGAACGCGTACATGCAGATTCAGAGCGGGCTCGCGGACGTCGTCGTCGTGGAGAGCCACTCGAAGGCCTCCGACATCCTGACGTTCGAGGGGATCGTGGCCCACGGGCTCGACCCGATCTGGAACAAGCCCCTTGGCGGGCATCCGAACTACCTCGCGGGGCTCGAGATGGACGCGTTCCTCCGGGGGAGCGGGAACACCGCGAAGGACTGCGCCCTCATCGCTTCCGCGAACCGACGGGCGGCCCTGCTGAACTCCGTCGCGGCATACGGAGCCCGGGTGACCCCGGAGCAGGCGGCGGCATCCCCGGGCCTCTGGGCGCCTCTACGATCCCTGGACGCATCCGTCCTCGCGGATGGCTGCGTCGTCCTCGTCGTGGCGGGCGAGAAGGCCGCCCGCAGGATGGCCGCCCGACCCGTGTGGGTCCAGGGCATCGGATGGGCGTCGGACTCCCCCTCCCCGGAGACGCGGGACTGGGTCCGCCCGGCCTACGCCCGCATCGCGGCGGCGATGGCGTACCGCCTCGCGAAGGTCCGCGTCCCCGCCAACGCGTTCGACCTCGCGGAGGTCGATGACAAGTTCTCGTACAAGGAACTCCAGCACCTCGAGGCGATCGGCCTCGCGCGGAAGGGGCAGTCCGGGAAGATGGCCCGCCGCGGGGACCTCGGGGCGGGGGGGAAGCTCCCGACAAACGTGAGCGGCGGGTCCCTCGGGTGCGGGAACGTCCTCGACGCGAGCGGCCTCCACCGGATCGCGGAGGCGGCCCTGCAGCTCCGCGGGGACGCGGGGAAGCACCAGGTGGACGGGGCGGAGCGGGCCGTCGTCCAGTCCTGGCGGGGGCTGCCCGCCGCGACGGGCGCCGTGGCGGTCCTCGGGGTGGGCCCGTGAGGAAGGTCGCGGTCGTCGGTGCGGGGATGACCCTGTTCCGGCGGCGACTCCAGGAGACCGGGAAGGAACTGAGCTTCGAGGCCGCGCGGATGGCCCTGGACCAGGCGAGGATGGAGATCGGGGACGTCGATGCGGTGATCCATGGGACCGCCCCGGACGCGTTCGACGGGGTCCACATGAAGGGGGAGTACCTCCTCGACGGCTCCGGCGGGCGGCGGAAGCCGTACATGCGCGTGTTCACGGGGGGCGGCACGGGGGTGTTCAGCGCGATCGCGGGATACTGGCACGTCGCGAGCGGGCTCGCGGACGTCGCCCTCGTCGTGAACGAGGAGAAGATGTCCTCGTGTCAGCCCCACCCGCAGTCCGTCTTCGCGTACATCTGGGACCCGATCCTGGACCGCCCGTTGCGGCCGAACCTCGTGTGGATCTTCGCGATGGAGATGAACCGCTACATGACGGTCCACGGAATCCCGTACGAGGACATCGCGCGGGTCGCCGTGAAGAACAAGCGGAACGCGGTCGGGCACCCGTGCGCACAGCTCCCGGACGCGAACATCACCCTCGAGGACGTGATGAACTCGGAGATGATGGCGTGGCCCGTGCGGCGGCTCGACATCAGCCCGCCGAGCGACGGCGCTGCGGCGGTCGTCCTCGCCTCCGAGGACGTCGTCCGGAAGCGGAGGCTGAAGGACCAGGCCGCCTGGATCAAGGGCGTGGGCTGGTGCATCGACTCCACGATGTGGACGGACCGGGACCTGGTCTTCCCGGAGTACGTGAACCGGGCCGCGAAGATGGCGTACGCGCAGGCGAAGATCGACCGCCCGAGGAAGCAGATCGACTTCGCGGAGCCGTACGACCCGTTCGACTACAAGGAGCTCCACCACCTCGAGGGGCTCGGCCTGGCGGAGAAGGGGAAGGCGGGCCTGATGACCCGGGAGGGGATCACGGAGCGGGACGGCGCCCTCCCCGTGTGCCCGAGCGGCGGGCTCCTCGGGGTCGGGAACCCGATCGCGGCGACCCTCGGGATCAAGATCGGGGAGCTGTACTGGCAGCTCACGGGACAGGCGGGGAAGCGCCAGATCCCGCACGAGGTCCACACGGGGGTCACGCAGGCGTGGGGGGACCTGATGCAGTACGGGTGCGTGGTGGTGATGGGGACATGACGGCCCGGATCCCGCGGTTCCCGGGGGTCGAGCTCGGCCCAAAGGATCTGGAGTCCGGCGTCGTCACGACGGTGCGGTACCGCCCGGAGGCGAAGTTCGCGTGGTCCGCGGGGGAGGCGATGACCCGGTTCCTCGCGGAACTGGAGCAGGGCCGGTTGATCGCGCGGGAGTGCAAGGGCTGCGACCGGATCCTGTTCCCGCCCCGGATGTTCTGCGAGGAGTGCTACCGCCCCACGGACGCCTGGGTGTACGTCCGAGACACCGGGACGATCGAGACGTACTCGATCTCCTACTTGGACACGGACGCCCGCCGGATCACGGAGCCGATCCTCGTCGGGGTCGTCTCCATCGACGGCGCCTCGCCGAAGATGGGGATGATGCACTACTTCGGGGAGATGTCGAAGGACGACATCCGGATCGGGATGCGGGTGCAGGCGAAATGGCGGGCGGCCCGGGACCGCACCGGGAGCGTGCTCGACATCGAGTACTTCCGCCCGATGCGGGGGGGATAGAGTGCCGTTCACGGAGCGGACGCGGGACCCGCGGGCGTACCGCCACTGGCCCGGGCACGTCGAGGCGGACTACCTCTACACGAGCGGGGTCGCGGCGGACCACTTCTTCCGCGAGCTCCGCGACCACGGCCGGCTCCTGGGCGCCCGGTGCACGAAGTGCGGGAGGCAGTGGGTGCCGCCGAAGCTGTTCTGCGAGGAGTGCTTCGTGGAGGTCCACGACTGGGTCGACCTCCCGCGGGAGGGCCGGGTCGCCGCGACGTGCGTCGTCCGGGTGGACCCGCACGGGACGCCCCTCGGGACCCCGGAGGTGTGGGGGTTTATCCGCTTCCAGGGGTTTGAGGGCGGGTTCGTCCACCGCCTCCTGATCTCGCCCACGCGGGCGAGGGCGGGCCTCACGGTCCGAGCCGTCCTCAAGCCGGACGGCGCCCGGAGCGGGGCAATCACGGACATCGAGGGGTTCGCCCCGGCGGGTCCGTAGGAACCGTAGCACGGCGCCGGACCTCGTTCCACCTGAGACGAATCGGCTCGGAAGGTTCAAGTCTCGTTCCCCGTTCAAGCACCCATCGGCGGTCGTCCTGTGGAGCGGAAGGTCGTCAAGGTCAAGATCTGCCTCATCGGGGAGGAGGGCGTCGGGAAGACGTCCCTGATCCGCCGGTTCGTCACGGGCCAGTTCGACGAGCTGTACATCCGCACCCTCGGCGCCGTCGTCTCGAAGAAGACGATCGAGTTCGACGAGTCGAAGTCCGCGCCGACCCAGGTCGACCTCGTGATCCTGGACATCATCGGGAAGCGGACGTTCATGCAGCTGTTCAAGGACGCGTACTTCAGCGGGGCCCGTGGGATCCTCGCGGTCTTCGACCGGACCCGGAAAGCGACCCTGAACGAGCTCCCCGCGTGGATCACGGGCGTGCGGGAGACCGTGGGTCAGATCCCGGTCGTCGTGCTCGCGAACAAGGACGACTTGAAGGAGCGCCACGAGACGCGGGACGACGACATCACCCGGATCCTCGAGCCCCTCGACACGACGGTGATGCGGACGTCCGCGAAGACGGGGGAGAACGTGGAGCGCGCGTTCCAGCAGCTCGCCCGGACGATCGTCCTCGCGCCCGCGTGAGGCTCGGAAGCTTCAAGTGGCTGCCCGCTTTCATTCCGAATCACCCGGGGTCGCGGTCCACGTGTCTCGTCCCGAGGAACTTGAGGCGATCGAGAAGCGGCTCCGCCGCTGGGAGGAGACGACCCTCCGGGACTCCCTGAAGAAGCAGCCGGAGTCGCGGGAGTCCTTCGTCACGACTTCGAGCGCCCCGGTGGGCCGCCTGTACACGCCCATCGACCTCCGGGGGTCGGACCCCGCGGAGACGCTCGGCGTGCCCGGGGAGTTCCCGTACACGCGGGGGATCCACCCGACGATGTACCGCGGCCGCCTCTGGACGATGCGGATGTTCGCGGGCTTCGGGAGCGCGGAGGACACGAATCGGCGGTTCCGCTACCTGATCGACCACGGGGAGACGGGGCTGAGCGTCGCCCTCGACATGCCGACCCTGTACGGATACGACACGGACGAGGTCGAGGCGAAGGGGGAGTTCGGGACCTGCGGCGTCGCCGTGAGCTCCCTGCGGGACATGGAGGTGCTGTTCCACGGAATCGACATCGGGGCGGTGTCGACCTCGATGACGATCAACTCGCCCGCCTCCGTGATCTGGGCGATGTACCTCGCGAACGCGGAGAAACGCGGGGTCCCGTGGACAGGCCTCCGGGGCACTATCCAGAACGACATCCTGAAGGAGTACCAGGCACAGAAGGAGTGGATGTTCCCGCCGGAGCCCTCGATGCGCCTCGTCGTGGACACGTTCGAGTTCGGCACGGAGCACGTCCCCCAATGGAACACGATCTCGATCAGCGGGTACCACATCCGCGAGGCCGGCTCCACCGCGGTGCAGGAGCTCGCGTTCACCCTCGCGAACGGATTCGAGTACGTGCGCTGGGGGATCGACCGCGGGCTCGCGATCGACGACTTCGCACCCCGCCTCAGCTTCTTCTTCAACGCACACAACGACCTCTTCGAGGAGATCGCGAAGTACCGTGCGGCGCGTCGGATCTGGGCCCGGGAGATGCGGGACACATTCGGGGCGAAGAACCCGCGCTCGTGGCTCCTCCGGTTCCACTCCCAGACGGCGGGCGTCTCCCTCACGGCGCAGCAGCCCGAGGTGAACATCGTCCGCACGGCGGTGCAGGCCCTGGCCGCGGTCCTCGGCGGGACCCAGTCCCTCCATACGAACTCGTACGACGAGGCGTTCCAGGTTCCGAACGAGAAGGCCGTGCGGATCGCGCTCCGGACCCAGCAGATCCTCGCCCACGAGAGCGGGGTCGCGAACACCGTGGACCCGCTCGGCGGCGCGTACTACGTGGAGGCGCTCACGGACCGGATGGAGAAGGAGGCGTACGACTACTTCGACCGGATCCAGGCCCTCGGGGGCGTGATCCCCGCGATCCGGAAGGGGTTCTTCCAGCAGGAGATCGCGAACTCCGCGTACCGGTACCAGAAGGAGATCGAGGACAAGGAGCGGACGATCGTCGGCGTGAACGACTTCGTCGTCGACGAGCCGTCCGAGGTCGAGCCCCTGCGGGTCACGAAGGAAGCGTTCGAGCGCCAGGTGAGGCGGCTCCAGCGGCTCCGGAAGGAGAGGAATCCGAAGAAACATGCGAAGGCCCTGAACGCGCTCCGGAAGGCGTGCGAGGGGGACGCGAACACGATGCCGTTCATCCTCGACGCGGTGCGGGCCGAGGCGACCCTCGGCGAGGTCTGCGATGTGATGCGGGAGGTCTTCGGGGTCTGGGAGGAGCCTCTCCTCTATTGAGGTGGCGGCGATGGCGAAGAAGATCCGCGTCCTGATGGCGAAACCCGGCCTCGACGGCCACGACCGGGGGGCGAAGGTCGTCGCGCGCGCCCTGCGGGACGCGGGGATGGAGGTGATCTACACGGGCCTCCGGCAGAGTCCGGAGGACATCGTGGAGGCCGCGATCCAGGAGGACGTCGATGCGATCGGCCTCTCCTCCCTGAGCGGGGCGCACATGGCCCTGTTCCCGGAGGTCGTGAAGGTCCTGAAGAAGCGCGGGGCGGGGGACATCCTCGTCGTGGCGGGCGGGATCATCCCCGACGACGACATCCCGAAGCTCAAGAAAGCGGGGATCAAGGCCGTCTTCGGTCCCGGGACCCCCCTCGCGGACATCGTCGCGTTCTTCCGGTCGTCCGCGAAATAGATTCCCCGGAGGGAAAGGCTATCTTCCCGTCCATCTCTGGGGGCCGTCCGTGAAGATCGTCGAGCAGGTCCTGAAGGGCGACAAGCGGGCCGCCGGGAAGTTGATCTCGATGATCGAGGACGACGATGCGGGCGCCACGGAGGCCCTGGCGGCGATCTACCCGCACACGGGAAAGGCCCACGTCGTCGGTTTCACGGGACCTCCGGGCGTCGGAAAGAGCTCGTTGATCAACCGCCTCATCCGGGAGTTCCGGGTGCGGGATCGGAAGGTCGGTGTCGTGGCGGTGGACCCGACCTCGCCGTTCACCGGGGGCGCCGTCCTCGGGGACCGGATCCGGATGTCGGACACCGGCACGGACCCCGGCGTGTTCATCCGCTCGATGGCGACGCGGGGCCACTCCGGCGGCCTCGCCCTCGCGACGTTCGACGCCGTGAAGGTGCTCGACGCGTTGGGGATCGACCTCATCTTCGTCGAGACGGTCGGGGCGGGCCAGTCCGAGATCGACATCGCCTCCCGCGCCCACACGACCGTGGTCGTCCAGATGCCGCAATCCGGGGACGCCGTCCAGGCCCTCAAGGCGGGGATCCTTGAAATCGGGGACATCTACGTCGTGAACAAGACGGACCTGGGCGGGGCGGACTCGATGGCGTCGAACCTGGACTTCATGCTCGAGGAGCGACAGGGATGGAGGCCGCCCGTCGTCCAGACGTCCGCACTGGAGGGAAAAGGGATCAAGGAGCTCGCGGACGCGATCAACAAGCACTACCGATACCTCAAGGGCGGCGGGGGATGGAGGCGTCGGGAGTCTGACCGGGCCCGCAAGGAGCTGTACGAGTCCATGAAGCGCCTCCTCGCCGAGGCGTACTCGGACGAGACGGAAGGGGTCGCGTTCGAGGAAGTCGTCGGCGCGATCGTCGTGAGGAAGACGGATCCCAGGAGCGCCGCGAAGACGCTCCTGCGGGACCTGAAGCTCCCGAAGTGAACCGCCCCGGGCGGGACTCGAATCCGAATCCGCCAGCTCTCTCCCGAGCCAACGAAGGTCGGTAGCGTCCCCGCAAGCCCCTGCCTTTATCCCCCTATTCGATTACCAGAAAGGCCCGCGTCGGCTAGCTGGACAGGCCTAGCGCCTCCTAAGCGCTGAACCGGGGTTCAAATCCCCGCGCGGGCGTCCCACCTCGCGGAGGATGTCCGTTCCTTCTAGAGACCAAAGGAGCCCCGCAGATAGTCGAACGCGGCCTTGCCCTTGTCCGAGAGGAAGGTCACCTGGTAGGAATCCCGATGTGGACGGTTTCCGGTCCGCATGCCGTCGGCGAGTAGGTCATGGGCGATCCGGATCTCCCCATCCCGCGCTTGCGCGGGTCCTCCACGAACGCGAATCGTACCGTCAACGTCCGCCTGGATGTTCACCACCTCCGCCTCCGTGATCACCGCCCAGGTTTGCGGGAGGTAGCCGCGGACCAGACTGCCGACGAACAGGACCCCGAGAGCCTGTTTCAACCGGACCTCGCCCTGCGCGGCCCGCTGCCGAATCAATCCTTCAAGGCATGCCATTTCAGCACGACATCCCCGCGTCTCATGAAAAGGCTGGCGGTGCGGCTTGCTAGGAGGTCGCGGTGGCGTTCGGCTAGAGCTCCTCGGGGGACTTTTCCTCCGGGGGAAGCTCCTCTTCCGCCCGCTCGTCGCGCGGCACCCGTGGGGTACGCGTCTCCTCGCCCGCCTCGCTCTTCACGGGTTCCGGCTCTGCTTTCTTGTCCTCCGCCTTCTCCGGGGCCTTCGCGGCCTCCGGTCTTGGCGGGGCCTTCACGTACTCCTCGACGAACCGGACCTTCGGGAGACCGAGGACCTCTCGGACGTCCGCGACGACCCGGAACTTCGAGACGAACCACCGCTCGTCCGTCTTGCAGATGTCTGGGATAATGATCTCCGCCCCGTCCTTCGTCATGGTGATCTTGAACTGCTCCGCGAGGCCGTAGTCCATCTCGAGGATCGCCCGGAGCTTTTCCTCGACCGTCTCCGCCTTCTTTGTGACCCGGAACGTGTACTCGATTGACTTCCCCGCGAGCGGGTTGTTGTAATCGATCCGGACGCGGCCTCCCGTGACCTGGGTAATCGTCCCCTTCCGCCCGCCAAGGGGGACCTCCATCCCCACCTCCGGGTGGATCTCCTGCTTCAGGAACTCCCGCAGCGGATGGAGCTCGACGAGCTTCGGGTCCCGCTCCCCCGCGCCCTTCTCAGGGGGGATGCGGATCGTCGTGTCCTTCCCGATCTCCGCCCCGAGGAGCGACTCGTCCAATCCCGGAAGGATCCGTCCATGGCCCACGATGATCGGGAACTCCGCGTACACCTTCTTCTCGTCGTGCCGGTCCTCTTTCTTCGCGACCTCCGCGCGGGTCGTGTCGAAGAGCGTTCGGGTCGCGTCTAGGTTCAGGATCCAGCCCTCGTAATCGATCCACACGATGTCTCCCTTCGAGATCGTCGACGAGGTTGGCTCCTTCGGCGCGGACGCGGGCTCCGCCCTGGGGCTTGCCGTACCGCGTGCCTTTTTCGCCTTCGCGCGCGCCATTATGGTCGCCATCCGTCAGGAGTCTCCGATATTTGTGATTTGACCCTCGGGGTGGTGGAGCGGGCTACGCGGTGGGCTTCTGGAGGCCGATCGCCGCAGAGATCCGCTTGTACCGGTTCCGGATCGTGACCTCCGTCACCCCCGCGACCTCGGCGACCTCCTTCTGGGTGCACGGCTTGTTGCACAGCATCGCGGAGATGTAAATCACCGCGGCCGCGACGCCGCTCGGGGCCACGCCGCTCGCGAGCTCGTCCTTCTCGACCTTGTCGAGGATGTCCTTCGCCTTCCGGAGGACGTCCATGTCCAGGTTCAGGCGATTGCAGAACCGCGCGATGTAATCCCGCGGGCTCTGCGGGAGGAGCTTCAGGCCGAGCTCCCGCACGAGGGTGCGGTACGTCCGACCGATGGACTTCCGGTCCACGGGCGTCTTCCCCGCGATCTCGTCGAGGGTCCTGGGGACGTTGCACTGGCGGCACGCGGCGTACAGGGTCGCCGCGACGACCTCGTCGATGGACCGTCCTCGGACGAGGTTCTTCAGAGAGGCCTTCCGGTACAGGACCGCCGCGCTCTCCCGCACGTGGCGGGGGAGCCCCATCTTCGAGGCCATCGTGTTGATCTCCGTGAGCCCCTGGGCGAGGGACCGCTCCCCGCTTTTCGAGGTGCGGATCCGGTGCTGCCACTTCCGGAGGCGGTAGATCTGCGCGCGCGACTTGTGCGGGATCTGGCGCCCGTACGCGTCCTTGTTCCGCCACCCGATCGAGGTAGAGAGGCCCTTGTCGTGGCTCATCACGCTCGAGGGTGGACCCGCGCGCTCCCGGGACTCCCGCTGCTCGGAATCGAACGCCCGCCAGTCGGGGCCCTCGTCGATGATGAACTGGTCGAGGACGAGCCCACAGGATTCGCAGACGATCTCCGCGCGCTCGTAGTCCCGGACCAGACGCTCACTCCGGCACTCGGGACATGTGTTAACAACCTCGATCTCCTTCACACGAACTCCTCCCGGCCAACCCGACGGAAAGACGGCCAACCTAGAATCGGCCGTTATTTAAAGGTTCCGCATCGTCACAAGGCCCGCTCACCGACCGCGGTCCTCCTCAGGAGCGGGCCGCGAGGACGAGGAGCTCCCCGTTCCGGAGGAGGCGCCACTTCCCCTCGAATCCCGCAAGGACCTCGGAGCAGACGATCGAGATGTGCTCCCGCCTCGCCTCGTGCAATCCGTAGTACGGGACGCAGGTCCGCGCGTCCCGGTGCGCGACGAGCCGGTCCCCGTCCACCATCGCGAACGTGTACGACGACACCTTCCGCGGGAACGCCTCGTCGAACGTCGCCTTCGCCTCCGCCGCCGCCTGCTTGAACTCCGTCGCGTCCCGCTGGAGCAAGCCCAGTTTCTCGAGCACCCGGTCGAACAGGGCCATCGAGTCCGTCTGCTGGTTCCGCACCCCGAACCCCTCGAACGCCCCGTCGTGGGCGAAGAACACGCGGCGTCCCGACACCTCCTTCCGGAACGGGTGGCTGTAGTCCGCGCGGATCTCGTCCCGCCTCGGGGACCTGCGGACGTGGGCGAGTAGGAGGAACGGCGGGTTCGCGAGCCGGCCCACGGCCTTCGCGGCCTCCTCGTACGCGGGGTCCGCGGCCGCCTTCAGGGCCCCCCGGCGGTACACCTCCTCGGACTCCCCGATGCACGCGATCCCCCAGCCGTCCGGATGGCCCGCCTTCGGGTCCGGCTGCGGGCATCCGAAGTCCTTCGGGGTCCGCCCCGTCTCGGAGAGGGCCCGGAACGCCACGAGGAGCGAGGGCGGGATCGGCCGATCGCTCACCGCCCCGAGGATCCTCGACATGTCAGCCCAGCTTGTAGCCGATCTTCCGGAGGAACTCCCTCCGGGCCTTCCGGTCCGCGTCCGTCTCGACGCCCTTCGGCCCCTCCCCGTCGATCACGCCGACGACGCCGCGTCCCCTCGCATTTTCCGCGACGAGGACGTCCACGGGGTTCGCGGTCGCGCAGAAGATCGTGACGACCTCCGGGGTGTCGCGGATCGCCCGCAGGACGTTCAACGGGTACGCGTCCCGGAGGAAGATCACGAACGTGTGGCCCGCGCCGATCGCGAGGGCGTTCCGGGCGGCGAGGTCCCGGAGCGCGGGGTCGTTCCCCTCCACCCGCACGAGGCAGGGGCCGCTCGCCTCGCAGAACGCGACGCCGAACTTCGCCTGGGGGACGGCGTTCGCAATCGCCTCGTGGAGGTCCTCCGCGGTCTTGATGAAGTGCGTCTGTCCAAGGATCACGTTCAGGTGCTCAGGGTTCTCGATGGGGACGGACCGGACCTCGGGCATCGAGGCGCGAATCCGAATAGGGGCCGTAAATAGCTTGCCGTGGGCCGGGCCACGGGCCAACCCTTATTCCCCCCTCGCAGATGTCCCGCCCCGGGGGAGGGTGCGCCGGATGACGTGCGTGCCGGGTCTCACCCGCGTGGGGTGTTGAGCATGAAGCGAGCGCTCGTCGTTGTGTCCCTTGTCCTGAGCCTTATCCTCGGTGTTTTGATTGCGCCGCCCGCGCAGGCTCTCTCCTGGACACAGACGTCAGAGGCGGACTTCCTCGCCGGCACGCGGTCGAAGCTCGACGTGCTTCCCTCCGGGGACCTCGTCCTCGCGTCCGCGAACGCGAGCTGGACGCGGGAGGGGGTCGTCATCGACCTCGGCACAAATGGAGTCGCGGACAGCGTGTACGCGCGGACCCCCTCCGTGATCTGGGACGGGACGATGTACAAGATGTGGTACTCGGGGTTCGATGGCGCGCGGAACCGGATCCTGTACGCGACCTCGCCGAACGGGGTCGCGTGGACGGGGGCGGGCGTTGTCATGGACGTCCTCCAGCCCCCCTGGAATATCGACAGCCTCCTCGCGCCCTCCGTACGAAAGGAGGGGTCCGTCTACAAGATGTGGGTCTCCGGCGGGTTCTGGACGAACCCGCTTTCCGGCAACATCTATTACGCGGAGTCGACGGACGGGATTGCGTGGTCGATCCTCGGGATGTCCCTGAGCGTCGGGACCCCCGGGACCTGGGACGCCCAGCTAATCAGCTATGCGAGCGTCGCCCGCGACCCGGGCGGGCAGTATTGGCTGTACTACACGGGCTGGGACGGGACTCCCGGCGGCCTCCCGCTCCGGATCGGTCTCGCGACGTCCTCCGATGGGCGCACGTTCACGCGTGTGGGCGTGGACCCGATCCTCCCCCTAGGGCCCACGGGCTCCTGGGACGACCGATGGATGCAGGGCCCGTTCGTCCTGCCCGGGAACCCGTGGAGGCTGTGGTACGCGGGCGGTGACGGGACCGCGAACCGGATCGGGTCTGCGTGGGCGACGGGGCCGTACAACTGGACGCGATCCGAAGGGAACCCCGTGTTCGTGACGGGGCCGCCCGGCGCATGGGACGACGCGAGCGTGTGCTGGATCAGCGTCCTCGTGGACGGTCCGGACACGTTCCTGTACTACTCCGGGCTCGACGGATCGAACGCCCGGATCGGGCGCGCGCGGCTGACCCCGGGGTACGTGGCGGCGGGCACCTTCGAGTCCCAGATCTTCGACACCGGGATGCGGGGGAGCGTGTGGACGACGATCAATTCGAACGCCGCAACGAACCCGTTCTCGAGCGTCTTGGTCGCGACTCGGACCGGGGACAGCGGCGCGCCGGACGCGGGGTGGTCCGCGTGGTCCGCCCCCGTCGGCCGGGGCACCTTCCCGATCACGTCCCCCCGAGCGCGGTACATCCAAGTCCGTGTGGTCATGTTCTCCGGATCGCCCGCATTCACGCCGTACTTCAACGACTTCACCGTCTCGTACGAGTTGAACACCGCGAGCGATCCCGTCGCAATCTCCCCCACGGGCGGGGCTTGGGTGACGTCCTCGAGCCTGCGACTCGAGTGGACGTACTCCGATTCGGAGGGGGACACCTCCCGGGGCTTCCAGGTCCAGGTCAGCGTTCGGTCGGATTTCGCAACGATCGCCGTGGACAGCCGGGACGTTCTCGCGCCGGACACGTTCTGGCAGACTCCCGCGATTCCCGATGGGGAATGGTACTGGCGTGTGGCGACGACGGACTCATTCGACGAGTGGAGCCAATTCTCTGCGGCCGCGCGGGTTCGCGTGGACACGGTGGCCCCGGTCACGGTCCAGACCTTCGCGTCCCCCGCCGGCGGTGTGGGCGGGCTCCCGCTGATCGGCTCCTCGAACCGGGTCATCCTCTCCGCGACGGACGGCGGGTCCGGTGTGGCCGCGACGATGTACAGCGTGAATCTGGGGCCGTCGATCGTGTACACCGGCCCGTTCTTCCCCTCCGCCCATGGGATCTTCGGCCTCCGATACTGGACTGTCGACGTGGCGGGGAACGCGGAAACGCCAACCCTCCTCACCCTGATCGCCGACGATCCCCCCGCCGTATCGCCGCTGGGCCCGCCGGACCAGTCGTGGACGGGGAACCCCGCGATCCGGGTGACGTGGAGCTACTCCGACCCGGACGGGGATGTCTCTTCCGCGTATGAAGCGCAGATGTCCAGGGATCCGTCCTTCGTCGCGATCGACTACTCGAGCGGGGCCGTCCTCAGCCCCGCCACGGGCCACACGTTCGGGAACGTCGTGGACGGGGCGTATCACTGGCGGGTGCGCTCCGCGGACACCCTCGGCGTATGGTCAGGGTTCACGAGCGCACGGGCCGTATCCCTGGATACGGAGGGACCGTCCGTCCTCGCCGATTGGGGATCCGACCTGGGGACCGTGGATGGGCGGGTATGGGTCGCGCAAGGAAGCGAACTCAATCTCGTCGCGACGGATCCCGACTCGGGGGTCGCGCGGATTCGGTACACCCTGGATGGAGTGACCGCGGACTACAGCGGCCCCATCCCCCTCAGCGGGCACGGGCCCCATACCGTCGCGTACTGGGCCGAGGACACCGTGGGGAACGTGGGCACGGTCGACACCCTGTATTTCCTGATCGATCTCGCACCCGTCGCCACGAACGCGTACCCCGGGGACCAGGCATGGACGGTGATTGAGCCCGCCTTCTCGTGGGCCTACGCCGATCCGGATGGCGACGCCTCCATCACGTACGAGGTCCAGATCGCCTCCGATGCCGCCTTTGCGAGCCTCGTGACGACGAGCGGGACGGTCTCGTCGGCGCTGGACATATGGCGGGTGCCGGACCTCGGCGATGGACGGTACTTCTGGCGGGTGCGGGCGCAGGACGAGTACGGCGTGTGGTCCGCATGGTCTTCTGGGACGGGGTTCGGGGTCGACCGGACGCCGCCCGTGGCGACCGCGCGATACGGCTCCTCCCCGGTGAGTCCCGGAGTCCTTGTCGTGCACCCCGGAGACTCCGTCGAGATCACCGCCACGGACGCGCTGTCGGGCGTCGCGAGGATCGAGTACGCGCTGGATGGCGGTCCGTGGTCGACGTACTCCTCCGCGATCGCGTTCGATACGATCGGACGCCACGTCCTCTTGTCCCGGGGGATCGACAATGCGGGGAACACGGAGGCGGTGTGGGTCCTCGTCGTGGACGTCGTACCCTCATTCAACTGGACCCCGGTCCTGGGGCTCGTGTTCGCCGCGGTCCTTGCGATCCTCGGCGTCCTCGTCGCGCGGCGTCGGCGGGAATCCGGGATCGCCCTGACTTGGGCGGTCCTCGCCGCCCCGGCGATGGTGGTGGAGGTCGTGGTCGGACTCTACTCGATGGTGACCGGGGACATCTCGATCCCCCCGTGGACCGGGAGCGGGCTCATCGTCGTGCTGACCGTGTTCGGGGCGGGGATCGTCTCGATCGTCCTCGGCTGGAAGGTCCTAACGACGAAGACCCGAGTTCCCGGATAGAGGGTGAGGGCCCTACCAGGTGACGCGTAGTTCGGCGGGGGCTCCCGGTCCGAGCTCGTCCAGCACGAGGAGGGATCGACCTTCCGAGGTCACGGTCCGATGGGGCACGTCTGCTTCGAACCGTGGATCCGGCATTCCCGCACCGGAGAAGGTGAGCCCGCGGAGGGGCTCGGTGGATTCGACGACCCACGTCCCCCGCCGGTCCCCGACGTCCCTGGGGGTCACGGTCACCCGCTCCCGCCGCGTCCACCATTCCGTGACTTCCTCGCACGTCATGAAGAGAGCGCGGCGTTCCTTGAGCCAACGGAGCATGTGCTCGTAGACGCCCCACCAGCCCGGAAAGGAGTACTCGTCGTACGTGTGCTGATGCCAGTTCAGGGTGAGGAGCCCGTTGCGACGGACGACCTCATCGCCGATCCGTTCGCAGTTCCGCCTCGCCTCCTCCACGGACAGGTCCTCGTACCAGAAGAGCTGTCCATCCATGAGGATCAGGGGGATCTCGAGGATCGTCTGGCCCGGAGGACGGTACGGGTGGCACATCCCGGTGCGGAACCCCGAGACCTCGTTGTACCCGAGGGAGGCGTCATAGGAGAACCCCGCGGACTCCTGGATCCTCCAGGTGAGGGGCGCCTCGAAGTTCAGGAAGTGCTGGCGGACCCCGGCGACGGGGCGGCCCACGACGAGGCCGATCGCACGCCGCTCCCGTTCGAGGAGGGAGCCGTCCTTGTACGAGAGGAAGGACCCGTGGACCCCCACTTCATGGCCAGACCTCACCAGGCCGTGGATGGCGTCCCGCACCTCGTCCGCCCGATACGTGGGGTCCTGGGGGTGTCGACCCCCCGCCACGAAGAACCACGACGACCTCACGCCGTGGCCCGCCTCGAGGCTCTTCACCCGGTCGAAGTTCCAGTATCGACGGTTCGGCTCTAGCAGAGTCCGCGGATGGCGCACCGCCATCAGCGCCCGCCGCCGCCAGCTCCACCGGATCTCGTCGACGTCATGGGAGAGGCTTACGCAGAACGCGTTCGCGTCGGGCCAAGGCCACTTCCGGAGGGTCGGGACGCGCACCCCCTCGAGCGCGCGCAG
>JAIBJG010000090.1 GCA_020029475.1 Methanobacteriota archaeon | reverse complement strand
GGGAGGAATGTCCACGCGAGCGAGTACCTTGCCCGACTCCCCCACAGGACGTTCCGGTCCCTCGACGAGGCCCTCCGCTCGATCCCGCACCCCCAAGCTGGGCCTTATATACTCCCCGCGAGCCCGGATTTGTAGTAGCACTTACTACATTAGGCTTATTATCAGACCCTAGTATCCGCCGGCTAAGGTGTAAAGAAATGTCCCTCTGTGGCACGGACTACGCGATTGGCGCGGTTCGGAACATGTACGTCGAATCCCGATCCGCCGGAACCATGGTCACGATGCCCTCGAAGCTGTCCAAGGGCCTTCCCCGCCGCACGGGGAGCCTGTGCCCGGAGTGCCTGAAGGTCATCCCCGCCACGCTGTACATCGGGGACGGCGCCCTGAAGATGAAGAAGACGTGCAAGGAGCACGGCGAATTCGACGAGGTGTGCTGGTCCGACGCGGAGATGTACCTGAAGGCGGAGAACTGGGCGTTCGACGGCGTGGGCCTCGAGAACCCCTCGATCGTGGACGCGAAGGTCTGCCCGTACGAGTGCGGCCTGTGCAACCTCCACTACTCCCACACCGCGCTGTGCAACATCGACCTCACGAACCGGTGCAACCTGAAGTGCCCGATCTGCTTCGCGAACGCGAACGCGGCCGGGTACGTGTTCGAGCCCACCTTTGAGCAAATCATCTACGAGTTCGCGGTCCTGCGGGCCCAGCGCCCGATCCCCGTGACCTCCCTCCAGTTCGCGGGCGGAGAGCCCACGATCTACCCGCAGTTCGTGGAGATCGTGAAGGCCTCGAAGGAGATGGGCTTCGGCCAGGTCCAGGTCGCCACGAACGGCATCCGGATCGCGACCGAGGAGGGCTTCCTCGAGAAGGTCGCCGAGGCGGGACTGAACACGATCTACCTCCAGTTCGACGGCCTCCGCGAGGAGAACTACATCAAGGCCCGCGGCCGGCCCCTGCTCGACATCAAGCTGAAGGTGATCGAGAAGGTCCGCGAGATGGACAAGGCGAAGAAGGACCACCCGACGGTCTGCCTCGTCCCGACGATGGTGAATTCGTTCAACGACGACCAGGCCGGGGACATCCTGAACTTCGCGATCAAGAACCGGGACGTTGTGAAGGGCGTGAACTACCAGCCCGTGTCCCTCACGGGGCGGATCCCCGAGGAGGACCGGAGGAAGCTGCGGTACACCCTGAGCGACCTCGCGTACGACCTCGAGGAGCAGACGGGCTTCCTGACCCGGGACGACTGGTACCCTGTGCCGTTCGTCGCGCCGATCTCGGAGCTCGTGTCCGCCCTGACGGGGAGCCCGAAGACCGTGTTCACGAGCCACCCCGCGTGCGGCCTCGCGTCGTACCTGTTCCTCGAGAACGGGCGGGACCCCGTGCCGATCACGCGGTTCATCGATGTCGAGGGCCTGATGGAGGACATGTGGCTCCTCGCGCAGGACACCCGGGACAAGAAGATCAAGTTCACGTCTAAGATTCGGGCCCTGAGCCTCCTGAAGAAGCACTTCAAGAAGGACGAGGCGCCCGCAGACATGGGCCTGGGCAAGATGCTGAAGATCCTGAACCGGATGTTCACGAAGGGCGACAAGAAGGGAGCCGCGGATTTCGCCTGGGGCACGATGTACGTGGGCGGCATGCACTTCCAGGACAACTACAACTACGACATCGAGCGCGTCAAGAGGTGCGTGATCCACTACGCGACCCCGGACGGCAAGGTGATCCCGTTCTGCGCCTACAACACGGGCCCGAACTTCCGCGAGGAAGTCGAGAAGAAGTTCGCGGTCCCGATTGAGGAATGGCGGAAGCGGCATGCCACCTGAGCTCGTGTCCCTGCGTCCCAACGTCCGGGACAACGGCATCATGGCGATCGACGACATGCTCTGCATGCACTGCGGGGCCTGCGTCGGCACCTGCCCGACGAACGCGATCTTCCTGAACGAGGTGTACCTCACCTTCAACGAGGACTGCACCCAGTGCGGGATGTGCGTGAAGGTCTGCCCGGTCGGGGCGATCGACTACCCGCACGGGCACAAGCTCACCTCGTTGAAGTAGGACTCCGAGCCCCTCCGTCCGTGGCATCGTGACCGCGCCCGCTTCACGGATAAGACATTTAAGGCGGGTGGCGATGGGAGGGTGGACATGGCGCTGAAGTACGACGTGGTGGTCGTGGGCGCCGGGCCCGCGGGCAGTTCCGCCGCGCGGTACGCCGCCCTCGGCGGCTGCAACACCCTGATGATCGAGAAGCGCCAGGAGATCGGATCTCCCGTGCGCTGCGGCGAAGGGATCGCCCGCCACTTCCTCGACGACTGCGGGATCCCGTTCGAGAACAAGTGGGTCGCCCAGGAGGTGAAGGGGGCGAAGATCATCTCTCCCGCGGGGAACGTCCTCAAGATCGACGAGAAGCACGCCGGGAACGAGGTCGGCATCGTCCTCGAGCGGGACGCGTTCGACAAGGCGTGCGCGAAACTCGCCGCGAAGGCGGGCTCGGAGATCTGGGTGAAGGCGACCGCGGTCGGGCTCCTGAAGGACAACGGACGGGTGACGGGGGTCCGCGTGAAGCGGCTCGAGGAGGAGTTCAACATCGAGGCGGACTGCGTGGTCGCCGCGGACGGCTACGAGAGCCAGGTCGGCCGGTGGGCGGGGATGAAGACCCTGATGAAGGCGGGGGACATCACGGGGACCCTCCAGTACCGCCTGACGAACATCGACCCGGACCCGGACTTCCCGCACTACTGCGAGTTCTTCCTCGGCACGTGCGCCCCGGCGGGGTACATCTGGGTGTTCCCGAAGGACGAGTGCACCGCGAACGTGGGCCTCGGGATCTCCCTGGACCGCCTGAAGAACAAAATGGACCTCAAGATGTACCTCGACGCGTTCTGCAAGAAGGACCCGAGGATGAAGCACGCCCAGTTCCTCGACATGGTCACGGGCGGCGTCTCGACGTGCCCGCCGGTGAAGGAGACGGTCCGGGACGGGATCGCGATGGTCGGGGACGCGGCCCGCCACATCGACCCGATCACGGGCGGCGGGATCGGGAACGGATGCCTCGCCGGGATGATCCTCGGGAAGGTCCTCGGGGACATCAAGGAGCGGGGCGGGTCGTACTCGAAACAGGACCTCCAGCCGTACGAAACGGGATGGCGGGCGGAATTCGAGGAGACCCTGTACCGGAACTGGATGGCGAAGAACAAGCTCGTGACCCTGACGGACGAGGACTTCGACAAGATCATCCTTACGCTCTCGACGGCGGGGATCGAGAAGCTCAGCGTGCACGCGATCCTCAAGGTGATCAAGGAGCGCCACCCCGAGCTCGTCTCGAAGTTCGCGGACATGATCTGAGCGGTTCTCACGTGTGAGAACGGCGTCGGGCCGCTTTTATAGAGAGCCCTTCGTTGGGCGAGGGCGTGGCGCACGCCACCCGTTCTCCGAGCGTGAGCATCGCCTACTGGCTCACCGCGCTCCTCCTCGTCTTCGGGCTCCTCGCCTTCCTCACGGGCACGTTCGTGATCCCGGGGATCCCGGCCCCGCAGGTGGACCTGGAGGGCACGAAGCCCCTCCTCCTCGTCCTCGTAATCCTCCTCGGGACGAAGCTCCTCCTGGAGATCATGCGGCCCCTGTTCAAGGCGGGGCTGCGGGACCGCTTCCGCACGGAGGCGGACGTGTTCTCGATCTTCCAGGTCGTCGGGTACATCGCGTGGATCGGCGCCCTCGGGTTCTCCCTGTACGTCGTCCTCGGGGGGAACTTCGCTCAGATCGGCGTCCTGGGCGGGGCGGTCGTCTTCGGTGTCGTGCTCTTCATCCTCCAGGAGCCCCTGCTGAACTGCGTGGGGTGGGCGATCCTCGTCACCCGGCGCGTGTACAAGCTCGGGGACCGGATCGAGGTGAACAACACGAAGGGGTACGTCGTTGCGATCTCCCCGATGAACACGACGGTCCGGGAGTTCGGCGGGTGGATGAGCCGGGACACGTTCACGGGCCGGTACGCGACGATCCCGAACAAGAGCGTGATGACCTCCGCCGTGTTCAACTACACGAAGGACACCCCGTTCATCTGGACGGAGATCCTCGTCTCGATCACGTACGAGAGCAACCTCCCGAGGGCGGAGGACATCATCCTCGAGGCCGCGAACGAGGTCGTGGGGGACCTGATGCGGGACAACAAGGACTCCGTCCGGGCGAAATACGAGTTCCGGGACCTCGCGACGTACGTGATCGAGGAGCCCACGGTCAGATGGAAGATGAAGGACTCCTGGGTCGAGCTCGGAGTCGTCTTCTTCTGCCCCGCGTACCGGAAGGGGTACTACGAGAGCGAGGTCACGAAGCGGATCCTGGAGAAGGTCTCGGACGAGCCAAACGTGCAGATTGCGTACCCGCACACCGTGTCCGTCCCGTTCTCCAAGACGGTGCCCCACGCCGTGGTCCCTGCCGCGACCCTCCCGCCCTCCGAGTAGCCCATGGGATTCCTATTATAGAGCCTCGGCGTTCGACGCGCCCGCCATGGGGTTCCCCGCCCGCACCCTCCGGGAGTTCCTTGCCGCCCCGGTGGGCGGCACTCTCGAGCTCGGGGGGTGGGTGGAGGACGTCCGGAACCTCGGGAGCATCGCGTTCGTGCTCCTCCGCCTCCGGGACGCGACGGTCCAGGTCACCGCGAAGAAGAAGGGCGACGAGGCGCTGTTCCATCAGCTCACGAAGCTCACCCGGGAGAGCGTCGTGAAGGTGACCGGGAAGGTCGTCGAGACGAAGGAGAACCGCCACGGGCGGGAGCTCCGGCCCACGGGCCTCGAGGTCCTCTCCCCCGCGGACACGCCCCTCCCCCTCGGGGTCATCGACAAGGTCGGCGCGGAGTTCGACACCCGCCTCGACAACCGGACGCTCGACCTCCGGAAGCCCGCGGTGCGGGCGATCTTCCGCGTGCGCCACCTCCTCGAGACCGCCCTCCGCCGAGAGCTCGACGGTCGCGGGTTCACAGGGGTCCAGACCCCGAAGCTCGCGGGCGCGGGCGCGGAGGGCGGGGCGACCCTGTTCGAGACCGCGTACTTCGGGAAGCGGGCGTTCCTGTCCCAGAGCCCCCAGCTGTACAAGCAGATGCTGATGGGGACGGGGCTCGACATCGTGTACGAGATCGGGCCCGCGTTCCGCGCGGAGCCCTCGGACACGGTCCGGCACGTCACGGAGTTCACGAGCTTCGACGCAGAGGTCGCGTGGATCGAGCATCAGGAGGACGTGCTCCGGTTGCTGGAGGAGGTCGTCGTGGGGGCGATCGCCTCCGTCCGCACGCAGGGGAAGGACGCCATGGAGATCCTCGGGGTCGACTACAAGGTCCCCCCAACCCCGCTGCCCCGGCTCACGTACGCCAAGGCCCTGGAGATCCTCAACCAGCACGGGAAGCGGATCCGGGACGGGGACGACATCGACACGGAGGCGGAGAAGATCCTGGGCCGCGCCATGGAGGGAGAGGGCCACGAGATGTTCTTCCTCACGGAGTACCCGACCGACGTGAAACCGTTCTACGTGATGGCGAAGCCCGAGGAGCCGGAGTATTCGTATTCCTTCGACCTCGAGTTCAAGGGGGACGAGATGGCCTCCGGCGGTCAACGTGAACACCGCTACCCCGTGCTCCTCGACGCGATGAAGAGGCGGGGCCTCGACCCTGCGGACTTCGAGTTCTACCTGTCCGCGTTCCGGTACGGAATGCCCCCCCACGGCGGGTGGGGGCTCGGACTCGACCGGCTCGTCCAGAAGCTCCTGAACCTGCCGAACATCCGG
>JAIBJG010000089.1 GCA_020029475.1 Methanobacteriota archaeon | reverse complement strand
CCTCCGTCCCGACGTGCATCCCGAACGTCTGCTCGATGTGACCCTCGTAGGCGCCCATGAGGAACCGCATGATGTCCTCGAGGTCCGTAATCTCGGGGTGGGACATCGAGACAGCGGGCGGGTCCGCCTTCGTCAAGGGCGCCTCCATGCGAATCCGGGAGAACCGCTCCGAGAATCCGAGCTTCTCGAAGTCCGGGAGGTACGAGTCCTCGAGGCTTGCGACGATCCGGTCCGCTCCGCCCTCGAGGATTGGTGTCGTCGCGAGGAGGATCGCGTCCCGGGTCCACCGCCGCTCGTCCGGGAGGATCGAGAACGTCCCGATGAAGTTCCCCGCGAGGCGGACGGTCCCGATGATCCGGCGCCCCTCCTTGTACACGTGGTACGTCTTCTGCTCGTCCAGCGGGAGGGCAAGGTAGCGGTCGATGTGGATCCGGGGGTCCGTCGTCGGGACGTCCGTGCGGCCCGCGAGGAAAACCCGCCAGTACGCCTCCGCGTCCGGGGTCTCGAGGGGGGTCAGCTCCACGCCGGGCATCGGCAAGTCGGATGCGAGGATGGGGGATGAACACTTCGGGCCATCGGCATGCCTTCGGCCACCTCCCCCCGCCAAACAGATGCTACCCGACGCATCAGACGTCCTCCGAGAGATCGTGATGACAGGAGTCCCAAAGGGAAACGTTGGCGCACGGAAGCTACGAGACCTGCGGAATCGGCTCGAGCGGCGGGTCCGCCGCACAAACGTGGTCGTCGCCCTCCTAGGTGCGGGGGGCCATGGACTCTCCGCACGGAGGAGACTAGCCAAGACCCTCCGCGGCCTCCGGATTGCCGCGCTCGTCCCGGAGGACGACTTTCCGCGGTCCGTCGGGCCGTCGTTAGCGGAGGAGGCGGTGCTCTCGGACGCGGGCACACACCTAGTGTTCATCCACGTTGAGTCCTGGGGATCCGCGCTCGAGTTCGGCCAGCTGCGAGCGTTGCCACGAGTTGCACCGAAGCTCCGGATCCTCGTATCCCCTGCCTACCACCCGGTGTATGGCGCCCGGACAAGCTATCTCACGGACGCCTACTTGACGCATCTCGCCCTCCATGGCCACGTCTACGCAGTCGGAGACTCCGGGCGGGTTCGAATCCCCACGCCCGAGGATCTGGTCGTCCTCCTCTCCGAACGGTTTCGACAAGCAAAGGCGCTCGGCATCAAGTAAAGATTATTATACTAAGTAATCAATCGTTGCCGTGCCATGAGACGGAGGCCGAAGCCGCTCAGGCCCCTCACCGACACGGAAGCGGAACAGCTCATGGTGTACGGGGCCCTAGACAACCGGACGCGACTCCTCGCGTACCGAATCCTCCACGACGAGCCCGACATTGCCTTCAACGCACTTGCGAGGCGGCTCGGAGTGAAGACGGGCCTCGCCGCGTACCATCTCGCCCTGCTGAAGGCAGCGGGACTCGTTGAGTTCCGCTACGTCCGGCGGAGCAAAGAGACGTCTCACTACCGCCTCACGGAATACGGGGAGCAGTGGTACCGCAGGCTGTTCGGGACCCGCCGTTTGAAGGCCCGGCCGCCCGCGACGACTCGGAAGCGGACCGCATCGCTCGCGCGTGGCTGAACCTTTAAGCCTCCGGACCCCTTCGATGGCCCCGTGGACTTCTCCCTGTCCGAGACCCACGACCTCACCCGCAAGATGGTCCGCGACTTCGCGGAACGGGAGATCGCGCCCGAGTCCCGGAAGTACGACGAGAGCCAGGAGGTCCCGAGCCACTGGGCGACGAAAATGGCGGGCCTAGGCCTCCTCGGCGTGTTTGTCCCGGAGAAGTTCGGCGGGGCGGGCCTCGACGGGATCTGTTACGCGATCGTGATCGAGGAGCTCAGCCGGGTGGACGCGAGCGCGGGCGTGATCGCGGCGGTGAACAACGGGCTCGTGTGCGACCCGATCCTGACGTTCGGGACGGAGGAGCAGAAGCGAGAGTGGCTCGTGCCCCTCGCGAGGGGGGCCAAGCTCGGCGCGTACGCGCTCACGGAGCCCGGGAGCGGGTCCGACGCGGCCGCGATGCGGACGACCGCGAAGCTCGAGGGCAAGGAGTGGATCCTGGACGGCACGAAGCAGTTCGTGACGAACGCCCACGATGCGGACCTCGTCGTCGTGTACGCCCGCACGGGGTCGGAGAAGTATGACATCTCCGCGTTCCTCGTCCCGACGGACGCGCGCGGCTTCACCCGCCTGAAGAAGGAGGACAAGATGGGGATCCGCGCGAGCGACACGATGACCCTGGGGTTCGACCACTGCCGGATCCCGGCGGGGAACCTCCTCGGGACGAAGGGGAAGGGGTTCAACATCGCCCTCGCGACCCTCGACGGCGGGCGGATCGGGATCGCGGCGCAGGCCCTCGGGATCGGGCAGCGGGCCCTCGAGGAGTCCCTGAAGTACTCCCTGGAGCGGGAGGCGTTCGGCTCGAAGATCGCGGAGTTCCAGGCAATCCAGTGGAAGCTCGCGGACATGGCGACGGAGATCGACGCGGCCCGGATCCTCACGTACCGGGCAGCGTGGATGAAGGACCGGGGCGTGAAGCATACGTACGAGTCGAGCGCCGCGAAGCTGTTCGCGAGCGAGGCCGCCCACCGGGCCGTGGACGCGGCCGTCCAGATCCACGGCGGGTACGGGTTCATCAAGGACTACGTCGTCGAGAAGCTGTACCGCGACCAGCGGATTACCGAATTGTACGAAGGCACATCCGAGGTCCAGCGCCTCGTCATCGCCCGATCCGTCCTGGGGAAGTCCTAGGCCGCCTTCCGTCACCGGGGCGGGGAGCGCGGTTCCCCGCGCGCCCGCCTCCGCCGGCGCGCCGCCACCGCCGCGGCGCCGCCCAAGACCGCGGCCACGAGGGCGATGAGAAGCGCGGGCACAAGTAGATCCGGTGATGAAGTCGTCCCGCCACCTGGAGGCGACTCCACAACCTGGATGCTGTGCTCCCCCGTCGCGGGCATCCTCGCCTCGTTCCCTGCGGCGTCCCGCGCGACGAGGTAGTAGGAGACGTCCCCCGGGACCGATTGTCCGGGAATCGAGCCGGTGTACGTGTCGCCGGACGACCGTGCGAGGGTCAGTGCGGTGAATGCGGAATCCTGCGTCCCTCGGTAGTGCAGGGTGACCTCGGCAATCCCGCCAAGGTCCGTGACGGTGACCTCGATTAGAATCACTTCCCCGACGTGGACCGCACTCGGCGGCGTGTGCGCGATCGCAGGCGCGGTCGTATCCACGCCCGTCCCGCCGAGCGGAACGGTCACGAGTCCGCGGCTCGGGTCGTCGCTCGAGATGCGGAGCTCGTCGGTGGCGGGTCCGGCCCCCGTAGGGGCGAGCCGGACGGAGACATCGACGCTCCCACCGGGCGGGATCGATAGCGGAACCGCGGGCGGGGAGGGCAGACCGAAGCCCGTCGTCCCCGAGGCGAGCGAGACTGCAGTCACGGTCAGGCTCGCGGACCCAACGCTGCGGATCTGGACCGTGCCCGCCATGGAATTCCCGAGCTCCACGTTCCCCACCGGGAGGGAGGAGGGGGTGACGTCGATCCGGGGGACGACGACCCCCGTCCCTGAGAGCGAGATGTCCACGACACTGCGCGCGGGGTCGTTCATGGAGATCCGGAGGGTGTCCGAGACGGCGCCGGGTGCAGACGGCGCGAACGTGATCGGAATTTCGGTGGATGTCTGCTGGGGCATGTACCGGGGGACGGTCGGCGGGGCATCCAAGGAGAACCCCGCGGACCCCGAGAGAAGGGAGACGTCCGTGATTGCGGCGAAGGCGGTTCCGATGCTCGAGACGGTGACGTTCATCGTCCGGTTCGATCCGATCTCCACGGCCCCGAACGAGAGGGAGGCGGGGGAGACGGAGACGGAGGGGGTGCCACCGAGCCGCATCGCAAACGCGTCCTGACCGCCGGCCGAGGCACGGGCGGGCAGGTCGCCGGTTGCGAGTCCCGCGACGTACGCGAATGTCCCGTCATGGGCGACCCCCCAGGCCACGTCGAACCCCGCGGTCCCGAACTGGCGGGTCCACAGCTCCGTGCCCGCGGTGTCGTACGCCTGCACGAAGACATCCGCGTCGCCGCCGTTCGAATACCCGGGGAAGGAGCCGTGCGTCCAGCCCGCCACGCAGACGGACGACGCGGCGGCGACGACGGCGTTCCCGCCATCGTACGTGAGGGTACCGAACTGTCGGGTCCACAGCTCCGTGCCCGCGGTGTCGTACTTCCGGAGGAACGCGTCGGCCGCGCCCTGGGAGACCTGCCCGGGGAGCGTTCCGAACGTGTCGCCGGACACGTAGATGCCGGAGGCGTCCGCCCCCATGCCCCCGGCCGACTCGGACGCCGGGGTGCCGAACTGGTCGGTCCACAGGACGTTCCCGCCGTGGTCGTACTTGCGGACGAAGATGTCGTAGTTCCCCGCCGCGGTCTCGTTCGGGAAGGCCCCGTCCGTGGAGCCCGACACGTAGACTCCGGTGGCGTCCGCGCGGGCGCTATCGACTCCCTCCCACCACGCGGTCCCGAACTGGCGGGTCCAGATCTCGTTCCCGTTCGTGTCGTACTTCCGGAGGAACGCGTCCTGATTGCCGGCGCTCACCTGTCCCGGAAGGGTGGCGAACGTGAGCCCCGCGACGTAGACGCCCGTCGGGTGGAGGACGATCGCGGACGGCCAGTCTCGGACCGCGCTGCCGAACTCCCGGGTCCACATCTCCGTCCCCGCCGCGTCGTACTTCCGAACGAAGGCGTCCTGCGCGCCCGCCCAGGTCTGCCCCGGGAGCGCTCCTCCGGTCCCCCCGATGACGTACACGCCGGTCCCATCCCACGCGACGTCCCACCCTGTGTCGTCCGCGGAGGTGCCGAACTGGCGGGTCCATAGCGGCGTTCCGGAGGCGTCGTACTTCCGGACGAAGGCGTCGGAGCCCCCGGCGTTCGACGGCCCCGCGAGGGTGCCGTCCGTCTCGCCTACGACGATCTCTCCGGACGGGTCGAGTGCAATCCCGTACGCGGCGTCCGTGAACGGGGTGCCGAACTCGTCGATCCACGAGAACTCGGGCGCCGGGGCCCCGGTGGCCGGCGTGACGCCGAAGCCGACGAGGGCAAGGAGAATGACCACCGTCCAACGAGCCGCTCGCATCCGAGGCCCCCCGCTCCCCTAGAGCGCCATCGGACGGGAGGTAGTTAAGCGTCACGCCACGGTCAGAGGGGACCGCCCCCCGACGCGCGCGACAAGGCGGACCGGGGGGCCCGACATCGATTCGTTTATAGACCCTCATCCGCTCCCGCGAGACTCGATGGCGGCGACCCGCGTCCTGTACATGGAGGAACGGAGGGGGCAGGACCCCGACCCCTGCTACCTCCGGGAGTTCGACGCCCGCGTGCTCGAGCGCGGACCGGACTTTGTGATTCTCGACCAGACCCTATTCTACGCGGAGGGCGGGGGCCAGCCGTACGACACGGGGGTCCTTCGATGGGAGAGCGGGGACGCGAAGGTGCTCCGGGTGACGAAGGAGAAGGGCGTCGTCCGCCATGTCGTGGACCGGATCCCCTCCACGGACGACGTCCATGGTATCGTGGACTGGGAGCGGCGGTACGCGCACATGCGGATGCACACGTCCCAGCACCTGATCTCCGGGCTCGTGTTCCGGATCTACGCGGCCCGCACGGTGGGGAACCAGATCCACGCGGACCGGAGCCGGATCGACTTCCAGCCCGCGGACCTCACCCCCGAGGACCTGAAGCGGATCGAGGACGAGGCGAACGCGGTCATCGCCTCCGGGGCGGACGTCCGGATCTTCGAGGAGGACCGCGTCGTCGTGGAGAACAAG
>JAIBJG010000088.1 GCA_020029475.1 Methanobacteriota archaeon | reverse complement strand
GCGATGGAGCCGGTCGAGGCCCGCGTCCTCAAGAAGATCCTCCCGACAGAAGAGGAGGAGGCCCGCCTCCGCGAGGTCGTCCGCGAGCTGAAGCAGCGCCTATCGGAACGCATCGCGGCCCGCGGCCTGGACGCGAAGCCGATCCTCGTCGGGAGCGTCGCGAAGGGCGTCCACCTCCACGAGCCCGAGATCGACATGTTCGTCGCGTTCAGGCCCGACGTCCCCCGGGAGGTTCTCGAGAAGGAGGGGCTCGCCCTCGGGGACATCCTCGAGCGACCCGTCCGGATGTACGCGGAGCACCCGTACACCCGCGGATGGTACCATGGGTTCGAGGTGGAGGTCGTCCCCTGTTACCGGATCACGGACGCGACCCAGAGGCTGTCCGCGGTGGACCGGACTCCGCTCCACGTCGACTATGTCCTTGGGCACCTGCAGGAGGACCAGGCGTCAGAAGTCCGACTGCTGAAGGCGTGGACCGCGGGCATCGGCATCTATGGGGCGGAGGCGAAGATCCGCGGCTTCTCCGGCTATCTTTGCGAGCTCCTCGTGCTGAAGTTCGGGTCGTTCCGCGGCGTCCTCCAGGCGGCGAACTCGTTGCGACTCGGGACGAAGATTGAGTTCGAGACCCCCGCCACCCGGCCGTTCAGCGAGCCCTTGGTCGTCGTGGACCCTGTGGACGGCAATCGCAACGTAGCGAGCGCGGTCTCCTCTGAGCAGCTCGCGACGTTCGTCCACGCCTCGCGGGAGTACCTCGCGAAGCCCTCTGACCGATTCTTCTTTCCCCGCCCGCTGTCGGCCCTGCCGCTGTCCCGCCTGAAGTCCGCAGTCGCCCGACGGGCGACCCACCTCATCGTCGTCTCGATCCCCGCTCCCAGGATCACGGAGGACGTCTCCTACCCCCAGGTGCGGAAGGCCCACAAGGGGATTCTCGACCTCCTCCACCGGCACGGGTTCACGGTGATGAGTTCGTGGTCCGGGATTGAAGGTCCCGAGGTCCTCGTCATCCTGGAGTTCGAGGTGTTCCTCCTCCCGAAGGTCGAGATCCACGACGGACCCCCGGTCTGGGTGAAGAACGCGGATGACTTCCTCCGCAAATGGCGGAAGTCGGCGCGTCGCGTGGCGGGGCCGTACATCCGCGGCGACCGATGGATCGTGGAGATCTGGCGGGGGGCCATCGATGCCGCGGCCCTTCTGACGAAGGACTTCCGGACCCTCAGCCTGGGGCGGGACCTCGACAGGACCGCGAAGCGGGGGCTCAGGATCCGGGTCGACGCTGACGCGATCCGGAAGCCGTATGCCGGGGTCTTGACAGCGTTCTACGACAAGCGTTTCCCGTGGGAGCGCTAGGATTACCGAAGTTGGAGCAGGCACGGAACCGAGGCGTGGCCCGCGCCGTCGTAGGCGACGATTGAATAGTCTGCCCCCTTTGGGAGGTTCCCAACCCACGTCCCTCCCTGTGGGGTCAAGTCCAGGGCCCCCGCCTTCACGAGCGTGACCGCGACATTGTCCCCCGCTCGCACGGAGACGGCGGCGGTAGCGTTCGATTCCATGACTAGCCCGCATTGTCGGGGGATCGAGTCCACAGAGACCGAGAGAATCACCGGGTTCGTGAGATCCGCGAAGGGCGGATTAAGGAGGAGGATCCAGAACGCGAGCCAGCTGAAGAAGAACGTCGCCCCGTGGCCGATCCAATCCTTCCGCTTGTACACCGAGATGTCCACCTTCAGGAGCGGGAGGATCCACTTCAGCAGGAACATCATCCCGATCCCCGCGAAGCCCGCGACGACGGCAACGCCCGCCAACGTGAGCCCGAAGCTGATGAGGGCGGCGGGGAGCGTCCACAGGACGACGATGATCGTCGACTTCGCCGCCCGCATCTCCTTTTTCATGAACTCGAGTTCGTCGAACTCGGGCGGCGTCCACTCCTTGCCCTTGTCTTTCTTCGGCACGGGGGTCGCAACAGGGGCGGGCTTATTACTCTTTGTCCGACGTCGCCATGGAGGACTTCGCTCGCACGCCGCGATACTCGACGTCGAACTGCTTGATCGCCTTCATCATCATTCCGAGGAGCAGCCCCGCCACGAGGCCGCTAGGGACGCCCGTCAGGATCCGGATCGGGTTCGTGCTCTCGTAGTGGGTCACGGCCGCGAACAACTGCGTGAACCCGTCAACGCCGACCGGAAGGAGCCCGAGGAACACGATGAGGAGCGCGAACTTCTCGACCCCGACCTTCTCCGCCCACCCGCGAATCCGCCCCGGGAACCCGTTCGCGATCCCCTGGCTCGCGCTCGCCGCGGGCGCGGTCATCATCGCCCAGAACAAGCCGAAGGCGCCGAAGATGTACATGCTCGTCATCCGGGAATCGATCGGGAGCTGGTTCCCGTTGATCCAAAGGGACCGGGTGTCCATCTGGTGGCATTGCGCGTCCCCGACGGTGTAGATCACCTTCGCGAACCAGTTGAACTGGGGGGCCGCGTACAGGTCCCAGTGGTCCACGACGTTGGCACCCCCGGTCTTGAACGCGAACGTCCCGGGTGCGATCGTGAGGGGCGCCGCGAACAGTGCGGCGACCCAGAAGGCGTTCAGTCCCAACATCACGAGTAGGGCCTTGCTCCATCGCATCTTCGTCCAGACCTCGCGGAGCGCGTCCATGGCCCGACAACCCCGGCCCCCGTAGATGAATCTTGTGCCGAGGACATCATCCGCGGAACCATCTGCGGGGGCCGACAGGTGCCGCTCACTTCGCGTAGCGGGAGGGGTTCCTCTCGAACGTCGCCTTGCATCCGGACGAGCAGAAATACCACGTCTTCCCGCCGTGCACGGACGTGAACTTCGCGTTCCTCTCGTCTACCATCATCCCGCAGATTGGGTCCTTCGCCATCGTTGTCGCCTCGTTTCCCCCGGAGCTGGTTGCGTCACAGGGCTGGGGCGAATCGCGCACAGAGAATAAGCATGTGGGTCCCCAAGACTTGACCGGGAGACTTCGCTTCGTCCCGCTCACAGGCGGGGTCGGAACTTCTTCAGGGTGAGGGAGTTCGTGACGACGGACACGGAGCTGAAGCCCATCGCTGCCCCTGCGAGGATCGGGTCGAGGAGGACGCCGAACGCCACGAGGACCCCCGCCGCGACCGGGATCAAGGCCGTGTTGTATGCGAACGCCCAGAACAGGTTCGTCTTGATCTTCCGGACCGTCCTCTTGCTCAGCTCGATTGCGGCGACGACGTCCCGGAGGTCGTCCTTCAGGAGGACGACTCCCCCCGCCTCCATCGCGACGTCCGTCCCGCTCCCGAGGGCGATCCCTACGTCCGCCTGCGCGAGGGCGGGGGCGTCGTTGATCCCGTCCCCGACCATCGCGACGACCTCGCCCCGGGCCTGGAGCTCCCGGACCTTCTCCGCTTTCTGTCCCGGGAGGACCTCCGCGAGGACCTCGTCGATTCCGAGCGCCCGGGCGATCGCCCCCGCGGTCCGCGGGTTGTCCCCGGTGAGCATGACGACCTTCAGCCCCATCCGCTTCAGGGCCGGGACCGCCGCGGCGGAGTGATCCTTCAGGGTGTCCGCGACCGCGACCACCCCCGCCAAACGGCCTTCGACCGCGACGAGCATCGCGGTCTTGCCCTCCCGCTCGAGGCGCTCAAGGACCGGCTCCGCCGCGTCCAGGGGGATCCCCGCGTCCCTCAACAAGCGTCGGTTCCCCAGGAGGACGGAGGCGCGATCGACCGTCGCCCGGATCCCCTGGCCCGGGATCGCCTCGAAGTCCGCGGCGTCCCGGACCCGGAGGCCCGCCTCCGTGGCCCGCCGAACGATCGCCTGCCCGAGGGGGTGCTCCGAGCCCTTCTCCGCGGACGCGGCGAGCTCGAGGACCCGCTCCGGGGGGGTGCCCGCGATCGGCACGACGTCCGTGACGGAGGGCTGCCCCTTTGTGAGGGTCCCCGTCTTGTCGAACACGATCGTGGTGAGCCGCTCCGCCTTTTCGAGGTACTCCCCGCCCTTGATCAGGATTCCGAGCTCCGCGCCCTTCCCGGTGCCGACCATGATCGCGGTCGGGGTCGCGATCCCGAGGGCGCAGGGGCACGCGATGATGATCACCGCCACGAAGACGAAGAGCGCGGACGTGAGAGGGCCGTCGAGGCCGTATGCCTGGAGGGTCGCCCGCCACGCGGCGAACCCGAGGGCGTACCAGTAGAGGGCGGCGATCGTGGCCGCCGCGATCACGGCGGGGACGAAGACGGCGGCGACGCGGTCTGCGATCCGCTGGATCGGCGCGCGGGAGACCTGCGCGTCCTCCACGAGCTGGATGATCTGGGAGAGGGTCGTGTCCTTGCCGACCTTCGTGGCCCGGACCTTTAGGAGGCCGGAGCGATTGATCGTCGCCCCGATCACGGGGTCCCCCGCGGCCTTGTCCACAGGAATCGATTCCCCCGTGATCATCGACTCGTCGATCGACGCGAAGCCCTCCGCGATCACGCCGTCGACGGGAATCCGCTCCCCGGGTCGGACGACGACGATGTCCCCCTCTTGGACGAGCTCCACGGGGACCTCCTCCTCCCTCCCGTCCCGGAGGACCTTCGCGGTGCGGGGCTGGAGGTCCATCAGCTTGCGGAGCGCCTCGGAGGCGCGCCCCTTCGCGAGCTCCTCGAAGTACTTCCCCAGGAGGATCAGCGCGATGATGATCGCGCCCGTGTCGTAGTACGTGGACGGATCCACGTTCACCCCGAGAACGAGGGCGACGAGGACTGCGGTGCTGTACCCCCACGCCGCGGTCGTGCCCATCGCGATGAGCACGTCCATGTTCGCGCTCCTGTTCCGAATCGCATCCAGGGTCCCGCGATAGAACCGCATCCCGGGCCCGAACTGGACGGGGGTCGTGAGGAGGAACACGACGAACGTGAGTGGCACCATCCATGGGTCCGGGGTCCACCGGAGCTCCATCGCGAGGGAGAGGACGAACGCGGGGATGCCGAGCGCGAAGGAGACGAGGACGAGGAACCGGAGCCGCATGCGCTCCTGCTCAGGCTCGAGGAACGTCTCCATGCACGTCGTCGAGCAGAAGTAGTACGTCCTTCCGCCGACGACCGCCTTCAGCGTGGATGTCGCCTCGTCCACGTACATGCCGCACACTGGGTCCACGGCCATCGCTCGGTCCTCGGGCGTCCGATGCGCGCGGGGTCATCCCTCCTCCGCTTTACAAACGTAAAGCTTAACCCCCGCCGTGGGCTGGGTTCCCCGCCATGGAACTCGACAAGACGGACGTGGAGATCCTGCGGGCCCTCCAGGAGGACGCGCGCCTCTCGTACCGCGCGCTCGCGCGCCGGATCAGGGTGAGCGCGCCGACGATCAGCTCGAGGGTCTCGAACCTCATCCATCTCGGGATCATCACGGGGTTCCACGCCGCGGTGGAACCGGAGCGGCTGAAGCAGGTCCGCGTCGTCCTGATCGCGCGTTCGTCCCCCGCCAACGCGGACACGGTCGGGACCGCGATCGCGAAGCTCCCGGAGGTCCGTTGGACGGTCAAGTCTGCAGGCTCCCGCATCGTCGCGGAGGCGGTCCTCCGCAGGGCCGACGCCCTCCGACCGTTCCTCCGGAAAGTCCAGGGGATTCCGGGGGTGCTGTCGATGGAGTCCCACGTCGCCTCGAAGGCCCTGAAGGATGCCCCGCGGGCGGTGATTGTGGACGGGGTTTCCGCCACCCCTAACTGTTTCGAGTGCGGGCAAGCAATCGAGGGCGTCCCGATCCGGATCCGGTTGGGCGGTCGCCTACACTACCTCTGTTGCACCTCGTGCGAGCGCCTGTACCGGGAGCGGTACGAGAAGATCAAGGCGGCCTCGAAATAGGGGACAGCCGTCGGCCTTCACCCTTGCGGCGAACGCGGACCGATGGCGCTGTGCGTGAGGGTCGGGGCCCGACGGGCCC
>JAIBJG010000033.1 GCA_020029475.1 Methanobacteriota archaeon | reverse complement strand
GGTTGCGAGCCGCCGCCTCAGCACTCCGAGTACCCGCAGTGGCGGCACTTCGCGCACCCCTCCTCGAGGACGAGGGACCGCCCGCACTCCGGGCACTCCGGGTTCAGCCCCCGCTTCACGAGGTCGGAGGTCTGGGACTCCTTCTCGAGCTCGTCGTCCACGTGGACGGAAACAGCCTCCGCGTCGTACGACTCCACGGGGGCCATCACCCCTGCCTTCTGCGCGCCGATGTGGCGCTTCACCGCCTTCGCGATCGCGTCCGGAATCGAGAACACCCGCTCCCCGTGGTCGATCGCGAGCCGCGGGCTCCGGATCCCCTCGAGCTGGTCGATGATCTCGTCCACCGGCACGCCGGACCGGAGGCACAGGGACACGAGCCTCCCGAGGGCCTCCGAGAACGAGGCGGTGTACCCGCCGCCACGGCCGATCTGCACGAACGTCTCGAACAGGCCGTTGTCGTCCTCGTTGATCGTCACGTACAGGGGACCGTACCCGGTGAGGATCTTCTGGGTGCGGCCCTGGATCGTGTCCGGCCGCGGGCGGGGGCGCGTGACCCCGGCGAGCGCGGTCGCTTGAACCGTCTCCGTCTTCGTCGCTGCGCCCTTCGCCTCCGCGATCCCGACGTTCAGGACCTGGTCGTCCCTCGAGCCATCGCGGTACACGGTGATCCCCTTGCACTTCAGGTCGTACGCGAGGTGGTACGCCTTCTTCACGTCCTCCACGGTCGCCTCCCGCGGCAGGTTACAGGTCTTCGACACGGCCGCGTCACAATGGTCCTGATAGGCGGCCTGCATCCGGACGTGCCACTCCGGGGAGACGTCGAAGGACACGGCGAACACCTTCTGCCACTTCTCCGGCACGCCCTTCAGCCCGCGGGCCCGGCCCTGGTTCTCCTGGATCCGCTGCACGAGGTCCGGGGTCCAGAACCCCTCCCGCTTCGCGACCTCCTCGAAGTAGTCGAGGAAGTATGGCAGCTCCGTGCCGTCCATCACCCGCTTGAACCAGAGGAGGGAGAACTCGGGTTCGCACCCGCCGGACGTGTCCGCGATCATCGACAGGGTCCCCGTCGGCGCGACCGTCGTGACGTACGAGTTCCGGACCTTGATGCCCGCCTTCCAGTGCTGGGACCCCTCCCACGCGGGGTACGGGCCGCGCTCCTCCGCGAGCCGCGTGCTCTCGTCGTACCCGATCTCCTCGACGAACTTCATCACCCGCTTCCCCCACGCGACGCCCTCCGGGCTGTCGTACGGGACCTCGAGCATGAACAGCATCCGGGCGAAGCCCATGATGCCGAGGCCGATCTTCCGGGTGGCCTTCGTCATCTCCTCGATCTGCTTCACGGGGTAGTTGTTCATGTCCACGACGTTGTCGAGCATCCGGGCGGCGGTGCGGGCGGTCCGCTCGAGCTTCTTCCAGTCCACGTCCCACGTGCCGCCCTTCCCGCGGACCATGTGCTTCTCTAGGTTGATTGAGCCGAGGTTGCAGGACTCGTACGGTAAGAGGGGCTGCTCGCCGCAATTTGCTACAATTGTCCCCCCGCAAATCATCGAGTGGGACATCGGCTCCGTAAGATCGTATACGCCGCGGTCTCCGACGAACTCTTTCTCGACGAGAAGATCGTCGGACTTCCTTTCGCGGAAACCGTGGAATCGCACCGAGGACAGTCGAGCCTGCTTCTCATCCAAAAAGCCAACTTCTTGTCGGAATTGCTCTCGTCCAGCGCCGAAGATCGCAAGCTCATACAACACGCCGTCGGACCCATATGTTCTCGGCTGTCCATCCTTCGTCGTATAGTGGAACAACCCGCTTCGCGGGGGACGACTTCGGTTCAGAATCCTAGCTCGGATACCCAGATTCAACAGTAGGAGCTGCACGCCCTGCAACAATTTTCGGCTCCGGGAGGTCAGCGCCAACCAAGAGCTGTTTCCCGCGGGATGGTCGCGCACGGTTCCGTCCGCCGTAAAGATCGCCTGCAGGAATGCGACGACAACATCTTTCGGCGCTTCGAAAAGCGAGGCCGGGACCTCTTTGTCTCCCGAATCTACGGGCTTCGCTCCGAGCCGCTCGAAGAAGTCGACGAAGTACCGCGAGTGATAGGACAAATCGTAGACCCCATTCGCTCGTTGGACGCCGCGGATCTGCCGCCCATACCACGCGTTGAGAATCGGCTTGAGCGTCGCGAACATTGGTGCGTCGTCTCGGGAGAACGTGAAGCCCACCCGGCAGTTCTTGTCGCCGGACCGGATCCAACCGTCTCCGACAAGCCAACCGAGGACAAGTCCTAGCTCGCGAGACCACTCCCCCGGAAGACTTAGCCTGGTCGTCTTCCCATTTCCCCCGATGTAGACATTGGGCGGCTGGAACGGAAGCGATCGTTCCTCCGTGAAGGCTCCGGGACCTGACTGAATCAGGAGTCGGTGTCGTCCCGGCTCCAAGCCTTCGACGGCCACCCAGCCCTCTGTCGTCAAGACCTTGTGATCGGCGGTAGCGCACAGCTCGAGCCCCGACTTCGTCACCACCCGCCACACCGGCTTGACCCCCGACGACCACGCGCCTGCAATCGGTCCCAGGCGAGTGCCACGCTCGGCTTGGTCGCCGGAAGCAAGGAGCAAACCGTTGGCTTCCGTCACCACCTCCGCGGGCACTCTCCGATCCGTCACGATCGAGATACCTCCGTTGGAGTATCGACGGGCAAGCTCCTCGATTGACACGAGCCCGCGCTCGGTCGACACCATCGTGTCCCCCGCCACGCACGGGTTCGTCGCCTCCATCTCCCCGATGTGATTGCAGCTCTGCCGCCGGTTCGTCTCGTCGATGAAAAACAGGCCGGGTTCGCCGTTCTTCCACGCCTGGTGCGCGATCTTCTCGAACACCTCGCGGGCGTCGAGCTGCTTCACGACCTTTCCCGTGCGGGGGTTGATGATGTCGTACTTCTCGCCCTTTGCGACCGCCTCCATGAAACGGTCCGTCACCGCGACGCTGATGTTGAAGTTCGTAATCTCGCGGATGTCGTCCTTGCACGTGATGAAATCGAGGATGTCGGGATGGTCCACCCGCAGAATCCCCATGTTCGCGCCACGACGTTTCCCGCCCTGTTTGATCTCCTGCGTGGCCGCGTCGAAAATCTTCATGAACGACACGGGCCCGGAAGCGACTCCGGTCGTCGACCGGACAAAGTCCCCTTTCGGACGGAGCCGGGAGAAGGAAAAACCGGTTCCTCCGCCCGATTGATGAATTGCAGCCGATTCCTTTAATGTCTGAAAGATCCCCGAGAGGCTGTCCTCCACCGGCAGGACGAAGCAGTTGTGCACGACGACGCCGTTCGCGACGTACGTGTTGTCCTCCTCCACCTCCAAGTTGTACACGGTAGTGACGCCGTCGACGGGTTCGACGGATTCCACGGGGTAGGCGCCGTCCGGGACGTACATGAGGGTCCCACCGAGCACGACGGACAACGGCCGCACACTCGCGTTCGCGGGCAGGTATTCCGCCTGCATCCCCGACGTATTGCCCACCCCGACCCCTACGACGACGAGCTGCCCGCTAACCCCCTCCTCGAATTCGATCATCGTCCGCGCGACCGGCTCGGCGGTCCCACCGAGGCGGACGTAGCGGCCCGCGAGATCGCCGGCGCGCACCCATCCCTCCGGTGTGAGGAACGGGTGGTCCTCCGTCGCGAACATCGCGGGGAGGCGGTGGATCTTGATTCGGCGCACGGAGGCCTCGCGTCGCATCGTCGCGAGGACCGGGCGGTACCTTGCCAGGTGGGTCAAGACGAGATCCCCAGTCCGGACCTCCTCGATCGGCTTCGGGCCGTCCTTCGTGCTGATCGGCGTCCCCGCCCCGAAGCACGCGCTGAGCTGCTGCAGTTCCAGCCCCGCATTCATCAGGGTCGGGGAGTTCGGCAGGAACTCGAGGGCCGCGAGCATCCGATAGAACGTCCTCGCCCGCTCGATCACCGCCTCCCGGGTCCCGCCGTAGTACGCGTCCGCCTGGGCGAGGTTCCAGGAGACCCGCCAGAACAGCTCCCGCGGGGTCTCGATCACCTTCCCGGACTCGTCCTTCTTCAGGTACCGCTTCTCCAGCACGCGCAGCGCGTTCTCGGAGAGCGCCGGCTCGGGCTCGCCGGCGATCAGGTCGATGGTGGGCTCCAGTTGCAGCATGGGGATCTCCTCTCAGGGCTCCTATGGGGGCGCGCGGGACCTTCGTAGCACCCTGCTACAGGCCCGCGCGGGGGGTGAGCCGGCGCAACCCCGGGGGTGGTTAAAGGCCTTTTTGCAGCACGTATGTTACCAATAGGGACGGACATTGTTACCAGTTGTGCTATCCATCGAGGATGGCGCCCCCGTCGTATGTCCTTTGCCATGGGGGCCCCGAAACGGGGCCGAGGGACGATTAAAATCCATATCGAAGCTATAAAAATGGGGGCTTCACGACGTCCGCGGCCTTCGGCTCCCCGCGGATGTCGACGGCGACCCGGGTCCCGGGCGCCTGGAACCCGGGATCGAGGTACGCGAGCGCGATCCCCACCCGGAGGGACGGGGACATCGTGCCGCTCGTGACGCGCCCGACCTCCCGGTCCCCCGAGAGCACGCGGCACCCGTGGCGGGGCACCCCCTTCTCCAGGAGGCGGAGCCCCATCAGGAGCCGGTACCCGCCCCGCGCCTTCTGCGCGAGCAGCGCGTCGCGGCCGATGAAGTCGTGGTCCCACTTCACGAGCCACTCTGAGTTCGTCTCCAGGCTCGTCTCGTTCCCCGTGAAGTCCTGGCCGCTGAGGAGGTACCCCTTCTCGAGCCGGAGGGTGTCCCGCGCGCCGAGCCCCACGGGGACCGCACCGAGGTCCCGGCCCGCGGCGAGGAGCGCGTCCCACCCGGGGACCGCGAGGGCGCTCCGCGGGAACAGTTCGAACCCGTCCTCCCCCGTGTACCCGGTCCGCGTCGCGAGGACGGCGCCCCGGGACGCGAGGGGGTCGGGAGGCCCCCGCCCCTCCGTTTCCGGTGGAGACCCGCCCGGTAGGGCGAGGGGGATCGCGACGGCCCGGAACGGCTTGAGGGACCCCAGATCCGTCGACGTGAGCCGCTGCAGGGCCTCCGCGGCCCGCGGCCCCTGGAACGCGAGGCACAGGTGGTCCGGGGTCAGGTCCCGCATCGTTGGGCCGCGGAGGTGCCCCTGGATCCACGCGGCGATCCGGGGCCGGGGGCCCGCGTTGCAAACGCAGAGGAACCGGTCCGGGCCGAGGCACGTGAAGATCACGTCGTCGAGGATCCGTCCCCGGTCGTCGAGGAGGTGCGTGTACCGGGCCCGCCCCGGCGTGGCGGGGATGTCGTTCGTGGAGAGGCGATTGACGTCGGCGTGGGTGCCGGGCCCCTCGAGGAGGAGCTTCCCCATGTGGCTCACGTCGAACAGGCCGGCGGCCCGGCGGACCGCGAGGTGCTCCTCCACGATCCCTGTGTACAGGAGGGGCATGTCCCACCCCGCGAACTCCACGATCCGCGCGCCGCGGGCCGCGTGCCCGTCGAAGAGCGGGGTCCGGAGGTTCCCCATCGCGGGGCCCGGAACGCGGGCCGGGGATTAAGGCCTCCGTGCGGGACGCCCGCCTACGAGGGCCCCGGGTCCCCCGCGTTCAGGAGCCGGACGTCGATCCACGTCATCTCCGGGGGCTCGACGTCCTGCTGCCAGAACATCGCGATCAGCTCGCCGATGTGGTGCGCCTGCTCCAGGGTCACCTGCATCAGGGCGTCGCGGAGCGCGTGGGGCCGCTCCTTCCACTCCGGCTGGATGGGCCGGCCCAGGCCCTTCTCCGTGAGCCCCTCCAGGAGGCCCTCCTCCTTCGCGATGATCTTCTCCAGGTAGCCCCGGAGTTCCGCGATCGACGGGACCTCGTCGAAGTCCTTCTCCCGCATCGCGGGGTCCGCGGAGGCCCCCTGGGCGGTGACGTTCAGCCATCCGTCGTGGACGGAGAGGATGTGGTGGAAGACGTTCTTCATCGAGCCGTACGTCGCGCCGCGGTCCTTCGAGGCGGCGGCGGCCGGGAGCTTTGCGAGGGCGTCGGAGAAGTCCCGGAGGACCCGCCAGTTGTACGCGTACAGGCCGCGGACGTCCCGGACGGTCGTCATCGGGCCTCCGTACCCGTGCGTCGGATAAAGCTTTTTAACCGCCGGCTCTTCGCGCGCCCGTGCGACGGTACCGGAAGGGGGCGGCGGGGTTCCTCGCGGACGTCCACCAGGACTTCCGGTTCGAGATCTCCGGGGCCCTGTTCGTCGTCGGGCTCATCTTCGTGTTCTTCGCGATCCTCGGGTACGTCCCCCAGGCCCGCGCGTGGGCGCGGGACGTGGCGGTCCTCGACTACATCCTCCAGGCCCTCGGGCCGTGGATCTTCTGGGAGGCGATCCTCGCCGCGGTCGTGATGCTGATCGGCGGGCTCGACTTCGCGGACACCGTGAAGAAGGCGCGGGAGTTCGAGAAGCTGATCACCACGACGTCGAAGGAGAGCTTCCTGAAGAACCTGAAGCGGATCGAGACCCTCGCGTCGGACGCGCTCCCGGAGCGGTACTGGCGGCGGCTCGAGCGGAAGAAGACGGAGCTCAAGGTCCACTGAGCGGGACGCCACGGCGGGCGGACGGGCCGGCCCCGCCGTTGGCCTTATGCAAGGGTAACCGGGCCCCCTCACGGGCCCCGGTCGACGACCCTCACCCGGACCCGAGGGGCGTCCTCGACACGACGCGGCCGATCCCCTCGAGCCGCTCCGCGTCCTCGGGCCGGCATCGCGCGCGGACCTCCGTGTACCGGGGCCCGTAGTCCACCTGGAGGACCTCCGCGCTCCCGTACAGCCGGCTCAGGGCCGCCGCGCCCTCCGGGGTCACGGGGAGGCGGACGACGACCTCGAGGGGGAACGCGAACCGCCCCGCGATCGCGTCCACGAGCTCCGGGATCCCGCTCCGGGTCTCCGCGGACGTCGCGAGGGGGCGGGCGTGGAACTCGGACCCCTCCAGGAGCCGCGCGACGTCCTCGAGGCGGTCCGGGGGCACGAGGTCCGCCTTCGTGAGGACGGGGAGGATCCGGTCCGAGGGCACCCGGGGGAGGAGGGTGCGGGCCGCGAGGCGGACCTTCCGCAGGATCTCCGGCTCCGGGTCCGACGCGTCGACGAGGAGGAGGACGAGGTCGCTGTCGTAGATCTCCTCGAACGTGGAGTGGAACGCCTCCACCATCCAGAACGGGACCTGGTCCACGAAGCCGACGGTGTCCGTGAGGAGGACCCGCTTCCGTCCCTGGACCGCGCGGGTCGTCGTGGACAGGGTCGAGAACATCCGCTCCTCGACGAGCACGCGTTCGCCCGTGAGGACATTCAGCATCGAGCTCTTCCCCGCGTTCGCGTACCCCGCGAGGGAGACGAGGTGGAACCCGCGGTCCTTCCGGGACGCCCGGCGGCGGCCCCGCTCCTTCCGCACGAGCTCGAGCTCCTCCTCGATCCGGCGGGTCCGCCGCTTCACGGTCTCCAGGTACGCGTCGACGCGGTACTCGCCCCCCGCCATGAACCCCGGGCGCTCGCCGACCGCGGCGCTGTGGATCCACTCCCGCAGGAGGGGCGTCTCGTAATGGAGGAGGGCGAGCTCGACCTGGAGCTTCGCCTCCCGCCCGTGGGCCCGCTCCGCGAAGATCTCGAGGATCAGCCGGAGTCTGTCGTAGCACTGCCGCTTCAGGCGCTTCTCGAGGGTGTAGTGCTGGGACGGATGGAGCTCCCCGTTGAACAGGACGACGTCCACCTCGGAGCCCTCGAGCCGGTCCGCGAGCTCGTCGAGCTTCCCCTTCCCGACGAAGAACCGGCGGTCCGCAGCGTCCCGGGCCTGGACGACGGTGTCCGCGAGCTCGTGGCCCGCGCTGCGGACGAGGGCGGTGATCTCGGAGACGTCCCGGGTGAGGCTGACGAGGAGGACCTTCAACGGACCTCTCCGAGGGAGGCCCGCGGCCATAAGAGTTTTCCAACGGAAGGCGAGGGGTGGGGGGGTCCCGCCCGCCTTCCAGCGGAAGGGGAGGGGTGCCGAGCCCTTCAAGTCCCTCGACCGCGCTCCCCGTCCGAGGGTGCGCAGGATGTTCCGAGGAATGTTGGGTGCGTCCGGACGGACGATGGTGAACGAGGTGCCGACGATGGGGCAGATCATGGCGGAGTTCGCGCCCGCGTACCTGACCCACATCACCCCCGTGGAGTCCCAGCTCCTCGCGGACCGGCACAAGGCGCTCGAGGAGCGGCTCGTCCACGTCGAGGACCGGAACACGCGGGCGATCGTCGCGGCGATGCTCCTCTCGGGATCGAGCCTGGGGCCGTTCGCGAAGCAGTAGGGGGGACGCCACGAGGAACGGATTCGGCCACCCCCGAGTTACCCTTAAGTAAGGCCAACTCCATCCCCTCCGCATGGAACTCGGCTGCGGCGTCCGCGTGAAGGCGATCAAGGGCCACGACTACCTGTACGTCTGGCACTACGAGCGGGACGGCGCCCGGCGCCGCCAGGTGTA
The DNA here is from genome assembly GCA_020029475.1 of Methanobacteriota archaeon. Taxonomy (GTDB): domain Archaea; phylum Thermoplasmatota; class Thermoplasmata; order RBG-16-68-12; family RBG-16-68-12; genus EA-19. Next base: position 10,035 of record JAIBJG010000033.1, on the reverse strand, counting down.
CGACTACATCGGGCCCGCCTCAAATTCGGATGCCCGACGGCGTGCGATCGATTCCCTGGAGGCCCACGCCCGCCGCGCGATCGAGGAAGCCCGCCACCGGATCGAGGCGGGACGGGCCGCGGTGGGGTCCGCGGGCCGCTGAGGCCTCGAAACCCTTATCGCCGCGGGACCGCCTCCGTTCCTGGCCGATGCAGGTCACCGTGAAGCTCTTTGCGACATACCGCGAGATTGTCGGCGCGAAGGAGATCCGGGTCCGCCTCTCCGAGGGCGCGACCCTCCGGTCCCTCCTGGACTCGATCTACGCGAAGCACCCCCGCCTCAAGGGCTTCGAGGAGACGATGCTCCTCGCGGTGAACCACGAGTTCGCGGAACCCGCGGCCCGCCTCCGGGAGGGGGACGAGGTCGCGCTGATGCCCCCCGTGAGCGGCGGGGCGGGCGGGTTCGTCGAGGTCCAGAGGAAGGCAATCGACTCCGAGGCCGTCATCGATTCCGTCCACCGCACCGATGCGGGGGCCGTCGTCCTGTTCCTGGGGACCGTGCGGGCCGACCCCGGCGTGAAGGCCCTGGACTACGAGGTGTACCGCCCGATGGCGCTGCGGAAGATGGCGGAGATCGTCGCCCGCGCGAAGAAGCGGTTCGGCGTCCTCGAGATGACGATCGTCCACCGCCTCGGGCGGGTCCCCGTGGGGCGGCCCTCCGTCGCGATCGCGTGTTCGACGGCCCACCGCCGGGAGGCGTTCGACGCGGCGTCGTGGGCGATGGACGAGATGAAGAAGGTCGTGCCGATCTGGAAGACGGAGAGCTAAGCCGTGTCGGCGAACCTCCGCGTTCCTCGCTCGTGACTGCCGCGCCGCGAACCCAGTCATCTTGAGCCGGGGCTGCGATGGCGGGGCGGGTCGAGACGATGGCGGAGACGAAAACAATCCTCGTGGCGGGAGCGACGGGGCAGCAGGGCGGGTCCGTGACGCGGGCCCTGGTGAAGCGCGGGCATCGCGTGAGAGGGCTGACCCGGAACCCGGAGAAGATCAAGGAGCTCAAGGCTCTCGGGCTCGAAGGAGTCCGCGGGGACCTCACGGACAAGGCGAGCCTCGCGCCCGCGCTGCGGGGCGTGGACGCGTTCTTCATCGTGACGACGCCGTTCACCCCGGACTTCTCCGTCGACGTCGAGAACGAGGTCCTCCAGGGCACGACGGCGATCGACGCGGCGAAGGCCGCGCGCGTGCCGCACGTCGTGCTGTCCTCCGTCGCCTCCGCGGACGGGGGCACGGGGATCCCGCACTTCGAATCGAAGGCGCAGATCGAGCGGCACCTCAACGCCTCGGGGTTGCGGTACACGATCACGCGCCCCGTCGCGTTCATGGAGATGTACGCGAGCCCGTGGATGCTCCCCCAGCTCCGGGCGGGGGTCCTCGCGCAGCCGATGCCCGCGAGCACCCGCCAGCAGATCGTCGCGGTCCGGGACATCGGGGAGATCGTCGCGCGTGCGATCGAGAGCCCCGTGAAGACGGCGGGGAAGACCGTGGAGCTCGCGGGGGACGCGCTAACGATGGCGGACATCGCCGCCCGCCTCTCCGGGAAGCTCGGCCATCCCGTGCGGTACGTCGAGCAGCCCGAGGAGGAGGCGACGCAACGGATGGGCGAGGACGGGATGCGGATGTTCCGGTTCTTCCGGGAGAAGGGATACCACGTCGACATCGCGGCCCTGGAACGCGAATGGGGGATCCGGATGACCCGCTTCGATGAGTTCCTGAAGGACGCGACCTTCGCTCCCGGATGGTGACCGGGCTCGACGACGGGGCGGCCTACTTCCGCTCCTTGTACAACTCGAGCCAGATCATGTCGGGGTCCATCACGAACCCGACGATGTACCTCGGACGCACCTCCGTCTTCCGGGCCCGAGTCCCGCCGAGGGCGACGAGCCGGTCGATCTCCTTGTCCACGTCGGAGTCTTCGACGTCGAAGGCGAGATGGTCGAGCTCACTGCCGGACCGGTAGCGCCGGCGGGGGTACCAGTTCAGCTCGAGGATCTGCTCGGACCCCTTCGACTTCAACGCCGCGACCTCCCCCTCCGTCGCGTGGACCTCGTGGCGGTCGAGGAGGACCATCCCCAGACCCTCCGTGTAGAAGCGGATCGCCCGATCCAGGTCCCGCACTTCGATGCCTGTGTACGTGTACTTCATCCGCCCACCGTGTGGCGGGAGCCCATCGCGGGCCATCAAGGTTCCCGAGCGAGTTACCCTCGGATAAGGCCAACTTCTAGGCGCGAGCCGTCCCGGTTCGCATGCTAACTGTTTTTTCCGGCCCGGTCGCCGCCAACGTTTATGGCCCGCGTCCCCGGTGGCCCATGGGCCATGGCGAAGATGGTGGACATCTCGAAGAAGCCCGACGTCCCACGGCGCGCCGTCGCGACGGGCGAGATCTTCCTGAGGCCCGCCACGATCCGCGCGATCCGCGCGGGGCGGGTCGAGAAGGGGGACCCGATCCGCACCGCGGAGGTCGCCGCCCTCCAGGCCGTGAAGCGCGTCTGGGAGGCGCTCCCGCACACGCACCCGATCCCGATCACGGGAGCGTCCGCGGAGTTCGCCGTGACGCGGGACCGCGTCGTCGTCACGTGCGAGGTCTCCGCGACGTACAAGACGGGGGTCGAGATGGAGGCCCTGTACGGGGTCGCGGTCGCCCTCCTCACGATCTGGGACATGGTGAAGTCCCTGGAGAAGGACGCGGCGGGCCAGTACCCGGCCGCGAGGATCTCGAACGTCCGCGTCGTGACGAAGGAGAAGGGCGGGCCCTCGAGACGATAGCGCCCGTCCCGGGACGAAGTCCTTATCCGGCCCGACCCCGATCCCGCCTCCGATGGAGCCCGGCACCCCGCCGACGTGGCGGCCCGCGTTCCCGGCGACGCGTCCCCCGGGCCCGCTGCGGATCCTGCGGATCCCCGCGGTCCTGACCCTCCTCGCGATCCCCCTCGACATCCTCGCGTGGCTCTCCGGCCCCGTCGAGCTGTTCTGGACGTACGTGTTCGGGGAGGCCCTCCTCTGGGGCGGCGTCCTCCTGTACGTCGCGGGCCTCTCCCTCGAGCGCTCCCGGCGCGTCCCGGGGCCCGCGTAGTCCGTCCGCGTGCGAACGGTTCTTGAACCTCGCCGTCGTATCCGCACCCGCCATGGGCGCCGTCGACGAGCACAAGGCCCACGCCCCGAAGGGCGTGAAGGTCGGCGTGGTCACGATCAGCGACACCCGCACGGACGCGACGGACGAGAGCGGGAAGATCATCCAGCAGCTCCTCCTGGAGGCGGGGCACAAGATCCTCTTCACCGCGGTCGTGAAGGACGAGCCGAAGGCGATCGCGGATGCGGTGGAGCAGGCGTCGTGGACGTGCGACGCGATCGTCACGAACGGGGGCACGGGGCTCGGGAAGAGGGACGTGACGATCGAGACCCTGCAGCCCGAGCTCGACAAGGTCCTCCCGGGATTCGGGGAGCTGTTCCGGGTCCTGAGCTACCGGGACATCGGCGCTTCCGCGATGCTGAGCCGCGCGATCGCGGGCGTGTACAAGACGCGCCTCCTGTTCTGCCTCCCCGGCTCCCCCGCCGCGTGCCTCCTCGCGATGAAGTCCCTGATCCTCCCGGAGCTCGGCCACGCGGTCGGGGTGATGGGCCGGTGAGCCCGCCCCGCCACCGGGGTCGTGGGCACGATCACGAGGACCGGGAGCACCACGGCCACGGGATGCGCCCCCTGCGGGCCCTCGTCTCCCTGGACGACGCCCTCCGGATGCTCGACGCCCTCGCGACCCCGATCGGGCGGACGGAGCGGGTCCCGCTCCTCGGGTCCCTGCATCGGGTCGCGGCCCAGGATGTCGTCTCGGGGATCGACGTGCCCCTCGCGGACCGCGCGGCGATGGACGGGTACGCGGTGCGGGCCTCGGACACGTACCGGGCGGGGAAGTTCCGGCCCGCGGAGTTGCGGCGGATCGAGACCCTGTACGCGGACTCCGTTCCGAAGAAGGCGGTCGCGAAGGGGACCGCGACGGAGGTCGCGACGGGATCCACGCTTCCGAGGGGCGCGGACGCGGTCGTGATGGTGGAGGACACGGAGCGGGAGGGGAACGCGGTGCGGGTGTACTCGCCGGTCCATCCCGGAGAGAACGTGTCCGGGAAGGGCGAGGACATCCGCCGAGGCGAGGTCGTCGTCCGCGCCGGCGAGTTCCTCACCCCCGCCAAGGTGGGCGCGATCGCGGCGGTGGGGGCGAAGGACGTCGACGTCTTCGCGAAACCTCGGGTCGCGATCCTGACGACGGGCGACGAGGTGATCCCTCCCGGGGAGAAGATTCGCCCCGGGCAGGTGTACGACATCAACGCGCACACGATGGCCTCCGTCGTGCGGGAGGCGGGGGGCGAGCCCGTCCTCCTGGGGCGGGTGCCGGACCGGCTCGAGGCGCTGAAGGCCGCGATCCGCCGGGCGGCCCGCCTCGACCTCGTCGTGTTCAGCGGCGGCTCGAGCGTCGGGGAGAAGGACATGATCCTCGACGTCCTCCTGGCGATGGGGGAGGTGCGGTTCCACGGCGTGGCGGTGAAGCCCGGGAAGCCGACCGTCCTCGGGGTCGTCGGCGGGAGGGCGGTCCTCGGGATGCCCGGGTACCCGACCTCGTGCCTCTCGAACTGCTACATGATGCTCGCGCCGATGCTCCGGACGATCGCCCGGCTGCCCCCCGCGGCGGAGAAGGTCGTCGAACTCCCGCTCTCAAAGAGGATCGTGTCCTCGATGGGGCGCGTGGAGTTCCACACCGTGCGGGTCGAGGACGGGATGGCGGTGCCCGCGTACAAGGAGAGCGGGGCGATCACGTCGATGGCCCACGCGGACGGGTACATCGAGATCCCCGCGAACGTGGACCTCGTCGAGAAGGGGGAGCGCGTCCGCGTCGTGCTGTTCTGAGTGAAGGTGGTCGGGGTCGAGACCGCCCGGGACCGGCTAGGAAGCGAGAGAGGACAGCCGCCTCTCCAACTCCGCGTCAAGCCACTCCTGGACGTGGATGTGTTCCACGTCGATGTTCGATCGGACTTCTCGGACACCGTCCAGCTTCGCCACCCAGTGCGCGATCTCCTGGACCTGGGACGCGTTCGCGCAGTGGGCGACGAACAGGGAGTACTCCTCCGGAGCGGTGTGGGTCGAGATGATTCTCTGGAGTCCGGCCAGGATCATCTTGTCGACGGCGTGTTTCTTGCCCGGTTCGGAGACGACCCAGAGTCGGCACCGCAGGCCGCCGACCTTCCCGAGGTCCAGGACGGGATCGAGGTAGAACGCGTTCCCTTCGATCAGGTGTTTCAGGTGCCTCTTCACGGTCCGGGTCGAGATGCGGAGGTCGCGGGAGACGTCCGACAACCTCCCCCTCGCATTCTGTCGAAGGGCCTGGATGATCCGCCAGTCCGTATGTGTCGGGGTCACGTCGCAGGGAGGGAAGCCGAGCTTCCACCAGACCGGGGTCGGGCAACCGCAGAGGGACGAGATCAGCTCGATCTGTCTCGTGAGCGCTCCCTCATTCTCGTACAACGTTTGGACTGCGAGCTTGTTCCCGTAGAAGTCGTCAATGAGGGTAACGCCCTCCAGGAGCTTAAGTCGCGAAATCACCTGAGGCTTCGTTTCGGGGTCGCTGACCGCCAGTTCCATCATTGCGGCCTGCCGGCCAAGGAGCACCGGGTTCAGCACGAGCTGCCATCCCTGCAGGAACCCGACCTCGTTCATGCGGTTCAGCCTGTTTCGGACTGTCTCTTCGTCAATGGCGAGCCCTTTTGCCACGTTGGAAAAGGATATCCGGGGGTCCCACTGGAACGAGCTGGGAGAAGCCAGCGCTTTGACGATGCGGATATCGAGGTCGTCTGGTGACCACATAACCCAGAGGCCGTATGGAAATTGGACACGGAGTTATTAATCTTGTCTATCGGCGCCATGGACGGGAGGGGGGTAGTTAACCGGGTTCCGGCGTTTGTGACAGGGAAGAAGGTTATTCACATGGTCGTTCGAAAGGTATTGATCGTTATCATCGTCGTAATCGTCCTATTGGCGGTTCTGCTGGGGGCGGGCTACTACCTGCTCACGCAGACCCCGCCGGGAACCCAGGGCACCGCGCCCACCGTGACGTCCACATCCCCCGTCTCTGCCGCCACCGGCGTGCCAATCAACACGAAAATCCTCGTCACGTTCAGCGAGGCGATGAGCCCGGCAACGATCACCACGTCGACGTTCACGTTGAAGAGAGGGACGACCTCGGTCGCCGGGACCGTGACCTATACGGGCGTGACCGCGACCTTCGCACCCTCGAGCAACCTCGCGGCGAGCGCCGGGCACACCGCCACGATCACGACCGGGGCCAGGGACCTCGCCGGCAACGCGCTCGCGGCCAACTTCGTATGGAGCTTCACGACGGGTACGATTCCAGACACCACCCCACCCCTGGTGACGTTCACATCCCCCGCCTCTGCTGCCACCGGCGTGCCAATCAACACGAAAGTCCTCGTCACGTTCAGCGAGGCGATGGACCCCTTGACGATCACGACTGCAACGTTCACCCTGATGCAAGGGACGACGTCTGTGTCCGGCACCGTGACCTTCGCTAGCCGTACCGCGACCTTCAATCCGGCAAGCAATCTCGCCGCCAGCACCGTATACACCGCCACGATCACGGCCGGGGTCAAGGACCTCGCCGGCAACGTGCTGGCGGCCAACTTCGTATGGAGCTTCACGACGGGTACGACTCCAGACACCACCCCACCCCTGGTGGCGTCCACATTCCCAGTCGATGCCGCCACCGGCGTGGCGGTCAACACCGATGTTCTCGCAACGTTCAGCGAGGCGATGGACCCCTTGACGATTACGGCGTCGACGTTCACCCTGAAGCAGGGAACGACGTCTGTGTCCGGCACCGTGACGTACGCCGGCCTCACCGCGACCCTTAGGCCGGCAACCAATCTCACCGCCACCACCGTATACACCGCCACGATCACGACCGGGGCCAGGGACCTCGCCGGCAACGTGCTGGCGGCCAACTTCGTATGGAGCTTCACGACGGGTTCAACTGGACCGCAGGGTCCAGCGCCGGTAGTCCTTGGAACGGCCGGCAATTTCGTGATTCTGGCGAAAACAACAATCACAACCACTGGAACCACTTCAATTGTCGGAGATATCGGACTTAGTCCGGCCGCCACGAGCTTCATAATCGGATTTGCCTTGTCAATGGATTCCTCGAACGTCTTTGCGACGTCGAGCCTAGTTACCGGAAGGATCTACGCAGCCGACATGGCGCCCCCCACTCCATCTACGATGACCACGGCCATCCTCGACATGCAAAACGCGTTCACCGATGCCGCCGGACGGACGCTGCCGGATTACACGGAGCTGGGCGCCGGGAACATCGACGGGTTGACCCTTGTCCCCGGCCTCTACAAGTGGGGGACGGGAGTCACGTTCGCCACCGGGGTCACGCTCTCGGGCGGCGCCGATGATGTCTGGATCTTCCAGATTGCACAAGACCTTACCGTGGGCAACGGCGCCATTGTCACCCTGAGCGGCGGCGCACAGGCCAAGAACATCTTCTGGCAAGTCTCCGGTCAAGTGGTCCTTGGAACGACGTCTGACTTCAAGGGGACTATCCTGTGTCAAACGCAGATTGCGCTGCAGACCGGCGCGACGCTGCTCGGCAGGGCGTTGGCACAGACCGCGGTCACCATGGACGCCAATGCCGTCACTCGGCCCTGAGGCAGGAGTAGCGAGTCGCGAAGAAAAACACAAAGGAGTCAAGAACCATGGCAAAGAAGAGCAGGGGCGGTCGGATGACGGCGACGAAGCGGCGCGCCGCGAAGTCGCCGGGTGGGCGCGGTCCCGTCAAGGGCCGCAAGGCCGGTCGAAAGATCATGAGGACCTAGGGAGGTGTGGAGATGCCTACAACGATTGGCGGAATCACCTTTTCCGGGTCGGCCCTCGGGGCCGTGATCTTCTTCGTCATCGGATGGATTATTTCGGCAATCATCATCTACGTGGTCACGAAGCTCTTCCAGCAGAGTGAGGGGATCGGAACCGCCTTCCTGGCTGCCCTCGTCGGTGCGATCATCTACGCACTCGCGTACTTCTTCCTGGGTTCGGGGCTCCTGGCGGCCGTCGTTGCCGGACTTGGCTGGCTGGTCGCTCTCGCGCTCCTCTATGAGATGAGCGGGTTCAGAGCCCTCGCGGTCGCGGTCGTGGTGTGGATTGTCGCGATAATTGTGGGCTGGTTCCTGCCCACGATCCTAGGTCCCCTGTGAGGTGGGAACCACGGCAGCAACCGTGCATCGGTCTCGCAGTAGAGCGGCTTCAAAGTCAGATCGGTAGCCTGGCGGTGGCGCGGTAGCGGCCATCGTGGGGAGGGCCCGACGTGCCCCGTGTGGGGTGACCTGTCCCGGGGATGCTGGCGGGCAGGGCGTTCGCACACATGGGCGCCATAACTCTCGATGCGAACACGTAGGGACCCACCCAGTACGGTGACGGCGACAACGAGCACCCTACGGCCACGTCGGGGTGCAGACTCGTCGGGGCTTGCATCGTGTCCACCACCGACGGAACTCTGCGACAGGAGAACCAAGGCGACAATCGTGCACATGTGCCCCATTCGGGCGGGCTCGGCGTCGCATCGGTAGTCTCGATAGCGTGACCGTCGACAGCCCGAGCTCGAGTTTCTGGGAGAGCACGAGGACCGGGGGAGCACTAGACGCCGGGGCCCCGCGATGCCTCCCCATCGCGGTGCGATCACGTGCGCCCGGGAGAAAACGGACGGTCGGAGAGACTCGAACGTTCTCCTGATTTTGATATCGTGATTGTTCGGCGTCCACATGTTCCAGAGGGGTTGGGTGAATCGGACAAGGCGGATTCAATTCTGGCTAAGGGCGCCATCCAGCTGAGGGGCTACGTTAACCGCCGCCAGCCGTTTGAGACACGAGAGAAGGGTAGCACAATGGTTGTTCGAAAGGTATTGGTTGTCATCATCATCGTAATCGTCCTCGTGGCGGTACTCATTGGGGCGGGCTACATCCTGTTCACACAGACGCCGACTCCAACGGGAGCCGCGCCCACGGTGACCTCGACGTCGCCTACCTATGCCGCCACCGGTGTGGCGATCAACACGAAGATCCTCGTCACGTTCAGCAAGGCGATGAATCCGACGACGATCTCTGCGTCGACGTTCCTGCTCAAGAGAGGGACGACCGCGGTTGCAGGGACCGTGACGTATACGGGCGTGACCGCGACGTTCGTACCCTCGGGCAATCTCGCGGTCAGCGCCGCGCATACGGCCACGATCACGACCGGGGCGAAGGACGCGGCGGGCCACGCACTTGCGGTCAACTACGTCTGGGGCTTCACAACCGGGACGATCGCGGACACCACGTTCCCCGTCGTGGTTTCGACGAGCCCCGTCGTCGCCGTGGCGGTCAACAGCAACATCTCGGCGACGTTCAGCGAGGCGATGGACCCCGCGACGATCACCGCATCGACTTTCCTCCTGAGACTCGGGGCGACGCCGGTGTCCGGCGGGGTGAGCTACGCGGGACTGACCGCGGGCCTTGATCCGGCGAGCGACCTCGCAGCGAACACGACGTACACGGCCACGATCACATCCGGGGTCCGGGACCTCGCGGGCAATCCGATGCAGAGCAACTTCGTGTGGAGTTTCACCACATCGACCTCGTCCTCCGCCTGCGGCCAGCTGACCGTGGTCCTCTTGACGGCCGGGAATTTCGCGGTCTTGGCGGGCTCGACGGTGACGAACACTGGCTCGAGCACGGTGACCGGCGATGTCGGCGTGAGTCCGGGTACCGCGATCGTTGGGTTCCCGCCGGGGAACATAATCGGGTCGACCCACGGCGGCGATGCGGTCGCAGCTCAGGCACAACTCGATTTGACGACCGCGTACAACGACGCCGCAGGTCGGACCCTGTGTCCCGTGAGCGTGGCCGGAAACCTGGGCGGACAGACGCTCACACCCGGCCTCTACAAGTCCACGTCGGGCCTTGAGAT
>JAIBJG010000087.1 GCA_020029475.1 Methanobacteriota archaeon | reverse complement strand
GGTTCACCTGCTTCGACGTCGGCGTGAGGTCCTTGATCTTCGTATTCACTTTCTGCTCTTCCATGGTTCTCACGTGTCGTTTCGTTTGTGCACAAAAGCCTTGAGTCGCAAGGCGCTCGGAAAACATCCTACGCGCGCGAAGTCAGACGGATTGTGCTGATGCAAAGGACAACCCCCTGGTATTTAAAGGCTCGCCAGCGGGCGCGCTCCGTGCGACCGCGGGGCACGCCGCCCCCTGTCGACGGGGACCCGGGCGACATCTAGAAGTGTCCGTCCGGGCTTTCACAGGGGACGATGCTCGTCGACGCGTTCGGCCGCGAGGTCACGGACATCCGGATCAGCGTGACGAAGCGGTGCAACTTCGGCTGCATCTACTGCCACGACGAGGGCCTCGGCCCCGTCCTGAAGCCCCGGACCCCCCACGAGGACGAGATGTCCCTCGAGGAGATCGAGAGGATCGTCCGGGTGGCCCGGGAGTTCGGGATCCGCAGCGTGAAGTACACGGGCGGGGAGCCCCTGGTCCGGCTCGACATGGAGGAGATTATCGGCCGCACGGTCCGCCACATTCCGGATGTCTCGATGACGACGAACGGCTCGATGCTCGGCCCCCGCGCCGACCGGCTCCGGGCCGCGGGACTGAAGCGGGTGAACGTCTCGATCGACGCCCTCGACCCCCAGGCGTTCCGGGACATCCGGAAGGGGGAGCTCGCCCCGGTCCTGAGGGGGATCCGGCGCGCCCTCGAGGTCGGGCTGAAGCCCGTGAAGCTGAACATGGTCCTTTTCCAGCATACCCTCCCGCACGTCCCCGCGATGATCGATTTCATCGGGAAGTCGGACGGCCTCAAGCTCCAGCTGATCCAGTTCATGCCCGAGCTCGTCGGGGAGCGGGACTGGGACGTGGACATCGACGGCGTGAAGAAGTGGCTCGAGCAGCGGGCGGACCGCGTCCTCGTGCGGGAGATGCACCACCGGCGGATCTACCTCTTCAACGGCGCGGAGGTCGAGGTCGTGGACCCCGTGCACAACGCGGAGTTCTGCATGAACTGCCACCGGATCCGCGTCACCCACGACGGGAAGCTGAAGGGGTGCCTGAACCGGAACGACGACCTCCTCCCGACGCGGTCCCTGGACGACGACGGACTCCGGGACGCGTTCCGCCAGGTCGTCGCGAACCGGGTGCCGTTCTACGGCGCATACGTGAAGGAGTACCCGCGGCGCCATCCCGCGGACGCGATTCCGATCTCGCTCGAGGCCGCGCCCAAGGTTTAATATCCCGCCCCACTACGGCGCGCGGGAGTCGATGGCGACCGGGACCCGCACCGTGGAGGAGGTCCTCCGAGACGGAGGGTTCACCGCCTTCCACCGGCGGATCGTCGCGGTCACCGGGTTCGCGTGGACGTTCGTCGCGTTCGAGATCATCATCATCTCCCTCGTCCTCCCCGTGATCGGCTCGGAGTTCGGGATATTCGATCTCGCGACCTTTTCTCCGACGGACCCCGTGCAGTATGGGTGGATCGCGGCGGCGACGCTGATCGGCTCCTTCGTCGGCAGCCTGACTCTAGGGAGGGTGGCGGACGCCCGGGGTCGGCGCACCGTGTTCCTCGTGAGCATCCTGTGGTACTCGGCCTTCACCGCGGCCACGGCCCTGTCATGGAACGTGGCGAGCGTGTTCACGCTGCGCCTCCTTGCGGGTCTGGGTCTCGGCGGAATGCTCGTTGTGGACCCGGCGATCCTCTCCGAATTCCTCCCGCCGCAGTCCCGTGGCCGGTTCATGGTCCTCCTGGATTTCTTCTGGCCCCTCGGTTTCCTACTCGCGATTGGATTCTGGTGGGTGTTCATCGTGAACGGCGTGACGGTCGCGGGCCTCGCTCCATGGCGGGTCCTCTTCCTCGCCGCAGCGTTTCCCGCGTTCATCGCTGCGGTCGCCCGCGTAACGATTCCCGAGAGCCCGTTCTATCACGCCCGCCACGGGAGGCTCCCGGAGGCAGCGTCGATCCTGAGCCGGTTGACCGGGAAGCCCGTCGACCCTGCCGCCCTCGCGAAGGAGACGACCGCTCCGAGGGCGCCGATGGGGGATCTCTTCCGGGGAGCGCTCCGCCGGAGATCCGCGGTGACGATCTCGACGTGGATCGTCCTGAACTTCAGCTACTACGGTCTCTTTCTCTGGCTCCCTACGATCCTTCCGGGATTCGGCGTCGCGGAGCTCGCCCAGACCTCGTACGTCGGCTGGTTCCTCGTCGCGTCCGCCCTCGCGCAGTTCCCGGGCTACCTCGCATCGATGGTTCTCGTGGAGCGGTGGGGACGGAAGAAGACACTGGCGCTGTTCCTCCTGCTCGGCGGCGTCAGCGGTCTCGTGTTCGCGACCGCGAGTTCCTTCTTCGTCGTGCTCGTGAGCCTGGCGTTCGTGAGCTTCTTCAACCTCGGCGCGTGGGGCGCCGTCTATCCGTACACGAGCGAGCTCTTCCCCACGGAATACCGGGCGACGGGATTCGGAATCGCGGAGGGCGTCGGAAAGGTCACTGCGATCCTGGGCCCCGTGCTCTTCGGAGCCCTCCTCGCCTCGACGGGAGGGATCATCGCGCCCCTCGCCTCGATCGCCATCGTGATGGCGGTGGGCGGGGCGGCGCTGGCGGCCCTCGGGCCGGAGACGAAGGGGCAGGCGTTCACGTAGTCCCCTCGCGGGTCGCTAGGAGCGTGCCCGCGATGGTCAGGACGCCGCCGGCGGCCGCCAGGATCCCCCCGTACAGGACGATGGAGAGCGGGATCGCGACGATGGCGGTGAGCAGGACGGGTCCGGACGCTCCGATCCAGCCTCGGTGAAAGAGGGCCGCCGCCAGCAGGGGGACGAGGGCCATGAAGGTCTGGAAGCCGATTCCGAGCTGGACGATCCACAGACTTCCCCACCGGTTCAGCAGGGGGAACAGCCCGTCCCACGGGAGGGCTTGCTGGGTCGCGTTTTCGATGGCGGTCTTGAGGAGGATGAGGGCCAGCGGGATCGAGAGGAGATGCGCGGCCGCCGCGGCGGCAAACAGCGGGTCACCGGAGACTCGGAGCGCGCGCGTCCTCGCCCGCCATCCTTTCAGAAGTTCGTCGAGCGGCTGCGGCGATCGAGGGATTACGTCAGGGACTGTAATGTTGAGCGGCCCAGCCGGCGCCACAGAGGCCGGTCCGTCCTTGGCTTGCGATTCCGGCTCCTCCACAGTCCCCCAGAGTTGACAAGAGGATCACGAAGGTGAATCTATCGTCGGTTCTCGAAGGATTGCCGGCTTACGCCCGCCCGTCCGTGCCGCGGACGTCGAACGTCGCGAACCCGCGGAACGAGTTCAGCCAGTACCGCATCCGCAGCCCCCAGCGGCGGGGGCTTCGGCGGGCCAGCCGCCGTCCCGACGTGAGGAGCCACCCCGCGTCCGAGGTCCCGTACTCCCACCGGGCGTACCGGCGGAGGTCTGCGTTCAATCCCGAGCTCACGATGTCCGCGCCGTATCCGAGGGTTTCGATCATTTTTCTGTCCTCAGACACTCCAAAGGACGGCCGACGAGAACCGGTTTCAGCCGGCCTGGACAGCCGCCATACGCCGGCACCACCCATATAACCCCGGAGCCCGATGGGTCCCGCCATGACCCTGTGGGAGATCTCGTTCCGGACCCAGTACGACTACCCGTTCATCACGATGTCCCAGCGGTACCAGGGGCTCCCGATCTCGATGTGGTGCCTGTTCGGCCGGGAGCTCGTGCAGGTGCCCACGGTGGACGAGCGGATCCTGGAATCCTTCCAGGCGGACATCCGGAAGGCGGGCCGATGCATCGAGGAGTGGGTGGAGGCGCAGGAGTCCAGGATCTTCATGCTGAAGTGCACGTGCGACAGCCTCGACAGCCCCTGGAACATCTGGGAGCCCTTCGAGTTCGTGGACGCCCCGCCCGCCGTGTACAAGGACGGCTGGGGGTACTTCCGCGTGATCGGGTTCGACGAGACGAAGACCCGGGACCTGTTCAAGGAGCTGAACAGCCGCGGGCCCACGGAGCTGATCCGGAAGCGGGAGCTCACCCTGAGCGTGCTCCCGTCGAGCGTCTGGGTGAACAGCCTGTTCGCGGAGCTGACCGAGAAGCAGATGTCCGCGGTCCTGAAGGCGCACCGGTACGGCTACTACACGTCCCCCCGCCAGATTACGACGGAGTCGATCGCGAAGGGCTCCGGCCTGAGCCGCTCGACGTACGAGGAGCACCTCCGGAAGGCGGAGAACCGGATCATGGCCTCCCTGATTCCGTACATGCAGCTGTTCTCATCCGGGGAGAAGAAGCCCGAGAGGATGATGGAGAAGGGGACGCCTCTCGACACCGCCGAGGCGGCCCACGGCTGACCCCGCGGCAGGCCCTCGTTGGATGGCCCTTGGGCGGTCTCATCGACGTCGGTGGGTCTGCGATCCGGACCGGGGTCGGCGGGCCCTTACCCCTCGCGGCCCCCGACGCTTGCCGCGATCCCGCCCGCGAGTTCCAGGAACGCGGGCACGAGGCAGGCGCCTTTCAGGAAGAGGGGGAGGCCGAACCCAACGACGGCCGTGATGCCGATGCCCGCCACCCCCAAGGACAATGCGATCGCGAGTCCGGAGGCTTCCCCTTCCCAGATTCGGTACGCAGCCACGGCGGCGATTACGCCGAAGACTAGTTGGAACGGAGGCGCCAGTCGCTCGAGGGATTCGCCCATCCCGGCCGTGAAAAAGGAGAGGAAGATCCCCGTCCCGACGTGAACGAGGGAAGCGAAGCCGAGGAGGACGACCGCGATTACAAGGTCCGGGGTCATGCGATCCGGTTCGTCGAACACCGGGACCGTCCAGACCGGGGCCAACCCCTGCGACGCTCGGCCGCCCGTGTCCGGCTGGATCAGACCGCCCTCCGGTGGGGCGGATTGACTCCGGCGGGATAAGGGTTCGGCCGTACAGAGCCAATGGTTGATGGGGGGCTCCGCGTTCCCCGCCCCGGCCCATGAAGGCGGTGATCTTCCGGCAGCACGGCGGGCCCGAGGTCCTCGAGTACGTGACGGACTTCGGGGAGCCCGTCCTCGGGCCCACGGACGTCCTCGTCCGGGTCCGCGCCTGCGCCCTGAACCATCTCGACCTCTTCGTCCGCCAGGGGATGCCGACCCTGAAGCTCCCGCTCCCCCACATCCTCGGGAGCGACGTGGCGGGGGAGATCGCGAAGGTCGGCGACGACGTCGCGGACTTGGAGGTCGACGAGCGGGTCGTCGTGAACCCGGGCCTCACGTGCGGGGAATGCGAATACTGCGTCCGCGGGGAGGACCCGCTGTGCGTGGACTACAAGATCCTCGGGGAGCACATCCAGGGCGGGTATGCGGAGTACGTCGTCGTCCCCGCGAGGAACATCGCCCGCCTTCCGACGGACTTCTCTTTCGAGGCCGCGGCCGCGGCCCCGCTCACGTTCATGACCGCGTGGCGGCTCCTCGTCACGAAGGCCCACGTGCGGCCCGGGGAGGAGGTGCTGATCCTCGGGGCGGGGAGCGGCGTCTCGACCGCCGCGATCCAGATCGCGAAGCTCGCGGGATGCACCGTGTTCACGACGAGCTCCTCGGAGGAGAAGCTGAAGAAGGCGAAGGCCCTCGGCGCGGACGTCCTGATCAACTACAAGACCACCCCGTGGTCGAAGGCGGTGTGGGAGCTCACGGGGAAGCGGGGCGTAGACGTCGTGCTCGACCACGTGGGGGCCGCGACGTTCAAGGACAGCCTCCGGTCCCTCCGGAAGGGCGGGCGCCTCGTCACCCCGGGCGCGACGAGCGGGCCGATGGCGGAGCTCGACATCCGATACCTGTTCTGGCGGCAGCTCACGGTGATGGGCTCGACGATGTCCACGCAGAAGGAGTTCGAGGATGTGATGAAGCTCGTCTTCATGGGCCGCCTGAAGCCGGTCGTGGACACGGTGTTCCCGCTGAAGGAGGCACGGAAGGCCCACGAGTACCTGGAGAAGGGCGAGCAGTTCGGGAAGGTCGTGCTCCGGGTCGATTGACGGGAAACCTAATGCTCCAAGGGACCATCCCACCACTATCTGTGGGGT
>JAIBJG010000086.1 GCA_020029475.1 Methanobacteriota archaeon | reverse complement strand
GCGGGGTCCCCCCATTCCCTCTCCGTGCTCCCCGCCTCGATGAAGAACGCGGGAGCTTCGAGATAGGGGCCGTGGTGGGTCGCCTCGAACGTCACCTCGTAGGGGAGACCTGCCGCCTCCCTGCGGACCGCGCGGAGGACTTCCGTCATGATCCGCGGCGCGGTCGGCACCAAGGTCCCCGGCCTCCCGCCAAAGTCCGCGGGCCCGGGGTTCCCGATCGGGTGCACGGTGAGGCTCGGCGTCCCGCTCCCGCTGACGTGTTTCGACAGGAACACGACGACCTCCGGCGTGCCGCCGAGGACCGCCCGCGCCTCCCGGTCCATGTGATCGTGGTACAGGTGGAGGTCGGGAATCTCGACGAGCACGTGATCCCCGTGCCGCACCGCGGGCCGTCCCGCGAACTCCCCCGCATCCTCCCATCGCGCGATCCGCAGGAGGGCCTCCCGCTGGACCGCGCTCGCGGGGTCCTCCCTAGAGGCGACGAGGAGCCTCATCCGGGAGCGGAAGGCCGCGGGCCTATTTTTATTCTTGTCGTTGGATGAAGGATGGGGCGACGCCCCGTAAAGCTTATGGCGGGGGGACGGTTCGACGGCCGGAGCGTCCGCGATGACGGAGGTCGTCTTCCTGACGTCGAACCAGGGCCATCAGGCGGAGCGGGTCCGCTTGATCGCGGCGCGGTTGCGACAGCGGCTCCCGGACGTCACGGTGACGACCGTGGACGGCACCGCCCACCCCGAGCTCCTCGCGAAACACAAGCTGAAGTTCGGTCCCGCGGTCGTCGTGGACGGCAAGCTCGAGTACGTCGGGATCCCGAGGTTCTCGATGCTCGTGGACCGGGTCGTCCAGGTGCGGGAGCGGCGCCCGAACGTGAGGACCGCCGGGGACAAGCCGGGGGCGGCCCCTCCCGCGACCCCCGCACCCGTGTCGAGGCCCGCCCCGCCCCCGCCCCCGGCCACGGGCGGTGCGTAGCCGCACACTTCTGGCACAACGTTCTTATCGCGTGGCGGCCTTTCTCTCCCGAGAACGTCGTGATTTCGATCTTGGACCGCCGCGTGATGTCGTCGACTGCGCCCCTGCGGAGGGTCCCATCGACCGTCTCGAAAACTATAAGACGGCCACGGGCAATTTTCATCGTCGGTCGTGCCGGGACGCGGTGGGCGTTCCGGGTCGAGGGCTCCGAGGGGTTCACGCGATGAGCGAGGACGATAGCTTCGAGGACATGCGGAAGACGATCAACCGCATGCTCAAGGACGCGTTCGAAGGAAAGCTTGGCGTGTTCCGCGAGCCCTTCGTGTACGGGTTCACGATGCGGAATCGCGAGGCCCGCGGCGAGGGCTCCTTCCAGGCCGTCGAGGGGCAGGAGATCGCGAGCCGGGACCCCCTCGTCGACGTCGTCCTGTTCCCGGACACGATCCACATCACGGCGGAGCTGCCCGGCGCCCGGGACGACGAGCTCCGTGTGCGGGTCGACGGCCTCCGTCTCGTGATCGAGGCGGACGGGGAGAAGCGGTACGTCGCGTCCGTGGACCTGCCGGACGACGTGGACCCCCTGAGCCTCGAGAGCACGTTCACGAACGGCGTCCTCGACGCAACGCTAAAGAGACGGGAACCCGTTCCCCGCGCCTGAGTCGGGTCCGTGGCGGGGGAGCGACCCGTGGTGCAGGGGGCGTGGGACGCACGACGAGGCTGGAGCGGTTGGACCGGAAACTCCATCGACTCCGCAAGATCGAGGCGTCGTACCGTCACTGGATCAAGCGCGCGCACGACGAGCTCAAGCACGAGACCGTCGACCGGGACCGCGCGGAAAAGCGATTCGAGAAGATCCGCGCGAACTACACCCGGAAGATCGAGAAGCTCCAGCCCAAGATCCGCGACCTCACCGTCCTCCGGTCCGAGCTGAAGGGCGCGGAGGGGTGAAGTTCTTCTAGCGAAGGCGGGATGCGCGCGCATGGGGGACCTCGAGGACCTCGCCGCACGGATCCGCGGCTGCACCCTGTGCCGCCTCCACGAGGGCCGGACCCACGCGGTCCCGGGGGAGGGCCCGCCGAACGCGAGGATCTTCCTGCTCGGCGAGGCCCCCGGGCGCCACGAGGACGATGCAGGTCGCCCGTTCGTCGGCGCCGCGGGCCGAATCCTCGACGCCGTCCTCGGGAAGGCGGGGCTTACCCGGAAGGACGTGTTCATCACGAACGTCGTGAAGTGCCGTCCCCCGGAGAACCGCCGGCCCCGCGCGGACGAGATCGAGGCGTGCCACCCGTACCTCCTCGCGCAGGTCCACGCGGTCCGCCCCCGGGTCCTCGTCGCCCTCGGGGACACCGCGGTGACCGCCCTCCTCGGGCCCGACGCAGACCTCGCGAGCGCACGGCGGGGCCACCCGCGCTTCGAACGGATCCCCGTCGTCGCGACGTACCACCCCGCCGCGGTCCTGTACAACCGCACGCTCTCGGAGGCCCTCCAGGCGGACCTCGCGAAGGCCGCCCGCATCGCGCGGGTCCCGCGGCGGCGGAGCGGGAAGCCCCGCCCCGGGAAGCCGACGAAGACCGCGCTGTCCGCCGGATGCGCGGTGATCGACGCGGAGGGGCGCGTCCTCCTGATCCGGCGCGCGGACGAGCGGCTCTGGGGCCTCCCGAAGGGGACCGTGGAGCCCGGGGAGACCCTCGAGGAGACCGCGGTGCGGGAGGTCCGGGAGGAGACGGGGCTCCAGGTCCGGGTCCTCCGGCCCCTCCTGGAGGTCCGGTACCGGTTCTACTCCCCCCGGGACGACGCGAACGTGGACAAGCGGGTCGTGTACTTCCTCGCGGAGCGGGTCGGCGGCCGGCTGAAGCTCGAACCCGGGTTCGACGAGGCGCGGTGGTTCCCGCGGTCCGAGGCCCTCCGCCGCCTCCACTTCGAGAACGACCGGAACGTGGTCCGGCGGGCGTTCGAGGCCCTCGCCGGGGTCACCGGAAGAACGCCCGCACGCGGTCGAGGGGCCAGGCGTTGACGACATCCTTCGCCTCGAGCCATCCCCGCCGCGCGGTCCCGACGCCGAACCGCATGTTCTCGAGGTGCCCCCGGGAGTGGCTGTCCGTGTCCACGGCGAGGACGCACCCCTTCTCCTTCGCCATCCGCGCGTAGCCCCCGTGCAGGTCCATCCGGTTCGGGTACGCGTTCACCTCGAGCGCGGTCCCCGTCGCGGCGGCGGCCTCCATCACGGCCTCGAGGTCGATCTCGATCGGGTCCCGGCTCCCGATCAGCCGGGTCGTGGGGTGCGCGTAGATGTTCACGTACGGGTTCTTCATCGCCTTGATCACGCGCTCCGTCTGCTCGTCCTCGGGGAGGGTGAACTTGGAGTGGACGGACGCGACCGCGTAGTCGAGCTCCTTGAGGACCTCGTCCGGGTAGTCGAGGGCGCCCGCGTCGAGGATGTCGCATTCCGTCCCCGCGAGGACCGTGATCTTCCCGCGGAGCTCGCGGTTCAGCGCGCGGATCGCGGCCCGGTGCATCCGGAGGGCCTGCGGGTCGAGCCCGTTCGCAACGACGACGGCGGGGGAGTGGTCGGAGATCCCGACGTACTCGTACCCCCGGGCGACCGCCGCGTCCACCATCGCCTCCAGGGGGTCGACGCCGTCCGAACGGTTCGTGTGGACGTGGAAGTCCCCGCGGATGTCCTTGAGCTCCACGAGCCGCGGCAGCGTCCCCGCCTGCGCGGCCTCGATCTCCCCGTTCTCCTCCCGGATCTCCGGCGGGATCCACGGGAGATTGAACGCGCCGTACACGTCCTCCTCCGTCTCCCCCGCGATCTTCTTCTTCCCGTCGAAGATCCCGTACTCGTCGAGCTTCCACCCGCGCTCCTGCGCCATCGTCCGGAGGTGTATGTTGTGGTCCTTGTTCCCCGTGAAGTATACGAGCCCCGCGCCCCAGCTCCCGGGCTCCAGGACGCGGACGTCCGCCTGGATGCGGGCCGCGAGGATCACGGTCGCCTTCGTGTCCCCCGCGAGGATCACCTCCTTCACGGACGGCATCGATGTGAACGCGCGGATTGCGGCGGGGGGTTCCGCGGACGTCACGAGGAGGTCGAGGTCCCCGACGGTCTCCCGCATCCGCCGGGCGCTCCCCGCGATGGAGGCCTTGTCGATCGGGGCGTTCTTCCGGAGGTACGCGAGGATCTCCTCCGCGATGGGCCACGCGACCGAAAGGAGGGTCCGCGACTG
Organism: Methanobacteriota archaeon; assembly: GCA_020029475.1. Classification (GTDB taxonomy): domain Archaea; phylum Thermoplasmatota; class Thermoplasmata; order RBG-16-68-12; family RBG-16-68-12; genus EA-19. The sequence continues at coordinate 2,013 of JAIBJG010000086.1, read as the reverse complement.
CCCCTCTTCATGCAGGCGGATCGCCTCGAGGATCCGCTGCTCCGTCTTCTCCCCGAACCCCTTCAGCCGGCGGATCTGCCGGTTCTCCGCCGCCTTCTTCAGGTCCTTGACATCCGTGATCCCGAGGCTCTTCCACAGGATCGCCGAGCGCTTCGGCCCGATCCCCCGGAGCTTCATCACGTCGACGAGCCCCCGGGGGAACTCCTTCTGGAGCTCCTCCAGGGCCTTCACCGTCCCCTCCCGGAGGTACTGGTCGATCTTCTCCGCGATCGCCTCGCCGACACCCTGGATCTGTCGGAGCCGCGGCACCCCGCCCTGCCGCCACAGCCTCTCGATGTCCTCCGGCATCGCCTCGATCTCGCGGGCGGCCCGCCGGTAGGCGATCGGGCGGAACCGGTCCTCCCCCTTCATCTCCAGAAGGTCCGCGATGTCGTACAGGACCTGCGCGACCTCGGCGTTCCGCACGGCGTTCGGAACGTCCACGGACCTTATCAAGTCGCGGCCCCGGACTCCGGAGCGGGAACCCCTCCGCTATGGGTCGGGAGGGCGCGGGGGGTCGCAATCCCGTCACAATATCAGAGCTGATAAGACCGACCAAAAGTATTACGTGCCCCGGCGCTTGAGCGCGGCTAAGGTGGGCTGTTGACGCAGAGGCCAGGCATCCCGTCGGACATTCTACGGTTCTTCCGGAACCCGGGCGGCCACTCGATGATCGTGAAGGGCTCCGCGGGGACGGGGAAGACGACGTTCGCCCTCCAGCTCACGGAGGAGCTCGGCGGGATCGGCACGAGCTTCTACATGAGCACCCGGGTCTCCGACGAGTCCCTGTACAACCAGTTCCCGTGGCTACGGGAACGGATCAAGAAGAGCGCGATGGAGTTCGCGGGCCGCCAGTTCTCCCGCACGATCGACGAGACCCCGATGGGCACGGAGGGGGCGACGGACCTCTCCTTCGAGTTCCGGGTCCGCGGGGAACGGAAGGCGACGGAGCCCGCGAAGCGGCGCCTCCAGCGGACGGAGCTCGAGCGCCTCGAAGGCCGGATCGAGATGGGGGAGGAGGGGGACGAGACGTACGGGAAGCACGGGGAGGGCCAGATGTCCGAGGGCACCCTCGTGTTCGACCTCGGGAGCGACCTCCCGGAGATCGACATGGCGTACGACGCGGTCGAGAAGAACCTCCCGCAGAAGACCCTGATCCTGATCGACAGCATCAACGCGCTCGCGGAGCGGTACGGCATCCATCCCTCGAAGCTGATCAACACGCTCCAGAAGGACCTCGTCGAAGCGGGCGAGGCGAACGTCGTGTTCATCATCGAGGACAGCGGGGAGACGAAGCTCGACTACCTCGGCGACGGCGTCGTGACGTTCCAGAGCCGGGAGCACGCAGGCCGGCGGCTCCGGATCCTCACGATCGAGAAGCTGCGGGGGACGGAGCTCCGCCAGCACAAGTTCATCTACACGCTCGACGGGGCGCGGATCCGCGCGTTCGACATCAAGCCCTCGGAGCGCCCGGGCACCCCCGGGAAGTGGAAGGCGGTCCCGGACCTCTCCAAGGACGAGGTGAGCTCAGGGAACCCCGCCCTGGACGCGTTGATCGGCGGGATCCATCGCGCGAGGATCATCTGCCTTGAGATCGGGTCCAGTGTGCCCACGGAGTACATCGACAACCTCCGCGTCGCGCTGATCTGCAACTTCGCCGCCCTCGGTCGCGGCGTTGCCCACGTCCCGCCGCGGAAGGGGAGCATGGACCTGCTGCGGGAGATCGTATCACCCCACCTCGATGCGGGCGTGTTCGACCAGAACGTCCGCGTCTTCGAGACGACGTCCCTCGGCGGCATGGAGGTCCCGAAGGGGGCGCTCCACATGGAAGGGAGCAACGTGGACACGGACCTGAAGTGGTCGAACGTCGAATACCACCTCCCGAAGTCCCAGCATCCGTTCCTGTCCCTCATGTCCTTCGACACGCTCGAGTCCGTGTACGGCGCCGGCGTCCTCGAGGCCCTCAGCGGGCAC
>JAIBJG010000085.1 GCA_020029475.1 Methanobacteriota archaeon | reverse complement strand
ACCGCCCTGGGGAAGGGGAAGTTCGACGAGACCGCGGAGATCGCCGAGCGCGCGGGGGCGCGGCTCGTCGCGATCCGGGAGGAGTACCGGTCCCTCGTCTTGAGGCTGAGGACGACGGAGCAGTCGATCATGGAGGTGGAGGGTTGGGGCTTCGATGCCCGCGACCCCCGGGGGATCCTCCAGGACGCCCGACGGCTCATGGAGGCCGGGGAGTACGGCGCGGCGGGGACGCGGCTGGACGAGGCCCGCCAGGCCGCGAAGGGGCTCCGGGAGACCCACCGCGCGATCGCGGACCGGATCCTGGAGATGCGGAAGTCCGCCGCATCGATGCGGCCGATCGATCCATCCTCCGCGCAGGAGGCGGAGGACCTGCTCGGGAGGGCGGTGGGGCTCCTCGAGGAGGGCCGGTACCGGGAGTGCCAGGAGAACCTCGCGCTCGCGTCCCTGCTCCTCGTGGAACCCGAGGCGGCGCGGGACTCTCGACCCGGGGCGGGGTTCGCTGCCCTCCTCCAGGCCGCGAACGCCGTGCAGCCGGGGTGCGGCACCTGCGGCGGGCCCCTCGCGAACGACGGCACGTGCCCGACGTGCACGGTCGTCCCGGAGCCCGAGAACCCCAAGCCCGTGGACGCGGTCGCGCACGCCGTGGAGGGCGCTCGCCGGGTGCTCGCGGAGATCGCGCGGGACGACGGCGGCGTCGCGGAGCGGGCGGAGGCCGAGGTCCAGGGATGCGCGATGTGCGGAGGACCCCTCGGCGGCGAGGACGTCCTGTGCGGGAAGTGCCAGGGGATCGTGAAGGGGCGCGCGTGAGCGGGTCCCGGTTCAGCGGCGCATGATCTCGATCGGCGCGGCCCCGGCGTCCGGCATCCCCGGCTCTACCGGGATCGACATCGCCTCCGCGGCCTTCGCAACCATCGCCTCGTCGTCCGCGCAGTACCGCGGGTTCACGGATGCGGGCCCGCGGGGCGGGAACTTCTCCGGCATCCCCCCGATCAGAGGGAGGTTCGCGATCTTCATGATCGGGCGGAACACCTTCCGCCCGTGCTTCCACCGGAAATACGTGAAGTAGCTGAACAGGGAGGCGAACGTGAACAGCGGCTGGAGCTCCTTCGCCCACACGTCGATGTTGAACCGCCACGCCTCCGCGAAGAAGTCCCACTGCTCCGGCGTGAAGTTGTCGAGGGACACCCGCCGCTCGTTCTTCAGTTTCGTGTCCTCGAGGGGGATGAACAGGAGGGGGACGAGGAACAGGTCGTGCCCCTTCAGTTTGTCGATGAGCTCGAGGGTCTGCACGGTGTCGTCCGGGGTCTCGTCCGGCCACCCGGAGATCAGGGTCGCCATCGGCTTCCAACCGTTGTCGTTCAGGATCCCGGCGCCCTGGACGTTGATCTCGTGGTACTGCTCGATCGGGAACGGCCAGATCTTCCCGCGCATGTACTTCTTCATGATCCGGATCGAACCGCTCTCGATCCCGAACAACGCGGTCACGAACGGGTCCTTGTACTCGGAGCGGTACTCGTGCGTGTACCGCGTCTTTTCGAGGAGGAGCGGGGAGATCATCTCCACGGCCTTCGGGTCGTACGCGACGGGGGCGATCGCGATGTGGCTCAGGTGGATGAAGTCCACCCCCGGCACGTTCCCGACCGCTTCGATCAGGCGGGCCATCGCGGGCCCGTTCGGCTCGAACTTCGGCCCGCACTCGTACAGGAAGAGGTCCTCCGTCGCGAAGAAGATCGAGTCCGACCCCGCCTTCACGTTCACCTCGACCTCCTTCAGGATGTGCGGGATCGGGAGGGAGTGGCGGCGCCGGTTCGTCGGGGAGCAGAACTGGCAGCCGCGGCCGCAGCCCCGGGTGATTTCGACGACGCCGTAACTCGCCCCGCTCAGGATTGGCGGGATGAACTCGATCGGGACCTTGCTCCCGTGGACCTCCCTGGGCAGCGGGTCTCCCGCCACGGCCTTCTGGAATACGTCGAGGACCGTGAGCTCACCTTCCCCGTGGACGAGGGCGTCGATCCCGAACTCCTCGACCTTCCCCGCGTGCCGCACCTGCCAGGCGCCCGCACCGCCGAGGAGGATCGTCGGATCGTACCGCCGGAGGGCGGGGTTCTCGATCACCCGCCGGAACTCGATCGCGTCGACGCTCTCCCCGGGCACCGCGATCATCGAGTTGTACGTGAGGGACACGTACGCGAGGCCCATCGGGTCCATGGACGTGATCCCGACAACCTTCGTCTTCGGCCCGACGAACCGCTCGAGGTGGTCCGGGTGGCACGCGACGATGTCCTCCCTCGGGAACGCGCGCAGGAGGAGGGCCTCCACCTTCCGCAGCCCGTACGGCAGGAACTTCGCGGACCCGTCCTCGTTGTCCTCCGGCTTGAACCACTCCGGACGGAGGATCGGCCGCGGAATCACCTTCTCCGGGAACACCGCGATGAACGCGCCGAACGGGTCGCCGTTGTACCGGCTCATCTCCCCGCGCGGGGCCGTCAGGACGATCTTCACGCCTTCGGTGTCGTATCGGACCACCCGGTCTCAACCTCCAAGAAGTCCCTCACTTTCCCGCGGCAATGGGGGGAGGGGCGCTTAATGGTTCTCACACGGTTATCCAAATCGCACAGGTATGCAGACGAACTTTCATATATGTTCGACACGCTAGCGGGACCGGGATCAGAATGCCGCGCGGAAGACCTCGCTCCGACTTCGTCCACGCATTCTCCAAGGCCCTCGGGCTCCCGCGGACCGCCGCCCTCATCATCGGTGCCCTCGCCCGGGCCCGGAAGGCCTTAGCGGTCGACGAACTCGTCCGCCGGGTCCGGAGCTCGGAGCGGAGCGTGCGGGAGAACCTCCAGATCCTCCTGCGGCGGGGGATCCTGATCCGCAAGGTCTTCGTCACCGCGAACAAGAAGCTCGCGTACGCGTACTCCCTGGGCTCCATCGAGACCCTCGTCGCGGCCGCCCGGAGGGATGTGACGCGCACCCTCGCCCGGATCGAGGCCGTCGCCCGGCGCTTCCGGGAGACTGCGACCTAGTCCCAGAACCGCTTCGTCCGGGCGTAGTTCACTTCCGCAGCGAGGACGTCGCGAAGGAAGTCGTCCTCCGTCTCGTGGTACCCCCGCAGGATCCTCGCCGCGGTCTCCTCCCCGACCCCCCGCGCGACGAGGGCGAGGACCGCCTTCTTCCCGTGGCCCATCACCAGGCTCGCGTTCGTGAACAGCTTCTTCACGAGGGGGCGGTCCTGGGTCGACGGCGTGTCGAAGTCGACCTCCCTCGCCTGGTCCCTCTCGTAGTGCCGGAGGACCGCGACCATCGCCCCGCCACAGGTCGGGCACTTGATCTTCGGCGGGAGCTCCGCGACGATCGCCCGCCACGACCCGCGGCAGTGGATGCAGAGGAGCTGCGCGGTCTCCTTCTCGAGGCGGGCCTTCACCGCCATCAGGGTCCCGTGGTCCGCCTTCTGCGGCGCGACGAGCCGGAGGCTCCCCTCGAGCCCCGCCCTCCCGACGTTCGAGAGCTGCGTGACCTCGACGGCGATCTCCCCCGCCTTGATCTTCCTGAGGACCTCCGCCGTCTTCGGGAGGTCCATCCGCTCCCAGAAGATCCGGTTCAGCACCTCCTCGAACAGGGGCGTGTTCTCGAACGCCTTCAGGAGCCGCGGGATGCTCACCGCCTCCCAGTCCACCTCCCGCCGCAGGGCGCCGAACTTCTTCGCGACGTGGACGAACGCCCACCGCAGGTACGCGGAGTTCCTCAGGACGACCCGCAGGAGAGGCTCGAGCGCGTCCGGGTCGTCGGGCTTCAGGATCTCGATCACCCGCTGGGGCTCGATCGAGTGCGGGGCCTCGACGACGATCCGGTACGGGTCCGTCTGCACCCCGACACTCTGCCCGAACCGGGCCGAGATCAGGGACGAGATCAGCTGTCCGAGGGTCTCGTTCACCCGGCTCCCGAAGCACGCGTTGATCACGACGAGGTCCCGGGCGACCTCCACGGTGACCCGCATGTCCGTCGGGACCGGCTTCCCGCCGAGGCCCGCAATGTACTCCTTGAACTTGCGGACCCCCTCCACCCCCGCGGGATACCCGCCGAAGTCCAGGGTCCCCCGCAGGCGGCCGACCTCCTGGGCCACGGGGAACGACACGGGGATGTCCTCCCCGATCCAGCTCGGGACGTCCCCGATCTCCCGCACGGCCTCGACGAGGATCCGGTCCTCCTTGAACTCCACGAACCGCCACGTCGTGCCCCGCATCACGAACGTGGCCCCGAGCTTCGCGTTCTCCGCGACGAACCACTCGTCCAGGGTGCCGATCACCTTGCGGGACCCCATGTCCACGACCCGGTACGTGTGGACGTCCGGGATCATCGAGATGTTCTCCAGGAAGTACAGTCGGGACCCCGGGGAGCGCCCGAACCGGTCCTCCTTGTACCAGATCCTCCGGAGGGAGGCGAGCTGCTCGACGACCTCCACGAAGTCCACCCGCTTCAGGTCCCGGAACGGGTACGCCCGCTTCACGACCGCGTATCCTTCGTCGATCGCGATGGAGGGGCGGGTCATCGCCATCGCGACGACCTGGTTCGCGAGGACCGCGAAGTTGTCCGGCCGCACGACGACGGGCTCGAGCTCCTCGGCGAGGGCCCGCCGGGCGATCACCGCGGCCTCCGCGAAGTCGTCCTCGTGCGTCGCGACGACGAGGCCGTCGGAGACCTCGCCCACGCCGTGCCCGGAGCGGCCGATCCGCTGGACGAGGCGGGACACCTCCCGCGGGGAGTTGTACTGGAGGACGAAGTCCGCCGACCCGACGTCGATCCCGAGCTCGAGGGAGGACGTGCAGATCAGGCCCTTCAGGGTCCCCGCCTTGAAGTCGTCCTCCATCTGGATCCGGATCTCCTTCGAGAGAGAGCCGTGGTGGACCCCGAGGGACGCGTCGGGGAACCACGTGTGCGTCCTCGATGAAAGGAACTCCGCGGTGTCCCGCGTGTTCACGAAGAAAAGGGTCGAGCGGTGGGATCCGATGAGCTCGTGACATTGCCGGATCGCGGCCGCCTGGATCTCCTGGAGGTGGAGCTTTTCCGCGATGTCCTTGTCGTCCACGGAGGGGATGGGCACCTCGACGTGGATGCGAATCCCCTTCGGAATCGGGACCTTGATCACCTCGACCTTGCCGCCGACCCCGCCAAGGAACCCGCCGACCTCCTCCGGACTCCCCACGGTCGCGGACAGACCGATCCTTTGCACGTCGTGGCCGACGAGCTCGACGAGACGCTCCATCCCCACCGCGAGCTGCGCGCCCCGGTCGTCCCCCGCGAGCTCGTGGATCTCGTCCACGACGACCCACCGCAAGGTCCGGAGCTGGTCCCGCAGGTGGCGTCCCGTGAACATGATCTGGAATGTCTCCGGGGTCGTAATCAGGATGTCCGGGGGATGGCGGGTGATCTCCGCCCGCTCCTTCGGCGGGGTGTCGCCGTGGCGGACCGCGATCCGGAGGCCGAGCTGCTCCCCGAAGAACGTCATCCGCCGGAGCATGTCCCGGTTCAGGGCCCGGAGCGGTGTGATGTACAGGCAGCTCACGGGCTCCGGCTTCTCCGTGAGGATCCGGTGGAGGATTGGGAGGATCGCGGCCTCCGTCTTCCCGATCCCCGTCGGCGCGATCACGAGGACGCTCGCCCCCGAGAAGATCCGCGGCATCGCCTGGCGCTGGGGCTCCGTGAACTCGTGGAACCCGAGCTTCGCGAGCGCGTCGACGATCCGAGAATCAAGGCCTAGGCTTTCCATCCCGAGAGGGTTCCTAGCACGAGGTCCGATAAAAAGGTGCACCTCGGCGGTGCGAAGTGCGGGTCACTCGGAGCCTTTCGGCTTCGGGACCGTCGCGACGACGAACACGCCCCCGCCGAACTCGGCCTCGTCGAGGATCTTGACCGTCCGGGGGACGAACCGGTAGAACCGATATGATCGCAATTGGTCGCCCATCCGGCGGTCCTTCGCCCGGGTGCTCCGCGTGTACCGAAGATACGGAAGGAAGCGGCTTCCGTAGAAGCGTTCCGCCCTCTCCGCGTGCACTCCCCTCGCTTGGCGGCCGGTTCCGAAGAGCTGAATCCCTCGATTCGGCACGCCCCACGCCTGGGCGGACCGGAAGATCGTCATCGCCATGGACGCGTTCCGTTCCAGGTTCCGGCAGTGGAGCGAGTCCACGTCGGAGAGGAAGTACAGTTCAAGGTCCGGGGAGTAGCAGAAGTACGCGGTGTTGATG
>JAIBJG010000032.1 GCA_020029475.1 Methanobacteriota archaeon | reverse complement strand
GCCGAGGAGCCCGCCGCCGATCTTGCGGCTCTTCCCGCTCCCGAAGTAGGCGGTGAACGCCCCCGTGATCACGAGGAAGAGGGAGAAGGTCAGGAGGAGGATGGTCACGAACGTCATCGGTCCCGCGAAGATATCGATGGGCATGGTGTCACCTCAGAACTTGATGCCGGTCAGGGTCTTCGTGTCGATGACTCCGGGGATGGAACGAATCTTGTCCACGACGACCTGGCCGAGGATATTGAAGTCCTCCGCCTCGATCTTCGCAATCAGGTCGTACTCGCCGAAGAGGGGATGGAGCTCCACGATCTCCTTCACCTTCAGGAGCTCGTTGTACACCTCGTGCTCCTTGGCGGGGGCGGTGCTGATGAGGACAAACCCGATGGCCATCTCTGACCCCTACGACGCGGGCGAACTGAGTCGAACCTTATAAAGCCTTCTTACTCAGTGCGGTGCGGGACACGCCACCGACGTTCCTCTCCCTTAGAATGGCGCATGGCGGGCGGCCCGCGCGACCGCCTGCGACCACGTCGGGATGTTCGTCTGCGTGCCCCGCTTCTCGATCACGAAGCCCGCGACCGCGGACCCGATCAGGCCGCAACGGAACAGGTCGAGCCCGCGGGAAAGGCCCGCATAGAAGCCCGCGCGGTATGCGTCCCCCGCCCCCGTGACGTCGACGACCTTGCGGGACCGGATCGCGGGCACGGCGATCTTACCCTCCTTCGTCAGGATCGTGCTCCCCTTCCCGCCGCGGGTCATCACGACGACGTCGACCCACTCGAGCAGGTCTGCGGGGTTCTTCCTCCGCAGGAATCCGAGGGCGCGCTTCATCTCCACCTCGTTCCCGAAGAACATCTGCGCGCGGCTCAGGAGGCGCCGGAACACGGTGGCGGTGTACACGTAGTGAATCTCCTGCGACGGGTCGAAGGCGATCCGCTTCCCGAGTTTCGCTGCGAGCGCCGCGATCTTCAGATAGTATTGGGGGCGGCCCGTCCCGAGATGGACGACTTCGGAAGACTCGACGGCGTGCGCGAGGACCTCGTACTTCCCCGCGAATTTCATGGGCCCCTGGTCCACGATCGCGATCTGGTTCCCGCGACGGTCCGTGAAGATCCACGCGGTCGGGGTGGAGACCCCGGGCACGACGCGGAGGTCCATGAGGTCGACGCCCTCCGCCTCGAGCGCCTCCCGGTACTCCGCCGGGAAGTCCTCCCCCACGAAGCTCGCGAGGGCCGTGCGGACCCCGAGGCGGGCGGAGATGCGGGCGATGTTCCCGCCGGTCCCGCCGAAGAACCGCTGCCGGTCGAGGATCTGGACGGACGTGTTCGGCGCGGGGAGCGCCTCCAGGTTCGCGATGTAGTCCAGGATCACGTGGCCGTAGACGCCGAGGAAGTTCACCGCCATGTCCCCATCTCCCGCTCGATCTCCGAGAACTCCTCGAACGGCGTGTACGCAATCTCCTCCGAGTCGCACAGCTCCGCGAGGCGGCGCTTCGCGAAGACGTGGTCCGCCTCCACCGCGGCACAGAGGTCGGAGTCGCCGTCCCCGATGTACACGACGCGGTAGCTCGATGCCCGAAGCTCGAACACACGATTGAGCTTGCACGTCCCGCACAGCGTGCATGTGGGGTCCGCGAACGGGTACTCGATGCGGACCCGTCCGTCCTCGAAGACGGCGCGGTTCGTCCGGACGGGCACGTCGAGGTTCCACGATTTTATCAGCGCGTGAAGATAGAAATCGAGGCCCTCGCTGACGATCTCGAACGGGATCCCCCGCCCCCCGCAGAACCGGAGGAAGGCAGGGACCGCCGGGTCCATCCTCGCGGTCCTCTTCGCGTACTCCACGAGTTCCTCCCTCCTGGCGTGGACGAGGGCGAACTGGCGGGCCATCGCCTCCCGGGTCCCGATCCCGCGGGCACGGTGGAGCCTCTCGATCTCTTCCCATTCCTTAGGGGCGAACCGGGCCAGGAGGTCTTCCGCGACATCCGTCATCGTGATCGTTCCGTCGAAGTCGCTGAGGACCGCGAGACGCTCAGCCATCGAGGAGCCTCTGGAGCACGTCCCCCGCCTCCGTCAGCGTGCGGGCGGCGAAGTCCGCGGCGGGGTCCCGCTCGCCGGTCCGGTGGAGGTGGAGCGCGAGCATCCCCACCGCCTTCGCCCCTGCGATGTCGCGGGTCCGCGAATCCCCGACGAGGACCGCCTCTTCCGGGGCGCATCCCGCCCGGACGAGGGCGGCCGTGAAGATCCTCGGGTTCGGCTTCCCGACGCCGACGGCCTCGGACGTCGTCACGGAGTCGAGGAGGGGCGCGAGGCGGACCGCCTCGAGGACGACGCGGACGAACTTCTCGTCGACGTCCGTCAGGAGGCCCACGTGGAGGCCCGTCGCCCGGGCCCGGTGGACCGCGGGGATCGCGTCCGGGAAGAGCCGGCACTGCTCCGCGTGCATCGCGTCGTACGTCGCCTCGAACCAGGCGCAGTCCTCGTCCGTCGCGGTGGTGCCGTGTTCCTTCAGGTACGCGACGAAGTTCCTCCGGAGGTGGTCCCGGATCGGGATCCACCTCTCCGGCTGGCCCGCGAAGTACGGGCCGAGGTCCTTGAGGAACCAGCGGAACGTCTCCTCCCCGGACTTCAGGATCCCAAAGCGGGAGTTCACCGCCGCGAGGGCCGCGACCTTCGCGTTCCGGTCCCCCTCGTCCTCCATGAGCGTGCCGCCCAGGTCGAAGAGGACGGCCTTGAGCCGGGCCATGGACCCGCCCTCAGGTCCCCTCGCTCCAGGTCTCGAGGTACCGCCGCTGGTCCGCGGTGAGGGCGTCGATCCCCACCGCGAGGGTGTCGAGCTTCAGACGCGCGACGCGATCGTCGATCTCGTCGGGCACGGGGACGACCCGCTTCCCCAGGGTCTCCGCCTTCCGCGCGAGGAACTCCGCGCACAGGGCCTGGATCGAGAAGCTCATGTCCATGATCTCCGCGGGGTGGCCCTGGCCCGCCGCGAGGTTCACGAGCCGACCCTCCGCGAGCAGGTACACCTTCTTCCCCCCCTTCAGCGCGTACTCCTCAACGAACTCCCGCACCCGGCGCTTCTTCCCGAGGCGCTCGAGGTCCGCCTTGCTCACCTCGTTGTCGAAGTGGCCCGCGTTCGCGAGGACGCACCCGTCCTTGATCGCGCGGAAGTGCTCCTCCCGCACGACGTCCTTCATCCCCGTCGCGGTCACGATGAAGTCCGCCCCCTTCACGGCCTCCGCCATTGGCATCACGCGGAACCCGTCCATCGTCGCCTCGATCGCCTTCACGGGGTCGATCTCCGTGACGACGACGTTCGCACCGAGCCCGTGGGCCCTCGAGGCGATCCCGCGGCCGCACCAGCCGTATCCCGCGACGACGAACGTCTTCCCCGCGATCAGGAGGTTCGTCGGGGTCATGATCCCGTCCATCGTCGACTGTCCGGTGCCGTACCGGTTGTCGAAGAGATGCTTCATCTTCGCGTCGTTAACGTCCACGACGGGGAACGCGAGCTTCCCCGCTTTCTCCATCGCCCGGAGCCGGACGATCCCCGTCGTCGTCTCCTCGTTCGCGCCCCGGACCCTCTTCAGGAGGTCCCGGCGCTTCGTGTGGAGGAGGTTGATGAGGTCCGCGCCGTCGTCGATCACGAGGTCGGGCTCGAGGTCGAGGACGTGGTTCAGGTTCTCGTAGTACTGGTCCGTCGTCTCCCATTTCTTCGCGAACGTCTCGAGGCCGAACTTCTCGTTCAGGGCCGCCGCGACCGCGTCGTCCGTCGACAGGGGGTTGCAGGACGCGAGGCGCACCTTCGCGCCCGCCTCCTTCAGCGTGAGGGCGAGGACCCCCGTCTTCGCTTCCGTGTGGAGGGCCATCCCGATCTTCAGGCCTTTCAAGGCTTTCGAGGCAACGAGGTCCTCCCGGATCGCCGCGAGGACGGGCATGTGGGCCCGCGCCCACTCCAAGCGGAGCACGCCGCGGTCCACGAGTTCCGACACGGTGCGACCGATGGCCCCCTCCCGTTATTGGCTTTTCGGTGCGGGTCAGTGGACTCCGCGTCACTCGTACCAAACTTCAATCGTGTATCCGTCGGGATCCTTCGCGAACACGTACGGCTCCCCGGGGACGAACTCCCCGCGCTCGACGATCTTCCCGCCCGCGCCCTCGATCGCCCGGGCCGCGGCGTCGATGTCCTTGGGATTAACGAGACGGAATTCGAAGTGCGCAACCCCCGCCATCTTCCCCGCCTTCGAGGCCTTCTCCTCGAACGCGATCACGTCGTGGCTCCCCGGGGTCGTCACCTGGATCGAGCCGGGCTCCCGCCAGACCTCCCGCGCGCCGAACACGTCCCGGTAGAACTCGAACGCCCGCTGCGCGCTCCGGACCGCGAGCCCGATGTGCGTCAACCCGTAGGTTCGGACCATCCCCGACCGCCTCCCGCCACGGAGGGCGGTGCGGATGCTTGAACGGACCGCAGGCTACGGCTCCTTACGCCGGCGGGTCTGCCACCTGGCGAACACGACCGCCGCAGCGCCAACGACGACGACCATCAGCACGGTGTCGAGTCCAGGCACCGCGCCCACGCTCGGAGGGGCCCCGCCCCTCGCCTTCGCGAGGACGGACGTCGATGCGCTCGAGGAGACGAACCCGGAGGCGGACGCGATCGCCGTGACCCGGAACGTCGTGTCCGCGCCGACCGTCGCGGTGAGGGTCGTGAAGAACGTGCCGTTCAGCCCCGTCGTTCCGGTCGTTTCGGACAGCACGCCGCCGACGCCCCCCGGATCTAGCCGCAGGGTGATGGTCGCCCCCGCCACCGGCTGCGCAATCGCGTCGATCACACTGACGGTGACGCCGCTGATCTGTCCCGCATCCAGCACGGGGCGCCCCCGCTCCACGAACACCGTGAGGCGCTGGGGGATCACCCGCACCGTGATCGGGGACGTCCCGCTGTCCGCATCGTATCCGGGCTTCGACACGTCCGCGCGCACCGTGACGTCCGTCGTTTGCGGGACGACCGGCGCGGTGAATGTGGAGAGGAAGCGCCCGTTGGCGTCCGTGACCCCGGCGGAGGGGTTGAAGGAACCTCCGGTCAGGAGGACGTCCGCGTCCTTCACGGGGAGGGCGTCGCGGTCCACGACGGAGATGATCACCTGGGTCGTCCCTCCCGATGCGACCGCGTTCGTGAACGCGAAGGAGACGCTCAGGGGTCCCTTCTGGACCGCGTGGAGGCCCGCGAAGGTCCAGAAGTTGTCGATCCCACCGGGCCCGCTCACCCAGCCGTCGAACCGGCCCCTCCGATACACGTAGGACATGTCGTAGTGGACGAGGGGGGCGATCTCCGCCTTCAGCCCGAGCCAGCCCTGGATGTCCCGGGCCCGCTGTTGGCGGGTGACGTTGTCGAGCTCGTCGCGCAGGGACGCGAGCATCCCGTCGAGGACGGGGTCCTGGACGTTGTTGTAGTTCCGCCCCCCGAGCCGGGTGGAGTGGAAGAGGTCGAACAGGAAGGACGGGTCGGGCTCGACATTGTACGTCCCCAGGTAGAGGTCGAACGTGTCCGCCTGGACGCGAGCCTGGATCCCCGCGGGGCTCAGCTCGACCTCGTTCAGGTGGATCCCGACCGCGTTCAGGTTCGTCACGATTCCCTGGACCTTCGCGATCCGTGGGTCCGTCGTCGCGTTCAGGTGGAGGAACGTCAGGATGAACGGGGCACCCGCGGGCGTCTCCCGCCAGCCGTCCCCGTCCCGGTCGAAGTACCCCGCGCGGTCGAGCATGTCGTTCACGTTATCGAGGATCGTCACGACCTGCCCGCCCTCGACGCCCTTGACGACCCGGTACCGCGGGACGGAGGCGTTGAACCAGAACGCGTTCCCCGGCGTCACGACGGAGTCCGCAATCTCCGTGGACCCCGTGCCCTCGACGAGCTTCGTGAGCTCCCGATCCAGGGCGCTCGTCACCGCGATTCGGAAGGCGGAATCGTTCAGCGGGACGCGCTGGCTGTTCATCCCGAAATGCATGAACCGGAAGCTCGGGTCCGCGGCGGTGAAGAACTGCCCTTGCAACCCCGGGTCCAGGAGGGAACCGCACGACCATCCGGTCGCCACCTCGTCCGAGGTCAGGGAGACCCCCAGGAAGTCGGCACGCCTTCCGATCAAGGCGCACACCGCGCCGTCGAGGGCGGTCGGTCCCGTGTAGAACTCGTACCGGATCGCATCCGGGTATGGGCGCCCCCGCCAGTGGTTCGTGTTCGCGGTGATCGTCAGGGAGACCCCGGGGACGGACGCACCGAGGGAGAACAGCCCGCTCGCCTTCGCCGGACCCGTCGATCCGGTGTACGCGATCGGCAGCGTGACCCACTTCCCGAGGAAGTCCCCGCCTCCGCTCGTGAAGGAGAACACCGCCGTTGCCGCGTTCGGGGCCGAGACGAAGAAGCCCGTGACGATGAGCGCCGTGGAGTACCGCTGGTACGACGCCACGACGGCGTCCGCGGTGAGGGCGGAGCCGTCCGCGAACTTCGCGTTCCCCCGGATGTGGAACGTGACGGACCGGGCGGTGAGGTTCACATCCCAGCTCGATGCGAGCCAGGGCCCCGGGAGGAGGGTCGTCGCGGAGGGGACCCCGAGGGAGTCGTACACCAGGGAATGCAGGACCGCGTTCGCCGCGCTCCGGTTCAGGGGATTCGGGTCGAGGACGGACGTCGTCGCGACGACGGCGGTGTCTCCATACAGGCCCCCGGGACCCTGCGCGATGGCGGGCGATGGCGCGACGGAGAGGAGCAGGACGGCCGCCGCGAGGGCGGTGAGCAGTGGAAGTACCCTCGTCATGCCCTTCCTCTCCCCCAGACCAGGTCGAGCGGTCCGAGAGAGGGAGGGTCCGGATTATAACTATTGTGGTGCGGCGGCGGTGGCGGGACTCCCCGGAGCTACCCGCCGGGCTCCTGTACGTTCAGCGGAATCTCCGGGAGCACGTCCCTCGCCGTGAACCCCTTCATGATACGCTTCAGCAGCGGGGGCGTGCTCAAGGTCGTGACGAGGGTCATCACGACGAGGGCGGAGTACAGGTCCGCGTCGATGATCCCCGCCGCCAGGCCGACCTGGGCGAGGAGGAGCTCCATCATCCCCCGGGCGTTCAGGCCGACGCCGAGGGCGAGGAGGGGCTTGCCGCGGAACCCTGCGAACACCCCGCCGAGGACCCCGCCGAACAGCTTCCCGAAGAACGCGATCACCGTGATCACGACGATGATCGGCCACGAACCGAAGTGGAGGGTGAAGTTCAGGCCGACGAAGCCGAAGAATATCGGCGCGAGGAGACCGAACGTGATCGTCTGGACCGCGCTCCGCATCTTCACGAAGCGGGCCTCCCCGAGGAGCTTCGGCGTGATGAGGACCCCGCCGTAGAACACGCCGATCGCGAAGTGGATCCCGACGGCCTCCGCCGCGGCCCCGAGGAACAGGGCGAGGATGATGCTGATCGCCATGCCGTGCTCGCGGCCCCCCAGCTTGTTCAGGAGGGTCTGGAAGTACGGCAGGCCGCCCGGCTTCGCGCGCATCGCGCCCTTGAGGGCGAGGCTGATGCAGAACACGAGTCCGAGGAACAGGACGTTCTTCAGGACCGCCCACCCGAGGACCTCGGTGTCGAGGGAGGTCGCGCCGAGGCGGGTGACCTCGAGGATGAGCCCGAGCATCGCGAACGCGACGAGGTCGTTCGCGAGGGCGACGGAGACGATCGCCCGTCCGATCTTGCTGTGGAGGAGGTTCAGGTCCATCAGGATCCGGACGCTGACGGGGAGGGCGGTGACCGCGAGGGCGGTGCCCAGGAAGAGGGCCTGCGGAAAGTTCATCCCGAGGGCGGTCGCGAGGCTGTACCCGAGGGCGAACGGGAGGACGAACTCCACGAACGCGACGAGGATGCTCCGCTCCTTCATCGCCTGCCGGAGGCCCTCCCGCCCGAGCTCCATTCCTGCGAGGAGCACGAGGACGAGGACCCCGAGCTGGGAGACGACCGCGAGGGATGCGCCGGGCTCACCCGCCGCGCTCGGGTCGATCCAGCCCAGGAGGGAGGGTCCGAGGACGATCCCGGCCAAGACCTCCCCGATCATCGGGGACTGGCCCGCCTGCTCGAAGGCCTGGCCGGCGAGCCTCGCGGCGACGAACAGGATCAGGAGGGCGATGATGAGGTCCAGGTCGGATCCCGCGGCAACGAGCCCGCCGCGCGCTATTTATCGGTTCCCCGGTGATTATCTCCGGTGGAACCGCGCGGCCCGCCATCGCGCGCCGGCGGGCGGCCCTTCGCGCGCTCCGCGGCCCGGACCCGGGGCGCGAGGTCCCCCGTCACCATGTACACGACCCGCTGGCCGATGTTCACGGCGTGGTCCGCGATCCGCTCGAGATATCGGGTGACGAGGATGTACCGCGCGCCGACCTCGATGTCGAGGGCCCCCGCCTTCATCTGGGCGACGATCTCCTGGAAGATCTCGTCGTGGAGGAGGTCCACGGCGTCGTCGTCCTCCTCGATGTGACGGACGGACTCCGCGTCGCGCTCCACGAAGGCCCGGGTCGCCCGGTCCACGAGGTCCACCGCGACCTCCGCCATCCGGGGGATCTTCCCCAGGGTCCCGGCGGGGTTCGGCTCCTTCGCGTGGAACTGGAGGACCAGTTCCGCGATGTCCTTCGCGTACCGTCCGATGCGGTCGAGGTCCGTCGTGATCTTCAGGCAGGTCGTGATCGTCCGGAGGTCCCGGGCGACGGGGGCGTGGAGCGCGAGGAGGTCCACGCACGTCTTCTCGATCTCGACCTGGAGGGCGTAAATCTCCTGGTCCAGGATGAACACGTCGTCCGCGACGCCGGGGTCGAGCCGGTCCAGCCCATAAACCGCCTTCCGGATCGCGATCTCGCTGAGCTCCGCGAGGGTGATCGTGTTTTCGTTCAACTTCTTCAGGCTTCGCTCGAGCGCCTTCCTCTCGGCAGCCTGCGGCACTATCCGAACCTCCCCGTGATGTAGTTCTCGGTGAGTTCTTGTGTGGGCCTTTCGAACAGCTCCCGCGTCACGTTGTACTCGACGAGCTTCCCGAGATAGAGGAACGCCGTGTGGTCCGCGATCCGCGCGGCCTGTTGCATGTTGTGGGTCACGATCACGATCGTCATCACCTTCTTCAACTCGAACATCAGGTCCTCGATCTTGGCCGTGGCCACGGGGTCGAGGGCGGAGCACGGCTCGTCCATCAGGAGCATCTCCGGGTGGATCGCGAGGGCCCGCGCGATGCACAGGCGCTGCTGCTGGCCGCCGGACAGGCCGAGGGCGCTGTCGTCCAGCCGGTCCTTCACCTCGTCCCAGAGGTTCGCCTGGCGGAGGGCGGCCTCCACGACGCGGTCGAGCTCCTCCTTCGTCGCACGGTAGTGGAGCTGGATCCCGAAGGCGACGTTCCGGTACACCGTCTTCGGGAACGGGTTCGGCTTCTGGAAGATCAGCCCGACCTTCCGCCGGAGGAGGACCGGGTCCACGTTCGGGCCGTAGACGTCCTCGCTTTCGACGAGGAGCTGTCCCGTCGTCCGGCAGTTCCGGATCGTGTCGTTCATCCGGTTGATCGCCCGGAGGTACGTGCTCTTCCCGCACCCGCTCGGCCCGATGATCGCGGTGATCCCCTTCCGCTGGATCTTCAGGTTCACCTCGCGGATCGCGTGCTTCCGGGCGTACCACACGGAGAGGTTCCGGGACTCGATCGCCGGGTCCTCGACGTCGACGAGGGTGAGCGGCGGGGGGACCTGGAGGACCTCGGGCTCGGGGACGACGGCCTTGGGCGCGGCCCTCTTCACGAGGCTGCGGAGCACCCCGTCACCACCTCATCCGCTGCATCCGGTTCCGGCCGACGATCGCGACCGCGTTGAAGGCGAACAGAATCAGCAAGAGGACGATCATCCCCGCCGCAGAGACGCCCTGCCATTCCGGACCGGGGAGGTCGATGTACGCATAAATCTGCACCGGCAGCGCGACGAAGGGCGAATCCGGGCCGTACGGGAGGAACGTCTGGAGGACGACGGCGCCGATCACGATCAGGGGCGCGGTCTCCCCGATCGTCCGGGCCGCGGCGAGGATGGACGCGGTGAGGAGGCCGGGGGCCGCGGCGGGGAGCACCTGGCGCCGGATCGCCTGCCACTTCGTGGCCCCCATCGCCAGGGCTGCGTCCCGGATCGACTGCGGCACCGCCCGGATCGCCTCCCGCGCGGTGATCACGACGTACGGGAACACGAGGATCGTGAGCGTGAGAGCCCCCGCGAGGACGACGGCGCCCAGGTGGAGGCCGCGGACGAACACCAGGAGGCCGAGGAGGCCGAAGACCACGGAGGGGACGCCGGCGAGGTTCGAGACCCCCGCCTGGAGGATCCGCGAGATGCGGCCGCCGTGGGAGTACTCCTCCAGATAGATCGCCGCCCCGATCCCGAGCGGGAGGGAGAAGATCAGGGTCAGGCTCAGGATCCACAGGGTCCCCGCAATCGCCGCGGCGTAGCCCGCCCGGGTGGGGTCCTGGTAGTTCGCGTAGTTCGTGATCAGGGTCGGGGTGAGGTAGGGAGCGGCCGTCACGATGAGGCTCGCGAGGAGGACGCCGAGGACCCCGAGGGCGACCCCGATCCCCGCGAGGAAGATGATCACGAATCCCGCCTCCTTGGCCTTCCGGACGACGCGGCTCTTCGGCTTCAATCGTACGCCTCCCGGAACCGGTGCCGCAGGATGTCGGAGGTCAGGTTGATCAGGAGCGTGATCACGAAGAGGGTGAAGCCGACCGCGAAGAGGCTCCGGTACAGGTCGGACCCGACGGGAAGGTCCCCCGTCGCCTTCCGCGCGATGTCCCCCGCCAGGGTGCTCATCGGGCCCAGGACGTCGAACGTGAGGTTCACGTTTTCCCCCGCCGCGATGAGGACGACCATCGTCTCCCCCACCGCGCGGCTGAACGCGAGGAGGAACGACGCCATGATCCCCGAGAAGGCCGCGGGGATGACGACCCGGCCCATCGCCTCGAACCGCGTCGCTCCAAGGGCGAACGCCCCGTCCCGGAGGTCCGTGGGGACCGCGGTCAGAGCGTCCTCGCTCAGGCTCGAGACGATCGGGATGACCATGATCCCGATCACGATGATCGCGTTCGTCGCGTTGAAGTAGTCCGCCCCGAACCACGCCTTGAGGGTCGGGCTGACGAGGAGGAGGGCGAAGAACCCGAAGACGATGCTAGGGATGCCCGCGAGAACCTCGAGGACGGGCTTCAGGATCTCGCGGACCCGCGCGGGCGCGTACTCCCGGAGGAAGATCGCCGCGCTGAGGCCCAGGGGGATTCCGATGACGACCGCGCCCCCGGCGATCAGGAGCGTCCCCGCGATCAGCGGGAGGACGCCGTACAGGCCGTCGATCACCGGGGACCACTTCGTCCCCGTGTAGAAGTCGAGCGGGCTGACCCGGCCAAAGAAGATGACCGTATCCAGCAGGAGCGCGAAGACGATGGCGAAGGTCGCGATGATCGCGAACGCGGCGGCGATGAAGAGGAGGGTCCGGACGAGGGTTTCCCCTGGCTGCCAGACCCACTTCGCCTCCAAGGAGGCCAAGGGGGCCCCCGTCCCGTCTGCGTTCGCTCCGCCCACGGCCCGCACGATCCCCGACGCCCGGTCCTCCTACGGTGGGATCTTCGCGACCTCCACCGCGATCTGCGCTGGCGTGAGACTCACGTACCCGGTGCCCCCGACGAGCTGGGTCCCGCGATCCGAGAACCCGAACCGGAGGAAGTCCTTTACGACCGTCCTCCCGAGGCTCCGGTTGCTCGCGTAGATGAACAGCGGGCGGCTCAAGGGAGCGTAGGTGCCGTCCTTGATCGTCGGCTCGCTCGGGAAGATCGGGCCCGCACCGTTCGTCGCGTTCCCGTCGTCGATCGCGAGGGCCTTCACCCGCGACGTGTTCTCCACGACGTACGCGTACCCGAAGTACCCCAGGGCGTCGAGGTCGTTCGCGATTCCCGAGACGAGGACGTTGTCGTCCTCGCTCCCGATGAAGTCGGACCGGATCCGGTCGTTCGTACGGCGGTTCGTGAGGATCACCTCCACGAAGTAGTCGAACGTTCCGCTCGCGGTGCCCGGTCCGTACAGCTTGATCTTCCGCGAGGGCCAGCTCGAGTCCAGCTCGTTCCACTGGTTCACCTGTCCGCCCGCCCCGCCGCACGCCCCGGAGGAGGTGTTCTGGGTCCAGATCCGGCACAGCTGGTCCACGGTGAGGTGGTCCGCCCACGTGTTCCCGTGGTTCACGACCACGCTGAGGCCGTCGAACGAAATGTTGAACCCGACGACCCCCGTGATGCCGCTCGCGGTGCACGCGTCGCGCTCGGACTGCTTGATCGGCCGGGACGCGTCGCTCAGGTCCGTCTCCCCACGGCAGAACTTGGAGAATCCCCCGCCGGTCCCGCTGAACGCGACGACGACCTGCCGTCCGGGGTTGTTGAACTCGGCCGCCCAGGCGGACGTGATCGGGTACACGGTGCTGCTGCCGTCGATTCGGACGAGCTCGGGGGGCGCGCGGTTCCCGAACGCTAGGTACGCCCCGACGCCGGAGGCCGCGAGGATGATGACGAGGAGGATGACGATCCCCCGGGTGGTGATCCGGACCCCTCCCTTCCGGCTGCCCTTCTGGATGCTCGATGAGCGCGGTTCGTTCGTTTCCATTCCGTCCCTCTCCATGTTGAGTTCCCCAAGTGTCGATTGAATTCCCGTGAGCTGGAAAACAATTCACTTCGCGACGATCTCTTCCGCCACGTTCGGCCCGATCTCGCCCCGGAACAGCTTCTCGAGGTCGAAGTCGCGCTGTCCTTCCACCGTTGCTTCCGTGTTCTTGTTCTTCATCGGGTCGTCCGAGGAGTCGTAGGGGGATGGTCCTTCTCGATGAAGACTCCGCTGGCGACCGATGCCATACGGAATCTATATAGAAAGCCATATAACCTCTATAGGGCGTGGACGTTCTCAGAGGTGTACGGATGGAGGGAAGGAAGCTGCAGCTGACCGGGGGATCGACGTACGTCGTCTCCCTGCCGAAGCCTTGGATCTCCGCGACGGGACTGAAGCCCGGGGACACCGTGTTCCTGGAGCCGATGCCGGACGGTTCGATCTCCGTCCTGCCAAGGGCGGGGGAGAAGCCTGCGGCACGGAGGAAGGTCTTCGACGAGAAGGAGGAAGGGAGCCGGGACCACCTCCTGCGGAAGCTGATCGGGGCGTACATCGCCGGGTTCGGCCTGATCGAGATCCGGCACCGGCCGGAGACGGGGCCGTTCGTCCGGAGGGTCGCGAGGGAGTTCTGCCGGATGGCCATCGGTCCCGAGATCATCGAGGAGAGCCGGACGTCGATGGTGATCCAGGATCTCTCGGACCCCGCGGAGTTGAGCCCGGAGAAATCCCTTCGCCGGATGTACATGACCGTCCGGGCGATGCTCGAGGACGCCGTCGTCGCCCTGAAGACGAAAGACGAGACCCTCGCGAAGGACGTCGCCCAGAGGGACCAGGAGGTGGACCGGCTGTACTGGCTCGTCGCGAAGCAGTACCACCTCGCCCACATGACCCCGACGGGCTCCCCGGACGCGCGGACCCGAGTCGGGCTCCAGAACGACCGGCTCGTCGCAAAACTGATCGAGCGCGTCGGGGACCACGCCCAGCGGATCGCGGAGGCGAGCCTCCTCGTGGGGGAACGCACCCTGGACCCGAAGCTCCTGAAGGAGTTCGAAGCGGCAAGCGCCGCGTCGATCGCGATCTTCGACAAAGCGTTCAGCGCCCTGGTCAGCCAGGACATCGACCTCGCGAACGAGGCGGTGGACGGGAGGGGCCCGCTCCAGAAGATGATCGACGGCCTGTCCCACCACGTCGCGGCGAAAAAGGGGGAGGAACTCCTCGCGCTCGCGATGATCGTGGACAGCGTCGGGCGGGCCGGGAGCTACGCGACGGACATCGCGGAGATCGCGATCAACATCGCCGTGGCGGGGGACCCGGGAACTCCGTAGGTCTCTATAGGTTCCATAGGTAAGCGGTATTACCAACGGTGTTCTCGAACCTACGTATGACCGAGTCGGGAAACATACGGGAGACACCCCCCGAGGAGACCGTGCGACGGTTCCTCGATGCCCTCGGATCGGGGCGCGTCTTGGACGCGATCGACGCGTTCGCGATGGACGCGGTGATCCGGGACGCGAGGGGCAAGGAGCACCGCGGCATCCGAGCGATCGTCGAGTTCGTGAACCACCAGAGGTCCGGACCCCTCCGGGCCGAGGAGATCGTCAACGAGCGGGACACCGTGATCGCGACCGTGCGATCGCGGACGGGTGGGAGGGAGGAGCGAGCACGGCACACGTACACCATCGGCGGTGGCCGGGTGCGGAGCCTCCGCATCGAACCGGGGGGGAGCCCCCACCCGCCGGGCGCTTCGCCGCGGTGAAACGCGAAAGAGGCGGGGCGGGAACGGAGTTGGACCCGCCCCAAGGTGCGCGGTTACGTCCCCCCAGGTGAGACCGATGGGAACGAAGTGGCGCCCGAGGACGGCGAAGCCATCTCGGCGGGGTCGGCCCTGAGGTTCATCGCGCCTCGATCCCGATCCGGGACTTTGTCCCTTTTCGACGGAATCTACGGGGCGGACCGTGGACCCCCGGACTCCTCCCTTGACATCCAATAGAGAACGCGGAACGCGAGCGCCGCCGACAGACCTCCCGCCACGGGGCCCAGGATGTACACATGGAGGTCGTCGAAGAAGCCCGCGGCGAGCGCGGGTCCGAAACTTCGTGCGGGGTTGAACCCCGCCCCCGTGAGAGGTGCGAGGACGAGGATCAGGAGGAACAGGACGGCCCCCACGACAAGCGCCTGCGTCCCCGCCCCCCGAATCCTCGAGGAGGCAATCAACGCGACGAGGGCGAGGACGAACGTCCCCGCGGCCTCCAGGGCGATCCCCTCCAAGGGACCGATTCCGCCCGCCAGGCGGGTCGAACCGAGATGGGTGTACCCATCGGCGGACCGGAAGAGGACCCACAGCGTCCCGCCCGCGGCCAGGCCCCCGAGAATCTGGAACCCGACATACGGGAGGACGGAACGCGCGGGGAGGTGCCCCACGGACGCCGCGGCGAGCGTGATGCACGGGTTGAGGTACACCCTGGAGTACCGCCGGAGGACGAGAATGGAGACGGCGACACTGGACGCGAAGCTCAGGGCGATCAGGACGAGGGCAAGCTGGGGAGGAATCGCGGGAACCAGGGCCGTCACGATCACGGACGCGGGTCCGATGAGGACGAGAAGGAACGTCCCCAGGAACTCCGCGAGGCACGCCGCGAGGCCAGGTCGTGGCGGGTCCCTCGACCCGCGCGGTAGGGAAGGGGTAAGGGGGCGCACGTCGGACCACATCCGGAGGACCTTTCTGACGAGGCGGGAGACCCGGCTTCGGCATAGACGTTGTTGCGCTCCCGGCCGGGGCCATGGGGGACGGAGAAACTTTATTGGCGCGGGGGCCGGTGATAGGAGCGCATGGCGGGCCTGAAGGACAAGCTCCGCATCGGCTGCAGCGGCTGGGGCTATGACGACTGGATCGGCGGCTTCTACCCGCCGAAGACCCCGAAGTCGGACTACCTGAGGCTGTACTCGAGCGTCTTCAACACGGTCGAGGTGGACTCCTCGTTCTACCGGACACCGGGTCCGGCGATGACGAAGGCATGGTACAAGACCGCCCCCGCGGACTTCACGTTCGCGATGAAGATGCCGAAGCGCATCACGCACGAGAAGAAGCTGAACGGGGTCGCCGAGAACCTCGGCTGGTTCTACGCGTCCGCGAAGGAGCTGAAGGAGAAGTGCGGGCCCCTCGTCGCCCAGCTCCCGCCCTCGATCAAGTACGACGTCCACTGGACCCTGATGCAGGACTTCGTGAAGGCGTTCGACGCGAAGTACGCGCACGCGATCGAGTTCCGCCACAAGTCCTGGTTCCGGGACGACGTGTACTCCCTCCTCGGAGACCGGAACGTCGCGATGGTGTGGACGGAAAACCAGTACCTGAAGAGCCCGGCCGACGTCACCGCGGACTACGTGTATCTCCGGATGGTCGGGGACCGCGAGCTCACGGAGTTCAAGGAGAAGCAGCGGGACAAGTCCACGGAGATGCGGGAGTGGTACAACGAGCTCGACGAGACGTCGGACTCGATCAAGGGCGCGTTCGTGTTCTTCAACAACCACTACGCGGGGTTCGGGCCCGGAAGCGTGAACGAGTTCCGCCGCCTGGCGGGGATGATCGAGTACGAGTTCCCCGCGGGGAAAGCGGGCGGGTCGCAGCGCGGCCTGGGGGAGTTCGGGTGACCGACAGGAAGCTGCCGCGGATGCGGATCGAGGTCTCGCCGGATGGCGAACGCGGCTGGACCGCGCTCACGTTGCCGTACGACCCCGACACGCCCTTCTCCGTCGTCCCGTACGACTTCTTGAAGCGCGTCGGCATCCAGCCGGCGTCCCTCGAGGAGGTCCGCATCGCGGGGACGATCGAGGACCGCAACATCGGGCCGGCGTACTTCCGGTATCGGAGCCGGATTACCCGGAGTCAGGTCGCCTTCCCCCACCCGGAAGACCCGTGCACGTGGGGGTGGCACGCGGTGTACTACCTTGGATGGGAGGTCAACCCCACGTCGGGAAGACTTCGAAGGGCAAACCTCGACCGAAAGGCGCCCTCCGAGGATTCATCGACTTCCCTGCCGTGACACGCGCCGGGGCCATCAGTAGCTTTCCCGATCCGTCGGACCAGAAATTTACGTAATGCCAAGGGTATTACCGCTTTGGATGGAGACGATCAGCGTCAAACTCACGAAGGAGCAGGCTCGGCGCTTGGCACGGGCCGCGAAAGAGGAAGGCTTCCCTTCAAAGTCGGAGTTCGTTCGGTACGCTCTTGCGCGGGCCCTCGAGGAGCGCCTCAGCGTGGAAACCCTTGAGGAAGTCTTCGAGGCTCGGCGCCAGATCCGTCAAGGCAGGACCGTCCCTCTGGAGCGACTGCTCCACGAGGATTGATTGCCTGGCATTCCGGATTGAGTTTTCGGAACTCGCGGCCTATCGTTGAGCCTTCGGGCTCTCGAACGTATGGGCGGGCGGATACAGCAATCCCACCGCGGCGCACACTATCACGATGAGTCCCCCCGCAAGGAGGACGAGGCGCGGGCCGTACAGGACCGTGAGGATTCCGCACACGAAGAACGAGAACGGCAGGAGCACGAAGCTGCCGAGCTCGTCGAGGCTGAACACCCGCCCCCGGATGTCCTCACGGACCTGCTCCATCATCGCGGTCTGCCACATCAGGGAGAACACCGCCACAGCGATCCCGTGGACGAAGCTGAGGGCGAGGATCCCGACGAGATCCTGCGAGAACGCCATGAGCGCGATCGAAACGCCGAAGAGCGCGGTCGCGACGTACGCCACGAGGCCGCGGCGGCGGATGGCGGGCAGGACGTTAGGGAGGAAGAAGCCGAGGAGGCTCCCGGCCGCCATCGAGCTGAGGACGAGTCCGATCGCGGTCGGCCCGCCCCCGAGGTCGAGCGCGACGAAGGCGGGGAGGACGATGCCTCTCGGACCCGCCTCCGCGGCGTTCACGATCGCGAACACGAGGATCGTGATCCACAGCCACGGCACGCGGGTCACGTACCGCCATCCCTCCCGGACCTGGACGAAGACGGATGGCTTCCGCTCCCTCGGGCCGGTCGTCGGAGGGCTGCCGCGGGCGGACCACAGGAGGGCGGCACTCACGGCGAACGAGACCGCATCGAAGGCGAACGCGGCGGTCGTGCCGCCGAGCGCGATCAGCAGCGCCCCGAGGGCGGGTCCGCCGATGAACGCGAGGGTCCGCGTCCCCTGATACACGCTGTTCGCGGCCTGGAGGTCCGCCTTGGGTACTGTCTCCGGGAGGAAGGCGCTCAGGGCGGGCATCGCAAACGCCTGGGCGGCCCCGAACAGCGCGCCGAAGACGTACAGATGGCCGATCGCGAGGGTTCCCGTCCCTGCGAGCACGGCGATGGCCCCGACGAGGATCCCTTGGAGGACGTCGGACAGGACAACGAGGGTGCGGCGGGAGACCCGGTCCGTGAGCACGCCACCCGCGAGGAGCAGGATCAACTGGGCCGCGAAGTACGTCGAGAAGACCCCCCCGAGGTCCGCCGCGGACCCCGTGAGGACGAGCACCTGCCACGGGAGGGCGACGAAGAAGACGAAGTCGCCGACCTGGCTGATCGCCTGCCCCGCGAAGTACCGCCGGAACATCGGGTGGCGGAAGGGGGCCCTTAGGGAGGGCATCGACGACGGTCAGAACGAACGGGGGATTAAAGGGTCGTGAGAGCCGGCGGCGTTGGCAGGCGGACCTCTGGTGGAAATTCACAATTTGCCATTTTGTACGTGAAATGGTAGAGTTCTTATACTCCCCCTGCTATCGTGAATTCACATGCAGATCGTGCTGAAAGGGGTGGACTCCCAGGGTCGTATCGTCCTCCCCGCCGCGTGGCGGAAGAAATACCTCAAAGGAGACAAGGTCCTCCTCCGACCAAAGGGGGATGTTCTCGAGGTTGTCCCGCGGGAGAAGGTGGACCTGACTGCATTTTTCGATGCGGCGGAGGCGGAGGTGAAGTCCGACCTCTCGGACTGGCACGCCGTTCGGAGGGAGCTCCAGAAGCGATAGGATGCCGCCTCGATACCTGGACGCCAGCGTCTTCGTCCACGCATACATCCGACCCCGCCGAGAGCTGAAGGCACACGAACGCGGAATCAAGGCTCATGCCCGGGCAATCGTCGCACGGATCAACGAGGGCGAGGCGGTCGTGACCTCCACTGTCCACGTCGCGGAGATTGCGAACGTCCTGGAGAACTGGATGCGCCTCGAGGACGCCGCGGCCGTGCAGCAGGGCCTCTGCACTCTTGACTCCGTGAGAATCCTCACGACGACCCGGGCGGACCTTCTCGAAGCGTTGGCGCGAGGCTCGGATCTCGGGCTCGGGACCTCCGACGCTCTTGCCGTCGCCTTCATGAGGCGGGAAGGGCTGCGCGAGGTGTACTCGTTCGACAAGGACTTCGACCGCGTGCCAGACATCTCTCGCGTATCGGCCTGATTCGCCCATCCAAGGGCCAACCTAATCTCTAGGTCCGTCCTTTCCGCGCACGTGCCCCGAGTGATCTTCCACGTGGACATGGACGCGTTCTACGTCAGCGTGGAGCGTCTCCAGAACCCGGAGCTCGTGGGGAAGCCCGTGTGCGTCGGCGCCCTCCCGGAGGGCGGGAAGGCCCGCGGGGTCGTGATGGCCGCGAGCTACGAGGCCCGCGCCCTCGGGGTCCGGAGCGGGATGCCCGTCTCCATGGCGTACCGGAAGGCCCCGGACGCGGTGTACATCTGGCCGAACTACGACCTGTACGGGGAGGTCTCCGAGCGGGTGATGAACGTCCTCCGGGAGTTCGCGGACGTCCTCGAGCACGCGTCGATCGACGAGGCGTTCCTCGACGTGACGAAGCGGACGGGCGGGGACTACGCGAAGGCGGTGGAGCTCGCGAAGGAGGTGAAGCGGGCCGTGAAGGAGCGGGAGGGGATCACGTGCACGATCGGGGTCGCCCCGAACAAGAGCGCTGCGAAGATCGCCTCGGACCTGAACAAGCCGGACGGCCTCACGGTCGTCCCGCCGGACGGGGTCGCGGAGTTCCTCGCGCCCCTCGCGGTCTCGAAGATCAGCGGCGTGGGCCCGAAGACGACCGCGGTCCTCGAGGCGCTGGGGATCAAGACGATCGGGGAGCTTGCGAAGTACCCGGGGAAGGACCTCCAGGAGCGGTTCGGGAAGAACGCGGTGTGGCTCTGGGGGATCGCCCGCGGGATCGAGGAGATCCCCGTGGAGGAGCGGCCGGACCCGAAGTCGATCAGCGTCGAGCGGACGTTCGACCGGGACGTCACGGACTGGGCCGTGATCCGGGAGACCCTGGACTCCGTCGTCCACAACCTCTGGCTCCGGGCGAAGGGCCAGGGGGTCCGGTTCCGGACCGTCGGGATCAAGATCCGGTTCGAGGGGTTCGTCACCCACATGCGGGAGCGGACCCTCGGGACCCACGTCACGGACGAGGAGGTGATGCGGGCGACGGCCCGGGAGCTCCTCGCGGAGTTCGAGGCCCGGAAGCGGCCCGTGCGTCTCCTCGGGGCCCGCGTGAGCCACCTCC
>JAIBJG010000084.1 GCA_020029475.1 Methanobacteriota archaeon | reverse complement strand
CCCGTCCACGACGAGGTCCACGCCATCCAGGAGGGACTCGATGTTCGCGGCGTGGACGTCCTTCGCGATTCCGTCGATCGTGACGGAGGAGTTCGCGGCCCGGAGCTTCCGCGCCGCGACGTCCGCCTTCGGGAGGTCCACGTCCCCCTCGTCGAACAGCACCTGCCGCTGCAGGTTGTTCACCTCGACGACGTCCCGGTCGATCAGCCGGAGGCGGCCGACCCCGGCGCGGGCGAGGAGCCCTGCGCTCACGGTCCCGAGCGCGCCGAGGCCGATCACCGCGACGGTCGCGTGGCCGAGCCTCTCCTGGCCCGCGGGGCCGATCTCCGGGAGGATCGTCTGGCGGACGTACCGTCCGGCGGAGGACACGACCCTTGGAAGAGGCGCCCGCCTTATGGCCTTTTGCGGCGCCCGCCTCCGGTGGGCCTCACCGCCGATAATGTCCCCACAGTCCTTAAGAGAACGAGACCCGAACCCATTAGGCTCGGGCCTCGTCCGGGCGCGTGTTCCCCATGACCGAACCCTCCGTCCGTGCATCGCGCCGAATCGCCCTCGCGTCGACCGCCCTCGTCCTCGTCCTCCTGCTCGCGGGTCTCGCCCTCGGGTCCGGCCCGGACGGCCGGGTCCGCGGGTACGTCACGGACTTCGCCTCCGGCTCCCCGGTCGCGGGCGCGACCGTCCGCATCGAGGCGTCCGACTTCCCGTGGCGCTTCGAGGGGACGACGGACGGAGCGGGCTTCTTCGACATCGCCGTACCCCCGCACCGGTACAGCCTGGAGGCGACGAGCCCCGCGCACGCCGTCCTCGCGATCCCAATCGCCGTGGGGTCCGGCGAGACCGTGTGGAGCAACGTGACCCTCACCGCGGCGTCGCCGAGGTCCGCGCGCCTCCAGGGGTATGTGACGGACACCGTGTCCAGCGCCCCCGTGACGACGGGACAGGTCCTCGCGGGGCCGCCGTCGTGGAACCCGCCCTCGTACAGGAACTCGAGCGCGCTGAACGCGTCCGGCTACTACGCGATGGACCTCGTGCCGGGATCGTACGACATCCAGACGATCGAGACCGTCGGGTACGACGAATACCAGTACTACCCCGTGACCGTGAGCGCGGGGAATCCTCTGTGGTACAACTTCACGCTGGATCCACGCCCCGGCGTCGCATGGGTGAACGGGACCGTGCGGGACGCGGACACCTCCGCCCCCGTGGCGGGGGCCCGGGTCACGGGACGGGTCGGCGCGGAGTATCTCCTCACATCGATCTCCGATGCGGCGGGCTTCTATTCCCTGCAATCCCCCACGGGGGACCTGGAGATCGCCTCGGACGCGGCGGGGTACGCCCCGATCACGACGTCGATGTACGTCTGGTCCACGGGCGAGTACTCGCAGGACCTGTACCTGACGCCCCTCTCCGCGACCCTCCGCGGGTACGTCCTCGACGGCGTCACGCGTCGCGGGCTCCCGGGGATCCTCGTCACCGTGGACCCCCTCTTCTCGAGCGGATACTCGGACCGGGCCACGACGGACGCGACGGGGTCCTTCGGATTCTCGCTCCCGCCGGACGACTTCATCCTGCGCGCAAGCGCCTCCGGGTACACCGCGGGGGTCACGTATGTCCTCTTCTGGTCCTCCCAGAACCTCTGGGTGAACCTGACCCTCTGGCCGATCGTCTCCGCGGTCTCCGGATACCTCATCGACGGGACGACGGGCGCCTCCGTGCCCGGGCTGAACATGATCGTGATCGACTCCCGCTCCGGATATGCCGCGAACGGGGTCGCGGACGGCGCCGGGTTCTTCACGTTCCCCCTCCCCCCGAGCCCGGCGATCACGGTCGCCGTGTACGGCACGGCGGTCTACGCGGGGAACATCTCGTACGTCGGCACCGTGCCGTACCGGACGACGTGGGTGAACATCACGGTCGACCGCCTCGACGCGCAGATCCTCGCGGACGTCACGGACATCACGACGGGGCTGCCCGTGTCCGGGGCGAGCGTGAGCGCGTCGTGGCTCTACGGGGCCGATTCCGCCCTCTCGGACGGGGCGGGGAGGGCGGCCCTGGACGCGCCCGCGGGCCTCAAGCTGTACGTGTTCACGTTCGCGTCCGGCTACCTCCTGTGGAGCGGGGCCGTGACGCCGACCGCGGGCCCGAACCCGCTCGCGATCGAGCTGTACCCGGACCTCCCCCAGAACGTGTTCATCCAGGGATACGTCCGGGACAACGGGACCGGCGCGGGCCTGTGGCCGGGCCGGGTGGACGTGAGCGGGTACGACGGCCTCGCCCCGTACGACTACCTCGGCGGGACGGGGTACTACAGCGTCTCGACGGTCGCTGCGGCGCAGACGGTCCGCGCGACCGCGGACGGATACGGGGCGGGCGTCGCGTCGATCGACCCCGCGCCGGGGCAGAGCCTCTGGCTGAACTTCAGCCTGGACCCGGACACGGCCCCGCCCGCGATCCGGAGCTTCACGGCCACCCCGTCGACGAACGTCGGCGTGACGAACCCGACGACCCTCCTCGCGGACGTGAACGAGACGAGCCTCGAGATGACGTTCCTCTCGGTCCTGATGCTCCGCTCCGTGTCCGCGGGGGTGGGGACGTTCCTGAACCTCGGCCGGCTCGACCCCGCGGGGGTCGCGATCTCGCAGCCCACGCCCGGTTCGTACTCCGTCTCCGCGGGCTGGGACACCCGCACCCCCGTCGCCCGCCTCACGGACGGCGTGCGCTCGGACTGGTGGCCCGCGATCCCCCTCGGCACCCCGTTCCAGGTCTTCATGAACGGGTACTGGGACAACGCGACCCTGCCCGGCCCGATCCCGGCGAGCGCGGTGTTCGACACCCGCACCGGGAGCCTCCTGTTCGTCGTCACCCTGGACGGATGGTTCGGCCCGCAGGACCAGCCGGCCTCCACGTTCCAGCCCCTCGCCTCCGGCCTGCGGGTCGACATGACGACGGAGGCGATCGTCGGCGGGCTCCTCGTCACGGGGCCGACGTTCTCCCTCGGGACCCTCCGGATGAGCCTCTCCCCGGTCGTGCCCTCCGGGCAGTACGGCGCCCTCCTGGAGACGTACGACTCCGGCGGGCAGTACGACGCGGCCGTGGCGCTGATGCGGACGGGGCCGGACACGGTCCCCCCCGTGGCGAACGCGGGGCCGGACCCCTCCGTGGACGAGGACGCTCCGACGAGCCTGGACGGCACCGCCTCGAGCGACAACGTCGGGATCGCGAGCTACACGTGGACGTTCGTGGACGGGGGCCCGCGGGTCCTCACGGGGGCGACCGCCACGTACACGTTCACGACGCCGGGGACGTACGTGATCACCCTCACGGTCCAGGACGCGGACGGGAACGTCGACGTGGACACCGTGGTGATCACGGTCCGGGATGTGACGGACCCCGCGGTCAGCGTGACGGCGCCCTCCGAGAACGCCTCCGTGTCCGGCGCGGTCCTCGTCTCCGCGGACGCGACGGACAACGTGGGGGTCGTCCGCGTCGAGCTCCATGTCGACGGCGTGTCCACTGACAACGACACGGCGGCCCCGTTCGAGTTCACGGTCCAGACGTCGACGCTCGCGGTCGGGAACCACACGTTCACGGTCATCGCGTGGGACGCGGCGGGGAACTCCGCCTCCGGGACCCGCCATGTGAACGTGACGGCCACGCCGCCCGGCGGCGGCCCGACCGGGAGGCTGCCGGACGTCGTCGTGTTCCTCGGGATCGCCCTCGCGATCGCGGCGGTCGCCGCGGTCGCAGTCCTCCTCCTGCGGCGGAGGCGCCCCCGGGCCCCGACCGCGGCGCCTCCGGGAACCCAGGCATGGGCGGAGGCACCGCCCCCGCCGCCCCCGACCTAGGCCGGGAACGCGTAGCTCAGGGACAGCCCCTTCCGGAGGGCGGACACGCCCTCCCGCGTGTCCTCCCCGCGGGCGGCCCCCGCGATGAGGTCCGCGATCCCCTCCATGTCGGACTCCTTCGCCCCCATCCGCGTGACCTCGTTCGCCCCAATCCGGGCGACGGAGTCCACGATGATGTCGTTCCGCTCCAGGCGGACGGAGAACTCGTTCGGGTCGATCCCCCACCGCTTCATCAGGCCCGCCTCGAGGAGGTGGACCTGGTGGCTCTTCGTATACCCGCGGTGCGCGAACTTCACGGGGAGGTCTCGCTTTTCGAGCTCCCGCCCGAGGGCCTGCGCGTTCCGGACGACCTGCCTCGCGTAGTCCTTGCCGAACGCCCTCGTCTCCAGGAGGGCCTGGGCCGTCGCGGCGATCCGGTGCCAGTGCGCGTTGTCCGCGACCCGCCACGTGAAGTTCTCGACCATCTGTGAGTAGAGGTCCTCCCGGTCCGTGACGACGAGCCCGCCCTGGGGGCCGAAGAAGGACTTGTGCGTGCTCCCGAGGAGGACGTCCGCCCCCTCCCGGAGCGGGTCCTGGAACGCGCCGCCCGCGATGAGGCCGAGGACGTGGCTCCCGTCGTACGCGAGGACCGCGCCCGCCTCGTCGCACGCCTTCCGCAGGGCGCGGAGGTTGTGCGGGAAGACGATGAAGCTCCCGCCAATCAGGACGAGCTTCGGCCTCGAGGCGGCGATCCGCTCCGCGGCCGCGCGGGGGTCCACGGTCCACTCGGACTCGTCGAACGGGAGGAACTCGACCTGGAGGCCGAGCATCCGCGGCATGTACTCCGGCATGTATCCGTCGTACCCGCCGACGCGGGAGTCCAAGACCATGATCCGGTCCCCGCGGGCGCACACGGCGGCGAGGAGCATCATCCCGGCGAGGTGGCCGCTCAAGGGCTTCAGGGTCGCATGCTTCGCGCGGAACACCTCCCGCGCGAGCCGCTCCCCGAGGGCCTCGACCTCGTCGAGGTACCGGGTGCCGCGGTACGAGTTCTCGATCACGTACCCGTGCCACTCCTTCCCCCACGGGAGGGTGTACCGGTCCCCGAGGTCGGACGCGAGGATCGAGCGGACCTGCTCGCTCGTCACGTTCTCCGAGGGGATCAGGTTGATCGTGCGACGGAGCCGCCATTCGTCGTGCTTCGCGACGAGGTCGAGGACGTCCCGCATCCCGCCGCGGAACGGGGCGGAGGCCATAAACCTGACAGGGGCACCAGGCGTCGCGGGGAGGCCGCATCGTTACCTCTACTTAGAGGTATGAACGCGGACGTAGCGGGGTGCGACCGGCGAATGAGAACGAACCCGGGCGTGGAGGGCTCCCCCCGCCAGCCTGCGATCAGGGGCCCATGGGCCTCGGGGGACGCGCTAGTTGTACAGGTGGAACCGGTCGTCCCGCTCGGGACCGGGCTCCCATTCCTCGTCGTCGTTGTCCTCGAAGACCGCGTTGAACAGCGCGTTCACGATCTCCCGGAGCTGCTGGATCTCCGTCCGGAGGCGCTGGACCTCCTGGGCAAGATCGGGTTGTGGGACAGCCGTCGACGGCATCACTTCAGCATACCGATGGCGAGTTCATATTCCTTTGCATCAAAAGCGCCATTGCGATTCTCGGGAGTGGTTCTTGCGGCTGGTTCTCGAAAACGGTTCCCCGCGCGCGACGTCCAAGGGCCTCAGCGATAGCCGCCACGTCCGCCGCCCCGGCGGTCGCCGCCCCGACCGCGGCCTCCGCCACCCCGGCGATCCCCGCCACCGCCCCGGCCGCGACCGCCTCCCCCGCCGCGCCCTCCGCCGCCGCGATATCCCCCGCCGCTCCGGCCCCGGGGCCCGCCCCGTCCCCCGCCACCTTCGCGAGGCCGCGGCGGCTCGACCGTGACGATGCCCGCCCCGAGATCCCTTGCGGGGACGTCGAGGAGGAGGTTCCCGTAGTCCGATGCGATCTTCCGCCGCTCGGACTGCTCGCACCGCGGGCACCAGAGGTCTCGCTCTTTCAGCTCGAGGACCCCCCGGCACCGGGAGCACCTCGCCTTCACGACCCCGAGGTTCGGCTCCGCGGTCGTGAGCTGGAGGGACGGCTTCGCCTGGATCACCTTCGCCCGCACGATGTCCCCGAGGTGGAACGCGTCGCGGATGTCCTCGATGTACTCGTCCGAGATCTTCGAGACGTGGATCGCGCCCTCCGTCTCCCCGGTGATCTCCCGCTTCGACCCGTGCACCGCGGCGACGGTCGCCTCCGCCATCGAGCTGCGGATGTCCGAGATCACGCCGTACACGACGTCCCCCGTTTTCAGCTCCGCGAGGGGGTTGAACGGCCGGACGCGGGCGACGAAGTTCCCGCCGTCGAGCTCGAGGAGGCCGGGGATCGCGGCGTAGATCTCGCCTTCCCGCTCGTACGTCCCCTCGCCCGCCTCGTACTCCTCCGCGGCGGCAATGGGGTCTCCGGGCAGGACCATCCTCCGCTCGATCACGGTGTGCTCTCCAAGTGCGGGCGCGACCGAAGGCTCCTCCTCACTTATACTTTGCCGC
>JAIBJG010000031.1 GCA_020029475.1 Methanobacteriota archaeon | reverse complement strand
CGAAGGCGATGTCGTCGGCGTAGGACACGTCGAACCCGGCGACGCGCCGCACGTCCGGGAGGCGGTCCGAGGTCTCGACCCGCGCAGCGAGACGACGCTGCTTCTCCCGTAGGCGGGCGAGCGTCCGCGGGCCGCGGAACTCCCGCCATCGCACCCCATCGAGCCCCGCCAAGCGCCCCTTCGTGAAGCGAACCCCTTCGCGTCTCAGCGTCACCGCAGCACCAGGAAATGCGGGCTCCCCGGTCGCCCGCACGACCCGGTGGGACCCCGTGGGGCGGGAGTCCCGGAGGATCCGGAACACGGCCATCGCGGCCCGCCCGTCCCCCAGTCCCTCCGCGAGGTCCGCGAAGGTCGACACCCGTCCGGGCGGGATCTGCGCGACCAGGTCCGCAATCTCCGCGGCGAGGTCCATCGACGCCCGCCATGGCGGGGACGCCCGTAAACATCGCCCGATATCTTTTTCCCCGCCCCGCGGTTCGGCCGCGCGCATGTCCCTCCTCCTCCGCGGCGGCTACGTCGTCACCCAGAACCCCCGCCGGGACCTGGTCCGCGGGGACGTGCTCGTGGAGAAGGGCCGGATCGCCGCCGTGGGTCAGGTCCGCGGGTCCGCGGACCGCGTGATCGATTGCACGCACTCCGCGGTCCTCCCCGGGCTCATCAACACCCACCACCACGTCGCGAACACCCTTCTCCGCGGGGTCGCGGACGACGTCCCCCTGGAGGCGATGCTCGAGAAGGCGTTCGCGATCGACGCGAAGCTCACCCGCCGGGACGTGCAGATGGGGGCCCTCCTCGGCTCGATCGAGATGCTGAAGTCCGGCACGACCTCGTTCCACGACCTGTTCTACTGGGAGGACGAGGTCGCCCGCGGCGTTCGGGAGTCCGGGATCCGAGGGTTCCTGTCCTGGGTCGTCCTCGACGAGGCGTTCACGACCCAGCGCGGGAGCCCCCTGAAGAACGCCGAGCAGTTCGTCACGAAGCAGAAGGGGGACGACCTCGTGACGCCGTCCGTCGGCCTCCAGGGGGTGTACGTATGCTCCGAGGAGACGTACGCGGGCGCGAAGGCCCTCGCGGAGCGGGAGGACGTCGGGCTCCACACCCACCTCTCCGAGACCCGGAAGGAGGTGTACGACCACCGGAAGAAGTCGGGGCTGCGGCCCGTGGAATGGCTCGAGAAGATCGGGTTCCTCTGCGACCGCCTCGTCGCCGCCCACTGCGTCTGGGTCACGCTGAACGAGGTGCGGGCCCTCGCCCGCCACGGCGTCAAGGTGAGCCACTGCCCGACGTCGAACATGAAGCTCGCCTCCGGCGGCGTCGCCCCGCTCCCGGAGATGTTCGAGGAGGGGGTCACGTGCTCCCTCGGGACGGACAGCCCGATCAGCAACAACGGGATGGACGGGTTCCAGGAGATGAAGACGTGCGCGCTCCTCCACAAGTCCTCCCGGTGGGACGCGTCCGTCGCCCCCGCCCAGAAGGTCCTCGACCTCGCGACGATCGACGCGGCCCGCGCCCTCCGGCAGGAGGACCGCCTCGGCTCGATCGAGCCCGGGAAGGCCGCGGACCTCGCGGTGCTCGACCTCCACCGGGCCCATGCGACGCCTTTTAATCGGGAGAACCTCATCCGCCATCTCGTCTACACGTGCCGGGGGAGTGACGTACGGTACACGATCGTGGGCGGTCAGGTCGTCGTCGACGGCGGGTCCGTGACGACCGTGGATGAGTCCGCGGTCGTGGACCGCGTCCAGGAGATCGCGTCCGAGTTGTATGGAGTGAATGCATGATCTGTGGCGTCGATGAGGCGGGCCGGGGCCCCGTGGTCGGCCCCCTCGTCGTGGCGGGGGTCCTCGTGGAGTCCGACGTCCCGCTCCGGCAGCTGAACGTGCGGGACTCGAAGAAGCTCTCCGCGGAACGGCGGGAGATCCTCGCGCCGGAGATCCGGAAGCTCTGCCGGTTCGAGGTGCTCGTGATCCCGGCGGAGGACATCGACACGTCCCGTCTCGAGATGAGCCTGAACGACTTCGAAGCGAAGCTGTTCGCGACGGTCATCGATCGGCTCCGGCCGGAGGTCGCGTACGTGGACTCCGCGGACGTGAACGAGTTCGACTTCCGCCGGTCCATCGCGACCCACCTGAAGTTCGAGCTCGAGATCGTCTCGAAGCACGAGGCGGACGACCTGTTCCCCGTCGTGTCCGCGGCGTCGATCCTCGCGAAGGTGACGCGGGACGCGGAGATGCGGAAGATCGAGGCGGAGCTCGGGGCGAAGATCGGGAGCGGGTACTCCCACGACGTCGAGACGATCGGGTTCCTCACGAAGTGGCTCGCGGAGAAGGGGACGCTCCCGCCCCACACGAGGGCGTCGTGGGACACCTCGAAGCGGCTCCTCTCCGCCGCCGCCACGCGGAAGCTGGACGAGTTCGGAGGGAAGTGATGCGGGAGGAGCTCGAGGCCCTCGTCGCCCGGTTCAACGCGAAGGCCGTGGAGGATCCCCGCATCCGGACGGAGCTCGAGGGGATCGTGCGGACCGTCGTCCTGGACCTGAAGGACGGGACGAAGTTCCACTTCGTCCTGAAGGACGCGCACGTGGACGGGATCCTCGACGGCGGGGTCGAGAGGCCGGACGTCACAATCATCTCGGACCCTGCGACCGTGAGGGGACTCATCGCGGGGGAGATCGGCCCCTTCAAGGCGTACGCGACGGGGAAGCTGAAGGTGAAGGGCGACATCGAGGACCTCCTCCGGTTCCGGAAGTTCTTCTGAGCCGTCAGCGGGGCGTGGGCCGACAGACCGCGAAGATCCGGAACGTGTCCTTCTTCGGAGGCGCGAACCCTTTGCGGAGCCCGCTCTCCACCGCGAAGGCCCCCTCGAGGTCGAACCCCGCCCGACGGAGGAGCCGACGGACCTCCGGCACGAGGTACGTCCGGATCGTGTGCGTCTCGTTGAAGTGGTCCAGGACCCGGCGGCCCTTGAACACGAAGAAGCGGAACTCGACGGGCAGGAGCCGCGTGCGGCGATCGTATCGGGCCTCCGCGAGGCGGACCAGCTCGAAGTCGGGTCCGGCCTTGTGGAACCAGGACTGGTGCGGCGGGGGCTTCGCCGCCGAGCTCTGCCAGAACTCGAAGGCGAAGAGACCGTCCGGCTCGAGGTGGCGGCGGACGGAGCGGAGGCACCGGAGCACGTCCCGCGTTTGCAGGAGATATCCGAACGCCCCGAACATGCAGATCGCCGCATCGAACGTGCGGCCGAGGTCGAACGAGCGCATGTCCCCCCGCACGAAGCGGATCGGGGCGCGGTCCTTCCGCGACTTCCGGCGGGCGATCGCGAGCTGTTCGCGGGACAGATCGACCCCGACAACCTCGTGGCCCTGCCGGGCGAGGCGGAGCGCGTGGGTCCCCGTCCCGCACGCGAGGTCGAGGATCGAGCGCGGCGGCGTCCGGAGGAACCGCCGAAAGATCGTCTCCAGGTATCGGACGTCCGCGTCGTAGTCGACGATGGATTCGTAGATGAAGTCGTAGTACGTCGCGAACCCGCCGTACGGTCCCCGCGCCCGGGCCATCGCGCCGCGAAATGCGGCCGCCCCGATAGGTTTATCTCCGTCCCTCGGTTGGACGACGCGCCCCCCGAGGATGTAGCGGGGTGGGGTAGCTAGGAGATCCCGTCGGGCTCATAGCCCAGGATTCCCAGATCCTCGGTGAGACACCCGGAGATCGATGGTTCAAAAGGGGCCGAGGAACGCCCTCGGCGCCTGGGACTCCATCCCCCGCTATCGGGGGCCCTTTCCCTCCGCGGGACGACGCCGTGTTTCGCTTAACAGGATTCGGGACGGCAAAGACTTAAATCAGGGGCCCCATCGGCCCATCCCTCGGACGGAAGTCGATGGACCGAGTCTCCACGGGCGTCCCCGGGCTGGACGCGATGCTAGGCGGCGGGCTGATTCCCGCCCGGCCGTATGTCGTGTCCGGCCCCACGGGAGCGGGCAAGACGATTCTCGCGATGCAGTTCCTGGCGGCGGGCCTCGCGAAGGGCGAGGCCGGCCTCATGGTCACCTTGGACGAGCCTCCGAACGAGGTGAAGGCGAACGTCGTCGCGTTCGGCTGGAACCTTGACCGGCTGAAGATCTTGGACGCGACCCCGGACATCAAGGCCCACAAGCGCCAGCGGTCCGTGATCGACGTCGGGACGACGATGGACGTCCGGGATATGGACCAGGTCGGGGAGATCCGGCAGTCGTCCCAGATCCGGGCGATGGAGGTCTCCATCCACGGGGTCCAGAAGATGCTGAAGCAGGAGTTCTTCCAGCGGCAGGAGCGGACCCGGGAGAAGTACAAGCGGATCGTCGTGGACTCCATCACCGCCCTGAAGATGTTCAGCATGGGGGGCGAGGACTCCCGGATCATGATCCAGAGCTTCATGCGGTTCCTCTCGGAGCTCGAGGCGACGACCCTCCTCGTTTCCGAGCGCCTGAACCCGAAGATTCTCGAGACCGAGTTCTTCCTCTGCCGGGGGGAGATCCGGTTCCACAAGTCCCTCGACGGGAACGTGATCCGTCGCGCGGTGTCGATCGAGAAGTTCCGCGGCTCCCGGTTCGACGACCGGGTGCGCCCGATGTCGATCACGAACTCCGGGGTCAGCGTGGACGCGCAGGGCGTCGTCGCGATGACGGGCGGCCGCCTCGCGGCCCTCGGCCAGGAGTACCTCGAGCAGCGGATGGGAGAGGAGGTCACGACCGTGATCGAGTCCGTCCTGAAGATGGTCGAGGACGCCCACCGGATGCGGATGGCGGTGACGGACATCGAGCATGCGATCTCCCGGGCGATGCTACAGATCCAGCGGCGGAACTATCAGAAGGCGATGAAGGCCGCCCTCCACGCGCAGTCCGTGATCCGGGAGCGCCTGGAGAAGGCGCGCCAGGGGCCCCCACCCCCGCCGCCGCCCGCGGCACCGCCGCCCCCGGGGGTGCGGCGGTGATCAACGGGAAGATCCACACGGGGATCGCGGGCCTGGACCGGATGCTCCACGGGGGCCTGGTGCCCCACCGGCCGTACATCGTGAGCGGGCCGCCGGGGAGCGGGAAGACGGTCCTTTCGATGCAGTTCC
The DNA here is from genome assembly GCA_020029475.1 of Methanobacteriota archaeon. Lineage (GTDB taxonomy): Archaea > Thermoplasmatota > Thermoplasmata > RBG-16-68-12 > RBG-16-68-12 > EA-19. The sequence goes on along the minus strand of JAIBJG010000031.1, from coordinate 25,844 downwards.
TCCTGGAGGGCGTCCAGGGCGGGGAGCGGTGTCTCTTCGTCGCCCTCGAGGAACCCCCGAACGAGATCAAGCAGAACATGCGCGCGTTCAAGTGGGTCGCGGACGACGTGGAGATGCTCGACGCGAACAGCGACATCCGGCGGTTCGAGCCCACGCCCGTGATCGAGATCAGCACGGAGGTGGAACCCGCGCGGTTGCGGGACATCGACGACCGGATCCGGAAGACCCCGGACTTCGAGAGCCACGAGGTCACCGTCCATTCCCTCCAGCAGCTCCTGAAGACCCTGTTCATCAAGCGGCGGTACGACCGCGTCGTGATCGACTCGATCACGGCTTTGAAGTACTTCTGCATGCGGGAGTTCGAGGAGTCCCTCACGACGCAGAGCTTCATGCGGTTCCTCGCGGAGTCGAGGGTGACGACGGTCCTCACCGTCGAGCTCCCGGAAGAGGGGGTCGCCCCCCCGGAGGCGTTCCTCGCGCGCGGGGAGATCCGGCTCCACAAGCTCCGGGACGAGAGCGGGATCAGGCGGTTCATCTCGATCGAGAAGTACAAGGGCTCCAGCCACGACGAGTTCGTGTATCCGTTCGAGATCCACAGCTCCGGGATCGCCGTGCAGGTCGCCGAGGCCGGGAAGGGCCCCGCCGCGTAGCGGGGGCTGTCCGCCACCTGTTTCGGGGAGCGTCCGACAGACGTATGACTAGATTTAAATAGCCATAGCCCCATCCGCGCGGCCGTCAGAATCCCTAGGGGATGGGATAGACATGGTCAAATCGATTGTAAGTCAAGCCTTGGCCCGCCAGGAGGCCGAGCGGAAGGAGGAGCCTGCGCAGAAGGTCGCCCCGCCGAAGTCGGCGGAGGACGACGAGATCGCCAAGATCGTCGAGTCGCTGAACGTCTCGATCAAGATCATCGGGTGCGGCGGCGGCGGCTCGAACACCGTGAACCGGTGCTCCGAGGCGGGGATCTCCGGCGCGCAGCTGTGCGCCGTGAACACGGACGCGAAGCACCTCCTCGTCGTGCATGCGCCGAAGAAGATCCTCATCGGTAAGCGCCTCACGAAGGGGCTCGGCGCGGGCGCGCTTCCCGAGGTCGGCGAGCAGGCGGCCCACGAGAGCGAGGAGGAGATCCGGGAGTTCCTCCGCGGCGCGCACGTCGCGTTCATCACGGCGGGCATGGGCGGCGGCACGGGCACGGGCTCCGCGCAGTACGTCGCACACCTCGCGAAGGAGGAAGGCGCGCTCGTGATGGGCGTCGTCACGATGCCGTTCCGCTCCGAGGGCAAGATCCGCATGGAGAACGCGGAGGCGGGCCTGGAGAAGCTCCGCAAGTTCTGCGACACCACGATCGTGATCTACAACGACAAGCTCCTCGAGCTGGTACCGAGGCTGCCGATCGACGCCGCGTTCAAGGTCGCGGACGAGATTCTGATGCAGTCGATCAAGGGCATGACGGAGATCATCACGAAGCCCGGCCTCGTGAACCTCGACTACGCGGACCTGATGACGATCATGAAGGGCGGCGGCGTCGCGATGATCGGGATCGGTGAGTCCGAAGAGGAGCGGGACCGTGTCGAGGCCGCGCTGAACGAGGCCCTCGAGTCCCCGCTGCTCGGCGAGGTGGACCTCACCCACGCCCGCGGCGCGCTCGTCCGCGTCGTCGGCGGGCCCGACCTCACGGTCAGCGAGGCGGAGAAGGCCGCGGAGATGGTGGGCCAGAAGATCAACCCGATGGCCCGGATCATCTGGGGCTGCTCCGTGGAGCCGGCCCTGGACCGCACGATCCGCGTGCTGATCGTGATCACCGGCGTGAAGTCGAAGGCGTACCTCGGGAAGGAATCGAGCCCCGTGTACAAGTCCTCCCCGGACGTCGACGAAGTACGATAACCTCCTCCCCCTTTTTCTTCCCCCTTTCATTTCCCTCGGACCTGAGCGGGAGCGCCGGCCCGCGAAACCTTTAGCGGGGACCGCGTTCGCCCCGACGTGCAGAAGCCGAAGCGGAGGGACCGATACATCGCGTTCGAGTTCGGGGACCCCCGCCGCGCGCGGGAGGTCGCCGCCGCGTTCCACGCCGCGGCCGGGTCGTGGCCGAGGGAGGACCGGCCCTCCCTCGTCTTCATCGAGCGGGCGCGGGGCCTCGCCCGGTGCGGGCATCTCCACAAGGACGAGGTGATCCGATTGCTGAACGGAATCCGCATCGGAAACCCGCCGGTCCCGGTCCGCACCGTGGGGACGAGCGGGACGATCCGCGCCGCGCGGTCGCGGTACTTCTTCAAACCCTGAGAAGCGTTCGAGAACCTTTATAGGGGAAACCTACCTTCGCACGCGGGAGGTTCTTCAGATGCAACCGGGCCAGATGGCTTACGACCGCGCCATCACAGTGTTCTCCCCCGACGGCCGGCTGTTCCAGGTGGAGTACGCGCGGGTCGCGGTGACCCGCGGGAACACGACCGCGGGGCTGAAGTTCAAGGACGGTACCGTCCTGATGGCGGACAAGAAGATCGCGTCCCGGCTCGTGGAGACGTCGAGCATCGAGAAGATCTTCCAGATCGACGAGCACGTCGGGTGCGCGACCTCCGGCCTCGTCGCGGACGCGCGCGTCCTCGTGGATTACGCGCGGCTCGTCGCCCAGATCAACAAGGTCACGTACGCGGAGAAGATCGGCATCGACCTCCTCGTGAAGCGGATCTGCGACTACAAGCAGAACTACACCCAGTATGGCGGCGTCCGGCCCTTCGGGACCGCGCTCCTCGTGGCAGGCGTGGACGACCTCGGCGTGCATCTCTACGAGACGGACCCGAGCGGCGCCCTCGTGTCGTACAAGGCGGGGAGCATCGGGGCGGGCCGGAACACGGTCATGGAGATGTTCGAGGAGAGGTACAAGGACGGCATGAGCCAGGACGAGGCGATCGGCCTCGGGCTCGAGGCCCTCCAGAAGTCGAGCGAGGAGAAGCTGGAGCCGAGGGCCGTCGAGGTCGGCGTGGTCGTCGACGGCGAGAAGTTCCGCCGCCTCCCGGAGGACGAGGTCGGCCGCTACCTCTCCCGCATCCCGACCGCCTCCTAGGCGACGGGCCATGTCGAAGGAGCTCCGGACCGAACGCCGGGACGACCTGTTCAAGGACTACGTCATCGCCCGCATCGAGAAGGCGGGGGAGAAGTTCGAGGTCCTCGTGAAGCCGGACGCGGTCGCGAAGCTCCGGGAGGGAAAGGACGTGGACATCCTCGCGAACCTCGCGATCGACGAGATCTTCCGGGACTCCCACAAGGGCTCGAAGGCGTCCGAAGAGAAGATGCAGGAGTTCTTCGGGACGACGGACAAGCTCGAGGTCGCGAAGCGGATCATCCAGAAGGGCGACATCCAGCTCACGACGGAGCAGCGCCGGGAGATGCAGGAGCAGAAGCGGAAGCAGATCGTCCAGTACATCGCGCAGAACGCGATCAACCCGCAGACGAACACGCCGCATCCCCCGCAACGGATCGAGATCGCGATGGAGGAGGCGAAGGTCCACGTGGACCCCTTCAAGCCCGTGGAGGAGCAGGTGAAGGAGGTCCTCGACGCCCTGCGGCCCCTGATCCCGATCCGGTTCGAGAAGGCCCGCATCGCCGTGCGGCTCACGGGGGAGGACGCCGCGAAGAGCTACGGGGACATCAAGGCCTTCGGAACGATCCTGAAGGAGGAGTGGCTACCCAATGGGGCGTGGGTGGGCGTCGTGGAGATGCCCGCGGGGATGCAGACGGAATTCCTGAACCGCCTGAACGCGAAGACGAAGGGGAACGTCGAGGCGAAGGTGCTGAAGGCAGACCAGCGGTTCTAGCGGCTTGAGGGGTGCTCGCAGCGCCCTGTGATTCACGATCTCGTTATCTCCCGGGCAAAGTTGGAGCGGAACTTCTAAGCCTTCTCGGGAAGCTCATGAGGGTCGATGGAATCGCACAACGAAGCCAAGGACATCCCATTGCCGCTTCGCGGGAAGACCGTCTCCCGGTGCATCGTCGATAGCGCCCTCGGCATCGACTTTATCGAGGCAGGACAGCGGAGCACGATCCGGATCGAGAGCCGCTTCCGGATCCACGCCTTCGGGGCCGACAAACCCCTCTCCATCGGCCGGGTCGAGGACATGGGCAAGGCCCTGTCCCTCATCGGGAAGACGGTGGCGAAGGCGCTCGCCCGAAGCGACGGCGCCCTCGGCATCACGTTCGACGACGGGACCGTCCTCTCCGTCGCCCCCGACCCCTCGACCGAGGCGTGGGAGTTCGCGGGTCCCGACCGGAGTGTCGTCGTCAGCATGGCCGGCGGGGGCCTCTCCACGTGGGTGGATGTGGGACACCCGAAGACCCGGGGAAAACCCTGAGTCTCCGTCGATCTACTTGGGTCCCCAGAAGCCGATCGCGACGCGGCCCGGCGCCTGGACGATCGCGAGCCACCCGTTGTTGCCCGGGATCTCGTCCGGGGGGAACAGGGGCATCGCGCCCGCCTTCAGGGCCCGGTCGTACGCGAATCGAATGTCGGGCACCTCGACGTACGGGATCGACCCCGGGTTCTCTGGCGGGCTGTTCGCGCGGATCCCTCCGCCGCCCAGGTTGTTGTCGAACCTCCACATGTGGTACGGCCCCCCGGGGGTCGGCATCGGCTCCACGAACTTCCATCCGAGCGCGACCTCGGCCCACGCCTTCGTGGCGGCCGGGTCCGCGCTTGCGAGCTCCGTGTGCGAGATGAAGCCCGGACGGATCTTGCGGGTCGTGGGGGTCGCCGCCCTCTCATTCGCGGTCTTCGTCTTCCTCTTCGTCGACTTCTTGGATCTCTTGGCTGCCATGAGAATCACACTATCGGATATCGGCCACGACGGAACGCGGGCCGCCCCTTAAAGGTGCCCTGTCCCCGGGGGTTGGCGGGGACCCCTCACGGCGGTCCCGGACCCGAGGCGTGCACAAGCACTTCTACCCCATCGGGGCGCGCGTCCCCGAGGACGGTGGCGGCCTCCACGAGGTCCAGCTGCGGATGCTCGGCGCGATCCGCGAGCTCCCGGGGCTGGCGGTCGCGGACCTGGCGGGCGCGCTCGGAATCACGAGCCAACACGCGCTCTACCATCTGCGCTCTCTCTCCTCGCAGGGGCTCATCCGCCTCGACCGGCGGGGGATCCGACTCCGGTGCTATCCTGAGGAAAGACCCGCCTCGACCTCGGACGAAGAGCCCCCGAAGTCGAGATAGGGTCTGATGGCCGGTGGTCGGCATTCCGCGCACTGGATAGGGGCTCTCGACCCCGTGGCCATCCATGGACGGGAGCGCGCCCGAGCGTCGAGAGGTTGTGATTCCGGGCGACCTCCTGAACGGACACGGATTGAAGCCGGGTTCTGGGACGTTCAACGAGGGGGGACGGATCTACGCCGCCCGCGTCGGCATCGTCGCCGAGCGGGAAGGGTTCGTCGATGTGATCCCGCTCAGCGGCCGCTACATCCCCCGCCCCGGCGACGTGATCATCGGCAAGATCACGGACCTCGGGCCGTCCCACTGGCTCGTGGACATCAACTCGCCGTACCCCGCGCCGCTGAACGCGAAGGAGACGCCGTGGATGGTGGAGTTCGGGGACACGGACCGGTACCTCCGGGTCGGGGACGTGATTCTTGCGGAGATCGTCTCCGTGGACGAGGCGATGCGGGTCCAGCTCTCGATGGCGGACCGCCAGTTCGGGCGGCTCACGGGCGGACAGGTCCTCGATATCTCCCCCGCGAAGGTGCCCCGCCTCATCGGCCGGGACGGAAGCATGGTCGCACTGATCCGGGAGTTCACGAACGTGCGGATGTTCGTGGGCCAGAACGGCCGGATCTGGATCGACGGGGACCCGGAGGGCGTGCACCACGCGGCGCACGTGATCAAGGTGATCGATGCGAGCGGCCCCGCACCGGGGCTCACGGACCAGGTGCGCGCGTACCTCGAGGCCGCGTACGGCAGGCGGGCGACGACGCCCGCGGAGCGTGACGACGATGGAAGACATTGAGCACATCCCGAAGGAACTGAAGCTGATCGACGCGAAGGGGATCCGCCTCGACGGACGGCGGGCGGACGAGCTCCGCCCGATCAAGATCGAGGCGGGGGTCCTGAAGAAGGCGGACGGGTCCGCGTACCTGGAGTGGGGGAACAACAAGGTCCTCGCGGCGGTGTACGGCCCGCGGGAGGCCCACCCGAGGCACCTGCAGGACCCCGCGAAGGCCCTCGTGCAGTGCCGGTACAACATGGCCCCGTTCTCCGTGACGGATCGGAAGCGGCCCGGCCCGGACCGGCGCAGCGTGGAGATCTCGAAGGTGATCTCGGAGGCGTTCTCCGCGGTCGTGTTCGTGGAGCAGTTCCCGAGGACGTCTGTCGATGTGTACATCGAGGTCCTTCAGGCGGACGCGGGGACGCGGTGCGCGGGCCTCACCGCCGCCAGCGTCGCCCTCGCAGACGCGGGGATCCCGATGCGGGACCTCGTGACGTCGTGCGCGAGCGGGAAGATCGGCGGCGTCGTCGCCCTGGACCTGAACAAGGACGAGGACAACTTCGGGGAGGCGGACTGCCCGATGGCGATCGTCCCGAGGACGGGGGAGATCGTCCTCCTCCAGATGGACGGCCATCTCACCGCGGCGGAGTTCGACGAGGCGATGGAACTGTCGATCGGCGCCGCGAAGCAGATCTACGAGCTCCAGCGGGACGCCCTGCGGCGGCGGTTTGCGTCCGTCGCGGAGGCCGCGCAGCGGGAGGCGGAGCGGGAGCCGCCCCGCGAGGAGCCGCCGCGGGAGATGCCCCCGGAGATGCCCGAGGACCTCCCTCCGGAGGTGGATGACCTGTGACCGCCGAGGTGATCTCCGAGCTCCTGCGGGAGCACATCAACCGCCTCGCGGCGACGGGGAAGCGGACGGACGGCCGCGCCTTCGACGAACCCCGCCCCCTAACGGTCCAGAAGAACTACATCAAGAACGCGGAGGGCTCCGCCCGGGTCCAGCTCGGGGACACGGACGTCCTCGTCGGCGTGAAGATCGACGTCGGGGAGCCGTACCCGGACACCCCGAACCAGGGCGTCCTGTCGACGAGCGCGGAGCTCGTCCCCCTCGCGAGCCCCACGTTCGAGGCGGGCCCGCCGAGCCCCACCGCGATCGAGCTCGCGCGGGTCGTGGACCGCGGGATCCGGGAGTCGAAGACGGTGAACACGGAGAAGCTCTGCATCACCCCGAAGGAAAAGGTGTGGATCATGTTCATCGACATCCACGCCCTCGACTACGACGGGAACCTGTTCGACGCCGCGAGCTACGGCGCCCTCGCCGCGCTGTCGTGCGCGAAGGTCCCCGCGTCGAAGATCGGGAAGGAGGACTACCCGCTCCCCCTCGAGCACTGGCCGATCTCCGTGACGGCCGCGAAGATCGGGGGGAACGTCCTCGTGGACCCGAACCTCGACGAGGAGCGGATCGCGGCCGCCCGGATCACCGTGACGACGGACGAGAACGGGGACATCCGCGCGATGCAGAAAGGGTTAAGAGGGAGCTTCAGTTTGGACGAAGTCCGCGCGGCGATTCGGACCAGCCAGAGGGTGGGGAAGGGCCTGCGCGGGATTATCCAGCGGGCGTGACGATGGCGCGGCGCACGAAGAAGGTCGGCTCCGTCGGGCGGTTCGGCCCCCGGTACGGCGTGAAGATCCGCCGCCGGATCCTCGAGGTGGAGACGGTCCGGAAGGCGGCCCACCCCTGTCCCCGGTGCCAGGCCGTGAACGTGCGGCGGGTCGGGTCCGGGATCTGGGCGTGCCGGAAGTGCGGGCTCACGTTCGCGGGCGGGGCGTACCGCCCCGTCGTCACGACGAGCGTGAAGCGGGAGGTCCCGGCCGCGGCGGTCGAGGAGGAGCTGGAGGCCGCGAAGCCCGAGAAGCCCGCGAAGGCGGGGAAGCCGCCGGGGGCCCCCTGATGTACAAGTGCGCGATGTGCAAGGAGCCGATCCGCACGAACATCAACACCGTGGGGATCCAGTGCGAGCGGTGCGGCTCGAAGATCTTCTACAAGGAACGGCCGAACGTGAAGAAGGTCGTGAAGAGCCGGTGACGATGCCCCGCGCAGAGATCCGGATCCAGGGGAACGAGGCGCCGATCCTGCGGAAGGCACTCTCCCCGGAGGCGGGGCGGGAGATCCCGGGGACACGGGTGACGATCGCGGGCCGCGGGACCACGCTGACCCTGACGATCGAGGCGGAGGACGCGGGCGCGCTCCGCGCGGCGGTGAACTCGTACCTCCGATGGGCGGACGTCGCGGCGGGGGTCGTGAAGGAGGCCCGCGCGTGAAGGAGATCTCCCCGCAGCTCCAGAACCAGATCCAGCAGTACCAGCAGCTCCAGCAGCAGCTCCAGGTCCTCGGGACCCAGCGCCTCCAGCTCGAGGCGAAGCTCCGGGAGGTGGAGGCGACCCTCGAGGAGCTGTCGAAGCTCCCGGAGAAGGCGCCCGTGTACAAGTCCATCGGCGTCCTCCTCGTGAAGACGGACGACCGCGAGGCCCTGAAGAAGGAGCTCGAGGAGCACAAGGAGACCCTCACGATCCGCGTGAAGGCGATCCAGAAGCAGGAGAAGGCCCTCGGGGAGCGGTACGAGGACCTCCAGCGGAAGATCCAGACCGCACTCGGTGGCCCCCAGGCGGGCTGAACGAGCGACTCGAACACCGGCCCGGGGCGTACGTCAAAGCCCAAGGGAGGCCGAGCACCCGGGGACCTTGGATTTGGAATCTGCGACCCCCTTCGGCGAAGAGGATCCCAACGGTCCTTCGTCAAGCTTATCTACACACAGGTCATACACAGAACCATTGGGCTTCAAGACGATATCCCTGAGCGATGGCGTGTATCGACGGTTGCGGGCCGAACGGCGGTCCGGGGAAAGCTTCGGCGACGTGATCACGCGACTGTTGGAGGCCAAGCAGCCACCGCTGATGAAATACGCGGGCGCGTGGAAGCCGCTTAGTGAGGCGGAGCTGCGCTCAATCCGGTCGCGGATCGACCGGTTGAGACACGGGACCCCCGCGCGATAGGGGCGCGCATGGCCGTCTGTCTCGACACCACGTTTCTTGTCGACCTCCTTGCCGACGAGCGAGCCGCGGTGGAGTTCGCGAGAGCGCTGGAAGAACCCGCCGCGATCTCCGCCGTATCGTTCTACGAGCTTCTGTTCGGTGTCGTGGGGCGCCGACGCGTGGCCCGGATCGAGGCCCTCGCCCGGGATTATGCTGTCCTGCCCGCGGACTACGACGTCTGCGCGATCGCCGCCTCGATCCAGGCCCGGCTGGGCCAGGTCGGCGAGTTGGTTCCGGTCCTGGACGCGATCATCGCCGGCACGGCGGTCTCGGCGGGGATCCCCCTCGTGACGAGGGACGAGCACTTCCGGAGAGTTCCGGCCGACTTCCGCCTGTTCGTTCGAGGATATTGAGGAGGCCTCCAGATCCGGTGAGGTCGATCCAGAAGCAGGAGAAGGCCTCGGGGAGCGGTACGAGGACCTCCACCGGAAGATCCAGACCGCGCTCGCCGGGCCCCAGACGGGCTGATCCTTCTCACGGGCTCGGCTCTCGGTTGCGAGATCGCGGCGCGGTCCGATGGTCGTTAACGATTTCATTAAGTAATGAATTGATATACTATATCTGCCATAACTCATCGAACATGGCGCAATCCGCGTTGCCGGTCTCGCCCCGGGGACCAACCGTAGCCACGCTCAGGGCCATCGAAGAGGTTCTGCGGCGAGAGGCGCTCCCCATGACCCGGTACAAGATTCGGCATGCTCTTGGGCTCCGAATCGCACAGCCTCTGCTCGACGAGGGGCTCGCGTACATGGCCGCCCACGAGATGGTCTACGATGAAGGCCCCGGCGGCAAGGTCCTCTGGATCCGCGCCTCCGACGCCACCCGCGCCCGGCTCCGCGGCGCGTAGGCGAGAGCGTGCCCAAGCCAAAGCTCCTCGGAATCGACTACGCCGCGAAGGCTGCCCCCATGGTCGAGAACTGGCGGCGGTTGGCGAAGGCGGGGACCGACGACGAGAAGCGTCTCGCGAGAGCTAAGCTCGAGAGCCTCTCGACGTTCGAGGTTCGTTGCCGGTCCAACCCACTGACCGCTAGCGATCCCGTTGCTAGGGATCGCTGGCCCGGCGACATCCCCCGCGACTACGGCGCGGACATCCCTAACGTGTTCCGGTTCGAACTGGCCGAACGGTGGCGCGGTAACTACTCGCTCATCGGGGAACCGGGCGGCGTGCGACTCTGGGTCCTGTACCTTTGGGATCATCGGACGTACAGCAAGCAGAGCGGCTATTCGAAACGATAGTGGACGTGCCGCGTCCGCGGTCGATTCCCAGCAGGTTCCGACTCAAACCGCCTCCGGCTTCACCTTCCGGAACGCGGCGAAGATGAGGACGTCGTACGCGATCTTCAGCCCGCCTCCGATGAGGAAGGGGACCGCCAGGGAACCGATGGCGGCGATCACCGCCCCGGAGGAGAACGGGCCCGCGGACTGCGCGACGTTCCGCGCGGTGTTCGTCAGCGCGTTCGCCGCGGTCCGCTCCTCCTTCCCGACGATCCCCGCGAGGTACGCCTGGCGGGTGGGGACGTCCATCTGCGAAACAGCCATCCGCGCGAGGTACGCCCCGAGGGCGGGGAGGAAGCCCGGCAGGAGGGGCACAGCGATCAGGAGCAGGCTTGAGGGGATGTGGGTGAAGACCATCGTCTCCAGGAGGCCGAACCGCTCCCCGAGGCGGGCCGCGACGAGGAACGAGAACGCGGAGAGGACGCCCGCCGCGAAGAAGATCAGCGGGAGGACCGGCGCGGACTCCGGGTACGTGGCGTAGAACCACAGGGCGACGAAGCTCTGGAGCACGAACCCGCCCGCGAAGCTGTCGACCGCGAAGAGGAGCGAGATCCTCGTGACCCGGGAGCGGGACTCCGGGGTGAGATGCACGCGCTCCGTGCGGTTCGTCAGTTCCACCGAGACAGGCAGGGACAGGCTGAGGCCTGCTGCGACGAGGCCGAGAGCCGCGTATAAGAGGAACATCGGGCGGATCGGGTCCGCGGTCGTCGGAACCACGCCAACGAGTAGGGTCGGGATTCCGCTCGCGAGGGCACCCGCCGCCGCGCCGAGGGAGCCCAGTAGGTTGTACACCGCGAACGCCCGCGTCGTGCGCCCCGCCTTCGCGACGTCCGCGACGATGGATTGCTCGACGGATAGGAACGGACTCACCTCCGTGCCCGTCGGGCTCGTCGCTCCGAGGGCGAGGGCCGCGAGCGCGTACGGGAACGAGGGCGCCGCCGCGAGGAGGACTCCGGAGGCCGTCATCAGGAGGCCGAACAGGGCCATCGCCCGCCGACGCCCGAAGCGGTCTCCGAAGACTCCCACGAGGACGTTCAGGGCCGCCCCGGTCACCAGGGAGATCCCCAGGGAGGCAACGACGATCGCGGGGCTCCCGCCAAGGAGCGTCAGGTAGATCCCGAGGAGGACGGAGACGAACCCGTATCCGAACGTGCGCGTCGCGCGGTTCGCGATCAGGATCGGGAGGGGCTCGACCAGCGGGACCCCTCACGCCGCGTGCTCGAGGCGGGTGCCCTGTTCCACCCGCGCCTTCGAGTACGCGTACAGGGCATCGTACAGCGGGAACTGGAGCCGTATGTTCTCGTGGTCGTCCCGCGCGATTGCGCGGAACCCGAGGGCGGACGCCTCGAGCCCCGCCCCCTCCGGACGCGGCCGGGGGACCTTCCCCGCGTCCGCGGTGCGGACGATCTCCGCGAGGTCGAGGAGGGCGGGGTCCTTCAGCTTGTACTTCCTGATGATCGCGTCGAAGCTCACGCGTTCTTCCCCGCCATCCTTGTAGTGGGTCAGTTCGACCCCGGGGGCGTCGAACGGGATCGCGTCCTCCCGCTTCGCGACGTCGTTCACCTTGTCCTTCGGCACGAACAGGAACTCCGCCTTAGGATCGACGAACCTCGTGATCAGCCACGGGCATGCAATCCGGTCCACCTTCGCCTTCTCACGCGTCACCCACTTCACTGGAACCACCCGTGGCGGCAAGGACCGGCCGCCGGAAAAGGATTCACCGTCTCCTCCTGAGGAAGCCGGAAAAGAAGATATACGGCGGGCCACTCTGTCGCGGGGTATGGCGGACGAGACCGCGGAAAAGGTGGCGAAGCCCCAGCCGAGGCCCCGCCCGACCCCCCGCCAAAGCTTCCAGCGCTTCATCATGATCTTCCTGGGGATCCTCGCGATCTACGTCCTCGTCTTCCCGGACGTGGGGCGGACCTTCGGGCTCATCGCGGGGGCGATCCTGGAGCCCGTGATCGGGTTTGGCGGGCGCTATCCCGTAATCACGATCCTGTTGGCGGGCCTCGTGACGACGACCGCGTCCTCCGTACTCCGCCACATCTTCACCCCGTGGATGCGGATGGCGAAGATGAACGCCACGCTCGCCTCGATCCGGAAGGAGCAGATGGAGGCGTTCCGGAAGCAGAAGACGAACCGGGTCCAGAAGCTCCGAGCGAAGCAGTCCGAGATCATGGTGGAGTACCAGGACGTCCAGTTCGTCCCGCTGAAACTGATGGCGTACACGATGTTCTTCTTCGTCGTGATCTTCACGTGGCTCCGGCTGTTCGTCGACGAGACCCTCGCGGTCCAGGGGAACCTGTACTTCGCGGTGCCGTGGTCCTTCAACGCGCACCTCCTCGCGACGTACGTGTTCCCGAGCTGGATCCTCCTGTACTCCCTCCTCGCGATCCCGTTCGGGCAGGTCGTGCAGCGGGTCCTGAAGTACATCACGTTCCGGCGGCGGCTCCAGGCCCTCGGGGAGATCACGGAGACGACGGCGCCGGAGGGCGAAGCGTACGACCGGCAGGTCGCGAAGACCCCTGCGGAGGACCCGCCCGAGGATGAGGGATCGGACGAAGAGGAGCAGCCGGCCGCCGACGATGAGTCCGGGGGCGAGGACGAGGCGGACGAGGGCGACGGGGAGCCCACCGACGACGAGTCCGCCACCGAGGACCGTCCCGAGGATGAGGACGACGATGATCGTCGCGATTAGCGGCCCGCCCGGGAGCGGGAAGACGACCGTCGCGGAGCGGTTCGCCCGGGACCACGGGTACGAGATGATCTCCGCGGGCTCTATCTTCAGGGAGCGGGCGAAGGACTACGGGATGTCCCTCGAGAAGTTCGGGAGGTACGCGGAGGAGCACCCGGACGTGGACCGCGAGCTCGACGAGGAGGTCATCCGGAAGGTCCGGAAGCTCGTGGTCGCGGGGAAGGACATCGTCGTGGACGGCCGCCTCCAGCCCTGGCTCCTGGAGAAGCACGGGATCCCGTGCGTGAAGGTCCTCATCGACGCCCCCCTCGCGGTCCGCGCGGAACGGATCGCGGGGCGGGAGGGGAAGTCCGTGAAGGAGGCGACGAAGGAGGTCAAGGAACGGGAGCGGTCCGAGCGGGCCCGGTACTCGAAGGTGTACGGGATTGACGTGCGGGACACGTCCACCTTCGACCTCGTCGTGGACTCGTCGGACAAGACCCCGGACGAGGTCGCGAGGCTCATCGAGGAGGCCGTGGCGACATGGGAGAGATGATCGTCCTCCACGAGCCGCCGGAGAGCCGCCACGGCCGGAGGCCAGAGGAGCGCGCGATCGAGCAGCTCCTCCACTTCGGCGTGTTCGTCGCGGACAAGCCCCAAGGCCCCTCGTCCCACCAGGTGAGCGCGTGGGTGCGGGACCTCCTCGGCCTCCCCCGCGCGGGCCACGCGGGCACCCTGGACCCGCGGGTCACCGGGGTGCTCCCGATCGCCCTCGACAACGCGACCCGGGCCGTGGACGCGATGCTCGAGGGGGACAAGGAATACGTCGGCGTCCTCCAGCTCCACCAGGACGTCGACGAGGCCCGGATCCGGTCGATGCTGGAGCGGTTCACGGGGGAGGTGTGGCAGACCCCGCCGGTCCGGTCCGCGGTGAAGCGGGAGCTCCGCACTCGCTGGATCTACGAGATCGAGCCCCTGGAGTTCGACGGACGCCTCGTCCTCTTCCGGACGCGGTGCGAGTCCGGGACGTACATCCGCACCCTGTGCAACGATGTCGGCGAGGCCCTCGGGGTCGGCGGGCACATGCTCGACCTCCGGCGCACAAGGACCGCGACCTTCCCGGAGGCGCAGGCCCACAGCCTCCTCGACCTCAAGGACGCGCACGTCGCGTGGAAGGACGAGGGGGACGAGTCCGGATTGCGCCACGTGATCCAACCGATGGAGAGCCTGCTCCGCCATCTCCCGCAGATCGTCGTGAAGGACACCGCGGTGGACGCGATCTGCCACGGCTCGAACCTCGCGGTCCCCGGGGTCACGAAGCTCTCGCCGGGGATCAAGCGGGGCGGCCTCGTGGCCGTCGTCACCGGGAAGGGGGAGGGCGTCGCCCTCGCGAACGCGTCGATGACCTCGGACGAGATCGTGATCGCGAAGTCCGGGATCGCGGCGGACTCGAAGCGGGTGCTGATGGAGCCCGGGACGTACCCGAAGCTGTGGAAGTGAGCGCGCTGGCGGCGGACTCGTTCGGCTTCGACGCGGAACGGCAGCGGCTCGCGCGGGAGCTGTTCACCACCCGCCTCCGTCTCGGGATCGCCCGGAGCGCGGGGTTCGGGGTGGCGATCCTCGTGTTCCTCCTGAGCGGGGCCTCCGCGGCCCTGCGGGAATGGGCGGGGGAGGGCCCGTGGTGGACCGTGTTCGCGTACTTCACGGTCCTGTACTTCGCGCTCTGGATCGCGGGGCTCCCGTTCTCCATCGTGAGCCACCGGCTCGAGGTACGGTACGGCCTCTCCCGCCAATCGTGGCGGGGCTGGGCCCTCGACGACGCGAAGAGCCTCGCGATCGGGTACGGGCTCACCCTCGTCGCGGTGGAGGTGCTGTATTGGCTCCTCCGGGAGTTCCCCGCCGCGTGGTGGGTCATCGTCTGGGCCCTCGGCATCGGAGTCTCCGTGGCGGCCTCCATCGTCGCGCCCGTCCTGTTCGTCCGGATCTTCTACAAATCGAACCGCCTCGACAACCCGGAGCTGGAGGCCCGCCTGAAGGCCCTCGCGGAGCGGGCGGGGATGCGCGTCCTCGGCGTCCATGTCGTCCAATCCTCCGTGAAGTCTTCCCGTTCGAACGCCGCCTTGGCGGGGGCGGGGCGGACCCGCCGCATCGTCCTCACGGACACCCTCCTGAAGACGCACGGGCCCGACGAGATCGAGACGATCCTCGCGCACGAGCTCGCGCACCAGAAGCACCGGGACCCCGCGATCGGGTTCGCGACGTTCATCCTCACGTCCCTCGTCTCCCTCGCGGCCCTCCAGGCGATCCTCCGGTGGGCCGCCGGCCTTCTTGGATTCCGCGGGATCGCGGACGTGGCGGGCCTCCCGATCCTGATGCTCGCGGCCGCGATGATGTCTCTCGCATTCGACCCGATCGAGCGGGCCCTCTCCCGGTGGCGGGAGTCCCGCGCGGATCGCACCGCCCTGGAGATCACGGGGAAGCCGGAGGCGTTCGCGAGCGCGATGGTGAAGCTCCATGATGCGAACCTCTCCCTCGCGCGCCCGCCGCGGCTCATCGAGCTCTTCCTGATGACGCACCCCGCCGCGTGGCGGCGCGTTTCCGCGGCCCGTGCGTTCACGGGGCGAGCCCTTAAATAACGTCCTCCGAATGCGAACCGCGCGCCGAGGTCGCCTAGCCCGGTAGGGCGCGGCGCTGGAATCGGTGGAACACCCGCCCCCAGCGACGCCGTGGTCGCAAGACCCCGGGAGTTCGAATCTCCCCCTCGGCGTCCCCCTCACGCGGCGAGCCGCTTCTTCAGCTCCGCGATCGGCTTCACGGGCATCGGGTCCACGTTCCGGAGGACCGCGAGGTAGACGCTCGCGAAGTCCCCGAGGTATAGGGCTCCAAGCATCCGGCTCAGCAGGGTCTCGCCACGGTCCCGGATCTCCTCCACCGTCGTCCACCGGGACATGATCTTCTTCGTCACGTCGAGGCGGCGGGCCATCTCCGGCGCCTCCTCCCGGTCCCTCAGGATGATCGGGAGGAACCGCCTCGCGTGCGGATCCCCGCCCCAGCCCACAATCTCGTTGTGGTCCGCCTCCGGGAACTGCGAGGCCCACGCGAGGACCTCCGCGTTCTCGTTGAACTGGGTCTTCCACCGGGTCGCGACGGGTCCGTACGGCGGGGCCGCGTACACGATCGGCGTCTTCCCGCGGACCTTCGCCGCGAGGGCCTTCGCGGGGTTCGACCGCGCCGGGACCTCCGCCCCGTAGTCCTCCCGGAGCCGCATCAGGTGGGCCGCGGCCCTCTCGAGCTCGTGCCCGAGGTCCCCGTACACCCAGTCCTCGGAGATCGCGGGGAGGGACGCGAAGAGATGGCCGAACGCGCCGCGTGGCGGGAGCCCCTTCGGGACCTTGATCAACGGGTAGCCGCCGGCCTTGCAGAGGGCCTCGAGCTTCCCGCCGGAGGTGATCCCAACGATGCGGCAGCCGATCTTCTCCCCGCCGGCGACCGCGCTCAGGGTCTCCTCCGTGTCTCCCGAATAGCTCACCGCGATCAGGATGTCGTTCCGCGCCGCCCAGGCGGGGCACGCGTACCCGCGGACGACCTCCATCCCGAGCTTGCTCCGGTCCGAGGCCCAAGCGACGAACAGGTCCCCCGCGATCCCGGAGCCGCCCATCCCTGCAATGAAGACGCGCCGCGCGTCCCCGGAGTCGATCCGGACCTGCTCCGCCCGCCGGTACCCCTCGAGGAGTTGCTCGGGGAGGGACGCGACGATGTTCATCATCCCGGAGCGGTCGACCCGGCGGATCGCGGCGGGCTCCAGCATCGTCCAGACAGTAGCCTCGGCCCTCCATAAGGGTTGGCGCGCTCCGCGTTCGGATCCGTCCACGCGCCTCATCAACCCATTTTCTTGTATTTACTACAAAGTTAATAAGCACCGTACTCCTCGGCACCATCGTGAACGATCGCGTCTCGAAGGCGTTGGACGCCCTGAGGGCGGGCCGCGCGGTCCTCGTGTACGACGCGGACGGTCGCGAGGAGGAGACGGACGTCGTCCTCGCCTCCCAGTTCGTGACCCCGGACCTCGTCCGGTTCCTCCGGAAAGAGGCGGGCGGGTTGATTTGCACGACGGTGCCTTCGGACGCCCGGGACCGCTTCGGGCTCCCGTACCTCGCGGAGATCCTCGGGGAGGCGGCCGCACGGCATCCCGTCCTCGCCCACACCCTCACGACGGGAGCAGCGTACGACCCGATTGCATCCCCGTTCTCGATCACGATCAACCATCGGTCCACCCGCACCGGGATCACGGACCGGGACCGCGCGAAAACGATCGCGGGGTTCGCGGCCCTCGTGGGCGAGGCGCTCCGCCACGAGAACGGGTGGGGGATGGAGGCCCTGGGGCGGGAGTTCCGGTCCCCGGGCCACGTGTCCCTCCTGAACGCGGCGGAGGGCCTCCTCTCGAAGCGGCGGGGACACACGGAGCTCTCGACCGCGCTCGTGACGATGGCGGGCCTCATCCCGTCCGCGACGATCTGCGAGATGATGGGGGACGACGGCCGCGCCCGGACGAAGGAAGACGCAAAGGCATATGCAGATGCGAGAACTCTCGTCTTCCTCGAAGGGCAGGACGTCGTCGACGCATGGCGGGCATGGTCCGGGTAATGGCAACGGGGGTGTTCGATCTTCTCCACCCCGGGCACGTCGCCTTCCTTCGGGAGGCGAAGGCGCTCGGGGACGAGCTCGTCGTCGTCGTGGCGCGGGACTCCACCGCGAAGCGGTTCAAGCACACCCCGATCACTCCGGAGGGGCAGCGCCTGGAGATGGTCGCGGCCCTGAAGCCCGTGGACCGCGCGGTCCTCGGGAACGAGGGGGACATTTACGAGATCCTCGACGACCTCCGCCCGGACGTGATCGCCCTCGGGTACGACCAGGTCCACAACGAGGGGAAGATTCTCGAGGAATGCAAGCGGCGCGGGCTCACCCGCACGAAGGTCGTGCGCCTCCCGAAGTTCGAGGGGGACCTCGACGGGACCCGGAAGATCGTACAGCGGGTCGCGGACTGGCTCGCCCTGAACGAGGCGCTGTCCCGGGTCGAGAAGCCGCTCCCGCGGCGCAAGACATAGGGAGGGAGGCGGGGCTGAAGCGGATCGGGATCGCGGACACGACGTTCGCCCGTTTCGACATGGCCGCCGCCGCGATCGACGAGTTGAAGTCGCAGGGCGGCGGGTTCACCGTCCTCCGGTACACGGTCCCCGGGATCAAGGACCTCCCCGCGGCGTGCAAGATCCTGTTCGACGAGGAGAAGTGCGACCTCGTCCTCGCCCTCGGGATGGTGGGCCGTCAGCCCGTGGACAAGGACTGCGCCCTCGTCGCGGACACCGGCCTCCAGATGGTGCAGGTGCAGGCGGGGAAGCACGTCCTCGGCGTGATGGTCCACGAGGACGAGGCGAAGGACGACGCGGAGCTCGCGCACCTGTTCGACCGGAGGACGCGGGAGCATGCGGTGAACGCCTACGACCTCCTGTTCCGCCCGGAGGCGCTCCGGAAGCGCGCGGGTACGGGGCAGCGGGAGGGCTTCGCGGACGCGGGCCCGGTGCGGGTGAAGTGAGTGCGCCTCGCGATCGTCGCGGCGACGTTCAACCCGGAGGTCACGGACCGCATGGTGAAGCGCGCCCTCGCGCGGGCGAGGGAGCTCGGTGCGACCGTGGAGCTCGTGCGGGTCCCCGGGACGTTCGAGATCCCTCTCGCGCTGCGTCGGCTCCTCGCACGCAAGGACATCGACGCGGGAGTCGCGATCGGCGCGCTGATCCAGGGGCAGACGGACCACGACGATCTCCTCGCGCACTCCGTCGCGAGGGCCCTGCTCGACCTCCAGATCCGGACGGGGAAGCCGATCGGACTCGGGATCACGGGGCCCGGGATGTCCGAGAAGGTCGCGATGCGGCGGATCGGGAACGCGGCGCGCGCCGTCGACGCCGCGGTCGCGATGGCCCGCGCCTCCAAGGGTCGCGGGAAACGTCCGGCCCGGCGGTGACTCCTTCGCGGCGCAATGGAGTAGCAACCTTTATCCGAACGCCTCTGGATAGGCCCCCGAATCGGGCTCAACGGGGTACCAAAAAGGGGGACCCGATCGATCATGGCGGACGTCGCTGCACTCGAATCTCTCCTGAAAGAGGTGAAGAGCCTCGACGGCGTGAACGACGCCGTTCTCGTCTCCCGCAGCGGGATGTACATCGCCGGGTCCGTCCCCGAAGGCGTCTTCCAGGACACGTTCGTCGCGATGTTCGCGATCCTCCTCGGCGCCGCGGAGACCGCGACGTCGGAGCTGAAGGACCGGATCGACACCGTCGTCCTGAATCTCGAGCAGAGCCGGATCGTCGTCGTGAACGACGGCCCGAAGGCGATCTTCGTCCTCCGGACCCGGAAGGATGTCGACCTCGCCTCCGTGAAGAGCTCCCTGGAGAAGATGTCCCGGCGCGTCGAGGAACTCCTCTAGATCCGCCGCATCCCCCGCCCGATCCATTCGGAGACCGCCTTCGTGACGTACACGACGGTCTCCGCGGGTCCGCGGTGGCGTCCCTCCGCGCGGGTCTTCCCGGACCCGAGCTCCTGCAGGACGTCGTCCACGGACGAAGGCCCGCCATCGAAGACCGTGTACGCAGACCCGTGCTCATCGAGGAAGTGGGCGTCGCTCCCGCCGGTCCGTCCCAGGCCCTGACGTGCCGCGAGGAGCTCCGCCCGGTCGTTCGCCCTACGGAGGGTCCGCGCATTCCGCACCTCGTATGCGACGAACTTCGCGGAGATGGTCGCCGGCTCCCCGAGGCCGGACCAGAACCGGTACGGGTGGGCCGCGACCGCGACCCCGCCCGCCGCGACGATCCGCTCGACGGTCTCTTGGGCGGTGAGGTCCCGGGGGATTGGACCCGAGACCCCGAACGCGAGGACGTGGCCCTCCGAGGTCGACACTTCCATGCCGGGGATCACGAGCAGGCCCGGGCTGTCCCGGGCGGCCTCGACGGCGGTCCGGACCCCCGCCATCGTGTTGTGGTCCGTGATCGCGAGGCCATCGAGGCCGAGCTCGCGGGTGCGGTGGACGAGGGCCGCGGGCTCCAACTTCGAATCCGGGGAGTGGAGGGTGTGGTTGTGGAGGTCGAGCCGCACACGCCCCATCTCCCCGCGGCGGGGCAAAAGACTTTCGCCGGTGGACTCACGGGGAAAAGTCTAAGGCGTGGCGCATTCGTGGGACAGCGGATGCCCGATGGCGCCTCCGTCCTCGCGGTCCCCTCCGCGACGCTCCAGCGGATCACGGAGGTCCTTGGCACCCTGAAGAGGCTCCCGGGGGTCGAGGGCGCCGCCCTCGCGCGCCGGGATGGCGTGATGGTCTCCCAGCTCCTCCCGCGGTCCGCGGACCCGCGACGGGTCGCCTCCCTCTCCGCGGGCCTCGTCGGGACCTCGGACATGGCCGCGGAGGAGATCGGCCGGCGGGAGACGAGCCACACGATCGTCGCGACCCTGGAAGGAGACATCGTCGCCCGCAAGGTCGGCGAGGAGCACGTCCTCACGGTCATCCTCCGACCCGAGGCGAACCTCGGACTCGTCCTCCTGCACATCGGCCGCGCGTCCGAGGAGCTGAAGCTGATCCTGACCCCCCGCTAGTGGACCGGGGTCCCCGGCGGAAAGCCCTTGTCGACGCGGACGAACTTGTCGCCGACCTTGAACGGGATCGACTGCTTCTCATCCGTCCCGAGGAAGACGACGCGGTCCCCCTCCGCGACCCGGATCTTGAACTTCTGGAACTCCGAGAACGTGAGGCGGGGCGCCCCTCGCGTCCCGAGGATCTGCGCCCCGAACGGGGCGTCGTCCGGCGGGAGCAGGAGGCCGACATCCCGCGCGTCCTCCGCGGCGAGGACCATCCCGTTCGAGGGGACCCCGCGGAGCTTCGCGGGCTCCAGGTTGCACAGGACGGCGACCCGCTTCCCGAGCATCTGCTCCTTCGTGTAGTTCGCCTTCATCCCCGCCACGAGGGTGCGGACCTCGTCCCCGAGGTCCACCGTGATCACGTACAGCTTGTCCGCGTTCGGGTGGTCCTGGACCTCGACGATCCGGCCGACCCGCACGTCGAGCCGTTCCGCGTCCCCCGGGGTCTCGATCTCGATCTTCGCGAAGAGGGGCGCGCCGACCCGGAGCCTCTGGCCCGCGGGGATGTCCTCGAGCGCGGCGCCCCAGGGCTGACCGTGGACGTCGGAGTCGTACCCGAGCGCGTTCCAGAGGGAGCTCGAGCTGAAGGGGGTGAAGGGGGCCATCACGACGGCCAGGGCCCGGCTCACCCGGAGGGAGACGTGGAGGGCGGTGCCGCACGCCGCACGGTCCGTGCGGACGAGGTCCCACGGGGCCTTCGCGTCGAAGTACACGTTCCCGAGGCGGGCGAGCTGGATCGCCTCCCGCAGCGCGTCCCGGAAGTGGCAGTACTCGAGGTTCTGGCCGACCTTCTTCCACTGCTCCTCGATGTTCCGGACCATCCCCTTGTCCGCCCCGTCCAGGAACGCCGCGGCGGGGACCGCGTTCGCGAAGTTCTTCGCCGCGAACGTGAGGGCCCGGTGGACGAAGTTCCCGTACACCGCGAGGAGCTCGGAGTTGTTCCGCTGCGCGAAGTCCTTCCAGTCGAACTCGGAATCCTTCAGCTCCGGCATGTTCGCGGTCCCGTAGTACCGGATCTGGTCCGGGGAGAACCGCTCCAGGAGGTCGGGGAGCCAGACCCCCTTCCCGCGGCCCGCGCTCATCTTCTCCCCGGAGATGTTCATGAACTGCGCGGCGGGGATGTCGTGCGGGAGGACGAGGTTCTCGTCGTACCCCATCAGGATCGCGGGCCAGAAGAGGGTGTGGAAGACGATGTTGTCCTTCCCGATGAAGTAGTAGTGCCTCGCCTCCGGGTCGTACCACCACTCCTTACACCGGACCGGCGAGCCCTTCCGCCTCCAGTACTCCCGGCTCGCGGTGAGGTACCCCATCACCGCCTCGAACCAGACGTAGATCCGCTTCGACGCCCACTCCGGCCCCGGGAGGGGGACCTCGATCCCCCAGTGGATGTCCCGGGTCACGGGCCGGTCCTGGAGCCCCTCCTCGAGCCACGCGCGCGTGAACGTGAGGACGGGGAGGCGCCAGTGGCCCTTGTCCGCGATCCACCGCTCCAGCGGGTCCTGGAACGCGCTGAGCCGGAAGAACGCGTGCTTCGTCTCCTTCGGGGACGGCGGGGTCCCGTGGACCCGGCACCGGGGGTCGATGAGCTCGAAGGGGTCCAGGAGGCGCCCGCAGTTCTCGCACTGGTCCCCGCGCGCGGACTTGAAGTGGCACCGCGGGCACTCCCCCTCCACGTACCGGTCCGGGAGGAAGTGGTTCCCCTTCGCG
This sequence comes from Methanobacteriota archaeon, assembly GCA_020029475.1. Classification (GTDB taxonomy): domain Archaea; phylum Thermoplasmatota; class Thermoplasmata; order RBG-16-68-12; family RBG-16-68-12; genus EA-19. Next base: position 3,446 of record JAIBJG010000031.1, on the reverse strand, counting down.
CAGAACGGGGACGTCATCGTCCGCTCGTCGATGTACCCCTTCCCGCGGAGGGTCGTGAAGATCTCCTGGACGTCCCGCTTGTGGTTCGGGTCCGCCGTGTTCCAGTACAGGTCGTACCGGACCCCGAGCTGTTCGATGTTCTTCGCGTGGAGCGCGTGGTACCGGTTCGCGAGGACCTCCGGCGGCACCCCCTCCTCCTCCGCGCGGACCGTCGTCGGGGTCCCGTGCATGTCGGACCCGCCGACCATGAGGACCTCGTCCCCCTTCATCCGGTGGTAGCGGGAGAAGATGTCCGCGGGGATGAACGTGGAGACCGCATGGCCGATGTGGCGGGGGCCCGACGCGTACGGCCACGCGACCGCGACGAGGATCTTCGTCATGGGAGGGGCTCGCAAGGGGGCGACCCCAGATAAAGGATTCGCGCGCGCCTCCCCATGGACCCGCGGATCGCGGTCCTGTCGTGCGCGGCAGTACTACGGGCGGGATTCCTGACGGCTCCGAGCCATCTCCGCGGCCTCCCGTTCCCGGCGGCGGCCCGCGACCGCGATGAGCCAGCCCGCCCCGAGGCCTGCGACCCCGACGACGATGAGGCCGATCCAGAAGGCCGGGGACCACTCCGTGAACACCCTCGGCGGACCCACGGTGGCGAAGAACTTGTACGAGGCAGTGTTGTTGTCCGGATTCCGATCCTCGGGCAGCTTCTGGATCTCGACCGAGATCGTGTGCTGGCCCGAGGTGAAGTTCCAGGAGTCGATGGTGACCCTGAACGACGCCTGCGACCGCAGGTACGGGACCGTTGCGTTCGCAAGCTCGATGTCGTCTCCCTGGAATGAGTCGGTCACCGATACCCAGAAATTCCGCGAGACGTTCTCGTCGCCGGAATTCACGATCGTAGCGTCGATCGACGCTTGGTAGGCGTTCGGGTTTGGGATCTGAGCCACGCTGATGTCCAAGGGGCGAAGATCGGAGGATCCGCCGAAGGCGACCACGCGGTCCGGCGAGGACATTCCACCGTAGATCGTCCCCTTGCCCGTCGCGTTCTCTGACACCGAGGCGAAGCCCACCGGGGAGCCGAACTTCCCCGTCCACGCCATGTCCCCCGTGGTGGCGTTCAGTGCAACCATCGAGTCCCCCACACCGGTGAAGATTTTCTGAGGCGTCGACACCAGCCACGGCTGCAGTCCGCCGAGGGCCCGGACCCACTCGACGGCGCCCGTCGTCGTGTTCAGGGCGCGCACCTTCCCGTCGATAGAACCGAACACAAGCACGTTCCCCGCGAGCGCGAGGGGCCCCGTCACCGCAGAGGACACGTCCTGGGACCACATCGGGTTCCCGAAGGCGGGGTGGAGGGAGAACACGCGCGAGCCCGCCGCGGCATACGCGGCGGCGGGGGTCGCGACGGCCGAGCTAACCGCGGTCGTCCCGAGGGACGTGATCCAGACGACGTCGCCGGTGCCCGGCGGGTCGACGATCCCTTGGTCGCCGTTCGCGGACCCGTTCACGTCAAGCGCCACGATCTGGTCGTTGTCGTTCTCCGCCAGGATGAAGTCCCCGACAAGCGCGACCCCGGTCTCCAGGAACGTCACCGGGAGGGAGACCCTTGCCCCCGCGACGGCGTCCCACACGAGGCCGCCCGTAGGCGCTTGGAGCGCCCGGACGTGGCCGTCCCCGGAGCCGAAGACGACGAGGTCCCGGACGAGGAGCGGCGCGGAGTCGATTGCGGGGGTGCCGACGCTCGTGTACACGGCCCCTGTGACGTTCCACACCTCGGAACCGTTCGCCCGGTTCCAGGCAAAGAGGACGTCCCGCCACTCTGGCAGCGTGCCATTCTGCTCCGTCAGGAGGACGTACGCGCGATCGCCGTCCGCGGCGAGCCCGCCCTGCCTCCGGACGACCCACGGCGGCTGAGCGAACGAGGAGAGCGAGGTGGACCACCGGAGGACCCCGTCCGACGCGTTCACCGCGTTCAAGGTCAGTGGGCCGCCGCTAACGGCATAGACGGTCGCCTCCCATGTCGGGCCGGGGTTCCGGGCGACGACGGGGGCGGTGAGGACCGGACCGGAGACCGGCGCCTCCCAGAGGACTGCCGGGGACGTGGACGGCTCGGCGTTCGTCGAACCCGTGCGGGCGGCGTCCCCGCCCGCCATGGACCAGTCCGCGGCGGCGGTCGTCGTGGCGGGGATCAAAAGGGCGATCACGAGGCCGAGAACAAGGAGGACCCGTCGCATGGGCAACCCTTCCGGCGTCGGGAGTTGCCGCTGGGTTAAGAGCTTTGCGAGCGGTCCTCGGCGTCGTCGTCTTGGCGGGGGAACACGCACTCCTCCGCGCGCTTGTCCTCCCGGATCCGTCCGAAGGAGGGGGCGCGGAGCATGCCGTCCGGCGTCAGCTCGAGGTACCGGGCTTCCACGACAAGCCCGGGCCGCATCCAGAACTTCACGGGCTCCGTCATGTCCGGCTCGTTCGCGAACGGCCGCTCCCCCCGGAGCGCCTCGCATCGCCGCAGGAGGTCCCGCCGCAGTTCGTCGGAGAACCCCGTGCCCACGCGGCCGATGTACCGCATCGCGGTCCCGTCGTAGACGCCGAGGATCAGGGAGCCGAACGTGTCCTCTCGGACCCCCTCCCCCTCCGTGAGACCGCACACGACGGCGTCGATGGACTCCCGCTTCTTCACCTTCAGCCAGTCCCGGTTCCGGCGGCCGATCGCGTACCGGCTCTCCTTCCGCTTCACGATGATCCCCTCGAGGCCGCGGCCGACGATCGCCTCGTAGTACGCGCGCCCCTCCCGCTCGATGTAGTCCGACAGGGTCACCCGCTCGGAGGTCTGCACGGTCGCGCGGAGGATCCCCTTCCGCTCCATCAGGGGGAGCGCGACGAGTTCCTTCCCGTCGAGGTACAGGACGTCGAACACGACGTACGTGGCGGGGGACTCCTTCGACCGGAGGCGTATCGTGAACGGCGAGGAGGCGTGCTCGCGGTCCGCGAGACCCATGAAGCTGGGGCGGCCCTCCCGCATCACGACGATCTCCCCGTCGAGGATCGCCTTGTGGCCGCCGACGTCCGGATGGATCTCCGGGTACCGGTAGGTGATGTCATACAGGCGTCGGTTCTGGAACTTCACGGTCCCGTCCGGGGAGAGGAACGCGAGGGCCCGCGTGCCGTCCCACTTCAGCTCGAAGATGTGATCCTCGGAATCGAACGGCTCCGGCTGGAGGGTCGCGAGCATCGGGTGGATCTTCACGTCGAAGAGGTCCGCCATGGGGGCCCTACTTCTTCGCGGCCGCGACGCTGGCCCGCAGCGCCGCCATCAGGTCCTGCGTCGTCGGCGTCTCCGCCGTCACGGGGACCTCGATCGTCTTCCCCTCGATCTTCGCCTCGATCATCTGGAGGAGCGCCTCCCGGTACCGGTCCTTGAAGCGGGAGGGGTCGAAGTCCGTGACGAGCGCCTG
>JAIBJG010000083.1 GCA_020029475.1 Methanobacteriota archaeon | reverse complement strand
GACTCCGCTCGTCGGGAGCCACGACCTTGTAAGATCCTCGAGAAGGCGAGTCGATGAACCCGAGCCGCCGGAGATCCGAGAGGACCTTCCTTGGAGCCGGGCTCGGAAAGGTTTCCTCGAACTCGGTGACCGTGAAGGCGTTGTGGCCGAATGCCGCGGCCAACCACGGGTAGAGCTGCTCGTACTTCGATGGCATGGGTGTTACCGTATGTTACCATAACAGTTACATACTATTAAAGCATTTCTCAGATTTTCCCGGCATCTCCCTGCGGGGAGATACCTGCGCACTCGCACGCCGTATCTGCCTTCGAACGCGCACTCTTAAGTGGAAGCCTCCCGTAGCGAATGGGGATCTTACATGCCAACCGACGCACTCGTCGTCGTGGACATGGTGAACGACTTCGTCACGGGGAAGCTCCCGTGCCCGCGGGCGGAGCGGATTATCCCCAACATCCGTCGCCTCTTGGACGCCGCCCGGAGGGCGGACATCCCCGTGATCTACGTGAACGACGCCCACCTCCCGACGGACTTCGAGCTGAAGATCTGGGGCCCGCACTCGATGAAGGGGACGGAGGGCGCGGCGATCATCCCCCGCCTCGCCTCGAAGAAGGGGGACGTCCTCCTCGACAAGCAGACGTACAGCGCGTTCTTCGAGACCCCCCTCGACTCCCTCCTGCGATCCCTGAAGGTCGAGGACGTCGTGATCGCGGGCCTCCACACGAACATCTGCGCCCGCCACACGAGCGCGGACGCGTTCTTCCGCGGGTACCGCCCCGTGATCCCGGAGGACGGCGTGGAGTCCTTCACGGACCAGGCCCACCGGGACGGCCTCGAGTACATCAAGACGAACTACCTGGGGGAGATCACGGTCTCGGACGCCCTCGTGAAGAAGTGGCGCTAGGCCCTCCCGCCACTCAGCGGATATCGTCCATGATAATCTCCGCCGCGCATTTATCTGCGATGCGCCAAATCAGACCCCGATGACGGTGGAAGAGACGGTTCGGGCGATCGCCGGCTACCTCCTGCTCGCGGGTTGGGTCTCGATCATCGCATTCGGGATCCTGCTGTACGTCGACACCCGGAGGGTCCCCAAGGAGGTCCTCGGGGCCCGGATCTTCCTGAACCTGGACAGCTTCCTCCACGGGTTCCTCCTCCTCTCCTTCGGATTCCTCGCGATCCTCCTCGCCGCGTTCCCCGCCCGGCTGGAGACCGTCGGACCGTACATCTACCTCGGCGGGAGCGTGGCCTGGCTCGCGATGAACGGCCTCGCCCTCTTCATGATCTTCAATGCCCTCCACGTGCCCGGGGCGGTCCGGAAGAAGTTCGGGATGCCCACGGCGCGCTGAGGGGATCGAGAGACGGCCCGCGATCCGGGCCTGACCAGACGAACCCCATCGGACATCGGAAGACCGGAATGAGCGCACCCCCCGCCAAGAAACAGACGTATCGTTCCAAGGGCCTCACGGCGGAGTCCCGGATCGTCGGGATCCTCGAGGCCTTCGAGCGGCAGCTCGAAGGCGTGAAGGGGAGCGCGGTCGCGGACGCGGACGGCCTCCCGATCGCGAACGGGTTCCGGGAGGCGCTGGACCTCCTCAGCGTCGTGTCGATGAGCTCCCTCGGGCTCCAGTCCGCGAAGAAGGTGTTCGAGACGATCGGGCTGAAGGGCCCGAAGATCGTCCTCCTCGAGGGGGAGGACGCGAAGATCGTGATCCACGAGCTCGGGAAGGGCCAGGCGAGCTTCATCGCGGTCGTCCGGCCCGAGACGAAGCTCGGGTTCCTGCGGCTCGAGATGGAGGCCGCGGCGAAGCGGCTCGAGGAGGAGCTCGGGTTCACGGAACCCTCCGACGTCCGGATCGAGGAGGTGTTCCTCCTGACGAACGGGGGGCTCCTGATCACGCACGTCTCCCGCACGTTGATCCATCCCGGGGACCGGGACGTCCTCGCTGCGATGATGACCGTCGTCCAGCAGTTCGTCCGGGACGCCTTCCAGGGGAAGGCGGGGGTGATGGAGGAGATGGACATGGCGAACATGCAGGTCCGCCTCGTCCGCGGCGAGCGGTGCACCCTCGCGATCCTGTCGACGGGTCACCTCCGCGAAGGGTACGTCAGCGGGGCCCTCGGCGCCCTCCAGGAGTTCGAGGGGAAGAACCGCGCGGCCTTGGACCCGTGGAACGGCCAGGCGACGAGCCTCAACGGCACGGACAACCTCGTCGAAGAGATTCTCCACCGACGCTAGGCCTAGCCCGTCGCCAACGAGTCTAGAGCGTCTCCAGGTGCCGCTCCACCGCGTCCGCGAGGCGCGGCAGGGTGAGCTTCAGGAGACCCAGGTTCGTCGTCCCCTCCATCATCACGAGGACGCTCGCGAGGCCCGTTGGGGTCGGGGAGACGACGACCTTCCAGTTGTCGCCCTCCACGGTCACCGCGTGCGCCTGCGTCGTGTGGAGGTTCCGGGCCACGGAGCGGCCCGCCTCCATCGCGAGGACCGCCATCGCGGAGACCGCGACGAGGTCCGCCTTGGGCTTCTCCCGGGAGGCGCTCATCACAGGGAGCCCGTTCCGGTCCGCGACGACGATCGTGAGGACCCCGGGGACGGACGTGAGGAACAGCGTCAAGGCGTCCTGGAGCGGTGCGTCCCAGGAGACCTTCGGAGGTCGTGCGATCGCATCGTCTTCCTCCTCGACCTCCGCGGGCCGAAAGGGCCGGACTCCCGCCATGACAACCTGCCGAACGAACGCGGGGTCCGGGGATTAAGGGTTCCCGCTGATTATCGCCCCGGATAGCCTAGATACGGCTCACGCGGGCGGCGCGGCCTCCAGGTTCCGGTCCACCGCGCGGAGGAGTCCGGGGAGGGCCGCGTGGACCCGGGACGGGTCCGAGGACTCCTCGACGGTGACGAGGACCGCGGCGGTGTGGGACGGGGTCGGGGCGACGATCACCTGCCACGACGGTCCATCGATCGTGACCGCGAGCATCCCCGGGAGGCGGAGGTTCGCCGCGACGGCCTCGCCCGCCCAGGAGAGGAGCTTCGCCATCGCGGTCGCGGCGATCAGCTGGATCCGCTCGGCGAGGAGCCTGCTCGCGATCGGCTTCCCGCTCTCCGACGCGACGACGACGCCGGTCGCGTCCGGGACCGCGCCGAGGAACTCGCCGAGGAGGTGCTCGAGGGCGGTGCCGCTCTCCGATCCACCGCTCGCCAGGGCCGAGGCCGTCGGCATTTCTCTCCGGAGACGGACCCAGGAGGCCCTGCCATGATAAGACTTGGCGCGTGGTTATCGGAACCGGGAATCAATAGATTTTCGTTTCCGAGCGTTTTATAGTTCCGACGTGCCTAAATAGGAGCGACGGACGATGCCCACGTTCAAGATCCCCCGCCTCGGAAGGCCGTCCACCCCCGCGCGCGGCGACGTCGCGGAGGTGTACGTCGAGGAGGCCCGGAAGCGGCTGAAGGAGGGGAAGACGGACACGGACGCCCTGTTCACCCTCGCCGCGTGGCACGCGGTCCACGGGGAGCACCGGAAGTCCCTCGCGATCCTCCACCGGCTCACCCAGCTCGACCCGGCGTACCCCGGGGTGTGGCGCTTCAAGGCGTCCGTGTACCGCGAGATGGGAGACGAGAAGATGGCGTGGCTGTGCGAGGAGGCCGAGGACCGGCAGCTCCAGCGCCAGGAGTAGTCTCCCCGCATCTCGGACGGTTCTTGGTCGCCTATCATCGGGGAGAATCAGCGCCGAGGGTTCTTCATCCCGCGGGGCGTTGGAGAACCTAATGGGCGTCCTCGAGTCGAAGTGTCCGACGTGCGGGAAGACCCTGACGATCGTGTACCACGACCGCACCCGGGAGACCCTCCTCGTGGACCAGGTGTGCCGGTGCCCGCTCCTCTCGATGCCGCGGATCGTGACGGACGGGGTCCCGCCCGCCGTGTGACCTCCGGATAGCGGGACGGAAGATTTCTTATAGAGCCGCCCTCCGTGGCGAAGGCCAGCCGCGATGAAGCTCACCGAGATCGAGGTCCTCCTCCGCCGCCACCGGACCGCGTCCGTCCTCGGCGCGTTCATCCTCCTCGTCGCGGGCCTCGACCTGATCCTGAACCCGACCCACCTGCCGAACAACGAATTCGCCGGGATCCCGTTCCTCGTCTCGGGCCTCGCGATCCTCGCGCTCGTGTTCCGGAGGGCGCCAGGGGCTCCCGCCCCGGAGGACAGGACGACCCTCGCTTCGAGGCTCCTCTACCGCGTCACCCTCCGTGGGCGGCTCGTGCGGTGGTTCCCCGCCTTCGCGATCGTCCTGATCGGCCTCGACCTCGCGTACAACCAGCTCGTGTTCGGGGGGCTGTCCCTAGGGACGGAAGACACGACGTTCCTGCTCTTCGCAGGGGCGCTGTTCGCGTACCCGTTCCTCCCGGCGCGGTTCGGTCGGGAGCGGGACTTCGTCCTGATGTTCATGACCGCGCTGATTCTGATCCTCGTGGTCCCCCTCCTCATCGCCCGGCTGTACTACCAGGACTTCGAAAAGAGCGTGGACATCTACTCCTGGACCGCGCTCGCGCCGCAGACCGCCTGGATGTTGAACCTCGTCGGGGTGCCCGCCAGCGTCCACCCGTTCCCTCCCTTCACGGCTCCCGCCCTCACGTTCACGACGAAGTCCGGGGCCGTGCTCACGGTCGTGATCACGACGGCATGCTCCGGGATCTACAGCTTCGGGATCTTCGCGAGCGCCTTCGTCGCGTTCGTCGTCACTGAGTTCGATCGGGTCCGGCCCAAGGTGCTTGTCCTCCTCGGCCTCGGGTTCCTGACCGCCTACGTTGCGAACATCCTGCGGATGGTCCTCATCGTGCTCTTCGGGGCGTACAGCGACACCCCGCAGGAAAGCGTGAACAACCTCCTGATCGCGCACTCGAACCTCGGCTGGCTAATCTTCCTCGGGTGGATTGCCCTGTTCTGGGGCCTGGTATTCCGGTTCGTCGTTCGGCCTTCCGCCTCGGCGGAGACGTCCACGACCTCAGAAGCTCCCCCGCCATCGAGGAAGCGGGGAGTCCTTTGTGGGGTCTGCGAGGAGCCGCTGACCCCCGCCCTCCCCGGGTACCGATGCGAGTGCGGTAGGTTCTACCATGTCGCCTGCGCGGCAACGGTGGAGGAGTGCCCACGATGTCACCGGCCGATGAAGGTTGCCGGGACGGGGGAGGGGACTCCCGTCCCGCCGTGAGCAGGCCCACGGTCCTAGATCTTCACGATTGCGGAAAGCTTGCGAAGCCCCGCCGCAGTGATCCCGATGGTGGAGTAGTCGTCGACGGCGACCGTGGCGGTCCCGTCCGCGGTGACGAGGAGGTCGCACTCGACTAGGCCTAGGTCCCGTATCTTCGCGAGGTCGTCCGCGAGCTCCTTCTCGTCAATGTGGAATCCGCGGGAGTCCAAGTCCCTCCGGAGGTCTGCAACGGTCGTGCGGGACCCGCGCTTTTTCAGGAGGTCGAGGATCTTGAGCCAGGTGTACTTGATCACCATTTCGGATGCTCCCGTGCTAAATAGTAGCACCCGCGGTATTTCAATTGATAGGTATGATTGTTGAAGATGGCCTCATCCGATTCGGCGACACCGGGTTCCTTCGGGACTCGGTTGAGCCCAGGTCCTCGGATCATCGATGTCCACGGGGCTCGGCGTGTGCGAGAGGTTCTTACCGCTAGGCACGGTTGTCAAAGTCACAATCCACATCCCTTTGGACTAGGAATCTGGGTCGTACACGTATTTTCGGCAGTCGACGGATAGCCTTCATATACAGAGGCCCTTTTGGGCAACTTGGGCACATGGGAGTAGCGATACCCCTCGATCCGCCGGAGTGCCCTGTATGTGGATCCGCCACCTATCGGGTGCTTTTTCGGGTCGCTCATCGAGACAACGCCGTCAACTACAATATTGCGAGATGCCGAGTCTGTAGGCTCGTCCGAACCCTGCCGGTTCCCCCTCTCGCGGACATCTCAAAGATCTACAGCGTAGACTACTACCGAAGGATTATCGTAGATCCCGAGGCCCAGATGCGCGAAATCCAGAGGTTCCGAGAGCTGTTTTCCCTGATCTATGCAGACCTCCGCGGTCGAAATCTGTTGTCCGTCGGATGTGGGCTGGGTTTCGATTTGAGTGTAGCGAGAGCGATGGGGTTCGAGGCACAAGGTATTGAGGTGTCTGCCGCCGCGAGGGACTATGCAGCTGCAAGCTCGGGTGCAACCGTTCACCTGGGCTCGCTCGAGACTTCGGAATTGGAACCCGAATCGTATGACGTTATTACTTTCTGGGATGTTCTTGAGCACGTTGTTGATCCTAGATCTACACTTGGCCGGGCCGCCTTGCTGCTGAGACCGGGAGGGACAATCGTGGTGCGTGCCCCGAACATCGACGGACTGTTCTCCAGGTTTTCTCAGATGTTGTCTTTTGTTACTGGTGAATGGAGGCAT
>JAIBJG010000030.1 GCA_020029475.1 Methanobacteriota archaeon | reverse complement strand
TCCGGGGCCTCGACGAGCAGCTCCAGGGGGGCATCCCCAAGGCGCACATCGTCCTCCTCGCGGGGAAGCCCGGGACGATGAAGTCCTCCGTCGCATTCAACATGCTCCACAACAACGCGAAGAACGACGGGATCGGCTGCGTGTACGTGACCCTCGAGCAGTCCCGGGAGAGCCTCCTGGAGAACATGGCGGGCCTCGGGATGGACATCAAGGGCCTGGAATCGAAGCTCAGCGTCCTCGACCTCGGGCTGATCCGGAAGAAGCTGAAGCAGCTCGCGAACAAGTCCTGGCTCGAGGTGTTCAAGATGTACATCGACAACCTCGACAGGACGATGGACATCGGGATCCTCGTGATCGACTCCCTCCCCGTCCTCGAGGTGATGGCGAAGTTCGAGGACCCGCGGGACGACCTCTTCCGGTTCTTCGAGTGGCTCCGGGAGCTCGAGATCACGACGTTCCTGATCGCGGAGATGGAACAGGACTCCGACAAGTTCTGCCAGTACGGGGAGGACTTCCTTTCGGACGGGATCGTGCACCTCGACCTGCGGCGGGACGACCGCCAGGTGAACCTCTTCCTCAGCGTCGTGAAGATGCGGAAGACCGCACACCGGCGCGGGTACTACCCGCTGATCTTCGACGAGGGCGGGTTCGAGGCCGTCACCCACTAGAACCGCAGCCTCGGCCCGATGATCTGCCACACGATCAGGGCGAGGATCATCAGCGCGAACGCGTAGCTCACGGTCTTCACGATCCGGTCCCGTCTCTCCACGGGAAGCCCGCGGCGGAACCGCGCGAGGAGCGCCTCGATCCCGTCCCGGAACACGAACCCGCCGTCCAGGGGGACCGCCGGCAGGGCGTTCGTCGCGCCGAGCATCAGGTTCAGCCAGAAGAGCCAGTATAGGGCGTTCGCGATCAGGTAGAAGACGGGCGCGGGGACCGAGGCCCACGGACCCGTGATGACGTAAAAATCGGTAACGGGGCCTTGGAGCGGGGCACGGGACGGGACCAGGAAGGGGAGGGAAATGTAGGTGAGGATGGCCCCCGGCACGCCTTGGAACCGGTCCATGTTCGTGAGGGGATGGTAGTACGCCGTGCTCGTGTCGAATACATAAATTCCGAGGATCGCCCGCCCCGTGCCGTCGTCCCCCAGGACCGCAGTGAACGTCCCGGAACCGCCATCCTTCCACGCGATTACGGGCACGCTCGCCCCGGGCCCCGCCACGTCCATCGCGGCCCGCAGCGCCTCTGGGGTCGGGGTCGGGGTCGCGTTGAGGTGCGTGATGATGCTTCCGAGGGGAATCCCCGCGACCCGCGCGGGGGCTTGATCGTTCGTGAACGCGAGGACCCCCACTCCTGGCGCCGCGGGCTGTACGGCGAGCATCATCGTACTGAACAGGACGCCGAACAGGAGGGCGACCAGGAGGTTAATCCCCGCGCCTACGGAATATATCCGGGCCCGCTCCCGCCGCGGGAGCGCCTTCAGCTCCGCTTCCGCAGGTTCCACGAACGCGCCGATCGGCAGGATGCAGAGGAGTACCCCGAGGCTCTCGATCCTCACCTTGGAGACGCGTGCGAGGATCCCGTGCATGAACTCGTGGATCCCGACCGCGATCGCGAGGGCGAAGATCCCGTACCCGAGGGGGATGATCGGGTTCAGTCCGGGGATGCCGAGGAGGAGCTCCGGGCTCGGGGCCCGCTCCGGTGGGATGTTTGGGACGAGAAACGCTTCCCAGATCAGGAGGACCGTGATGCCGACCATCGTGAGCCCGACGAGGACGATGCTGACGTCCCCGAACACCCGCCACGCGCGGCCGAACCGCGCGGAGCGGTCGATGAAGTCCCGCCCTCGCTTCGTCTTCACCATCAGGAAGGGGCCGACGGGCACGAGGTTGTGCCTCGACAGGAACCCCTTCCGGTCGAGGAGATAGATGGCCGCGACCCAGGCGGCGAGGACCCCGAAGAAGAGGAGGAAGTCGGTGAGGGTCGCCATCCCGCGTCGAAGTATCCCCGGCCCTATAAAGACCTATTCCGGACGTTCGCAGGAACGCGTCCGGACTCGATGGAGGGGCGTCACTTCGGGATCGGCGTCCGCTCCCACGCCTCCGAGGGGAGATGGTCGTACGCGAAGCCCCTCGCCTCGAGCTTCGGGACCCGGGTCCCCGCGAGCTCCTTGATCCGGGCCGTGCGGAGGACCCAGTAGTGGATCCGCCACAGCTTCCCCTTCTTGATGTGGATCTCTTCCTGGCGGGTCGAGAGGAGGCCCGCCTCCTCGATCATGTAGAACACGTCCCGGTCGTCCATGTCGAGTCGGTTGTCGATCACCTCGGAGTCGAACCCGAAGAACGACATCACGTAATCCGCGAGGGCGTCGACGTCGTCCTCCGTCATCCCGCGCTTCCCGACCGTCACGCGGAGGGCGGCGCGCAGCTCGGACATCGTGACAACCGGCATGGAGACGGGCGGGTCCACTCCGGGGGGCGTCTATCAGGATATCCACGCGATTATTCCGCCTGAGAATCACATGCCCGATGGCTTGAAGTGGAAAACGAATTGACCGAGCGTCAACGCCGGAACGCGATCGCGCCGTATCCGACGACGTCCTCCATCGCGGCCACGTCCCCGGAGGTCGCGTACTTCAGGAACTCCGGTTTCGCGGGGGCGACCGCGGTCATCATCGCGATCACGGGACCGTAGCCGCACATCGACACGTCCTCGTCCTTGATCACGCGGTAGAACCCCTTCACGTCGGACGCGAGGATCCGGTCGATCGCCTTCCGGTCCCGCCGCGCCGCCTCCGCCTTCGGGATGTAGTGGGAGAAGTCCGTGGAGGCGAGGACGACGGTGTCCGTCCCGCGGATCGCGTCCCGCACGACCTCCCCGACCTCCACGGCGATCTTCAGTTCCTGGAGGCCCATGCAGATCGGCGCGAACCGCACCTCCCCGAGGAGGTCCTGGAGGAACGGGAGCTGCACCTCGATGCTGTGTTCGCGGCGGTGCGCGACGATGTCCTCCGTGATCGGGTCGCGAAGGAGGCGGGCCCCGAGCTCCGCGTCGTACGTCGCGACCCCGAGCGGGGTCTCCCAGTCGTGGGCCCCGAGGGCCTCCGCGGCCCCGAGGCCCGTGTGGTTCGGGCCGAGGATCACGAAGGACGCCGGGACGCCGTCCCGTGCGAGGGCCGCGTACGCGTGGGCGGCGACCGGACCCGAGTACATGAGCCCCGCGTGGGGCACGACGATCCCCTTCACGGTGCGGGGTCCGTCCTTCGCGACGGCGGGCGGCCCGCCGGGCCCGATCGCATGGCGGTAGCACGCCTCGATCTGCTTCCTCAGCGCCTCCGGATCCCGCTCGTAGAACTGTCCGGCCACGGCCGGGTAGCGCATCGTCCTCCCCTACAGGGACGCCTCGTAGTCGTCGATCGTCGGGGTGAACTCCTCGTCCGACTTGATCACGCCCCGCTCCTTCAGGACCTCGCGGGTGAGGAGCCAGTACACGGTCGCGAGGGCACGCCGGCCCTTGTTGTTCGTCGGGACGACGAGGTCCACGTCCCGGGTCTCGTTGTTCGCGTCGCAGAGCCCCACGACGGGGATCCCGATGTTCAACCCCTCCCGCAGGGCCTGCTGGTCCGCGGCGGGGTCCGTCACGAGGAGGACCTCCGGCTCCACGTACTCGTCCACCTGGGGGTTCGTCATCGTCCCCGGGACGAAGCGGCCCGCGATCACGAGGAACCCGCACGCCTTGCCGAGGAGCCGCGCGGGCTTCTGCCCGTACTGCCGCGCCGCGACGACGAGCACGCCCCCGGGCGGGAACCGGGCAATGAACTTCGAGGCGAGCCGGATCCGCGTGTCCGTCTGCTTGATGTCCAGGACGTACAGGCCGTCGCTGCGGACCTTGTAGATGAACGGCATCATGTCCGCGGACTTCTGCTGGGTGCCGATGTGGACTCCGCTCGTCAGGTACGTGTCCTCGGGTACGAGGAGGTTCTCTGCGCCGATCCGTTCCTCTTCCTGCATCCTATCCCTCGACGAGCCCTTCCTCGATCCGGATGAGCTCGTTCAGCTTCGCGATCCGCTCCCCGCCCACGGCGCCCGTCTTGATCCCCAGGCACCCGAAGGCGACGGAGAGATGCGCAATCGTCTCGTCCGTCGTCTCCCCGCTGCGGTGGGACATCACCGTCGCGTACCCGTGGCGGTGCGCCAGGTCGACCGCGGCTTTCGCGCCGGACAGCGTGCCAATCTGGTTCGGCTTAATAAGGATAGCGTTGGCCGCGTGGACGCGGATCCCCTTATGGAGGCGCTCGACGTTCGTCGCGAACAGATCGTCCCCGATCACGTGGCAGCTCCCGCCGACCCGCTCCGTGAGGCGAGCGTACCCCGCGAAGTCCTCCTCCTGGAGCGGGTCCTCCACGCTGAAAAGCCCGTGCCGCTCGACGAGGTCCGCGACGAAGTCAATCTGCTCGTCCGGGGAGAGCGCTCGCTCCCGATAGCGGTACTTCCCGTCCCGGTAGAACTCGGACGCGGCGAGGTCGAGGGCGGGGGAGACGTCGAACCCCACCTCGTGGGAGACCGTGCGGCACGCCTCGGAGAGGATCACGAGCGCGTCCTCGTCCCCGATCGCCGCGACCCAGGCCCCCTCGTCCCCGCGGCCCAGGGGCCCGGTGGGATCGCGCTCCCGGAGGATGTCCCTCGCGACCCGGTGCACCCGCGCGTTCGCGAACACGGACGCCGCGACGGTGGGCCCCTGCGCGACCGCGAGGAACTCCTGGATCGTCGTCCCGCCGATCGCATGTCGGCCCCCGCCGATCACGTTCCCCATCGGGTGCGGGAGACGATGTGCGAAGGCGCCGCCGACGTACCGGTACAGGGGGAGGCCGAAGGAGTCCGCGGCCGCCTTTGCGACCGCGAGGGAGGTGGCGACCGCCACGTTCCCGCCGACGCGGGAGAAGTCCGGGGTGCCGTCGATCTGCTGGAGGAGTCCGTCGACCTCCTTCTGGGCGGTGACCTCGAGGCCGATGAGGCGGGGCTCGATGTCTTCGCGGAACCGGGCGATCGCGACATCCACGCCGCCCTCCGGGAACGCCCGCACCTCGTGCGTGCCCGTGCTCGCGCCGCTCGGCGCGGCGGCCCGCCCGCGCGAACCTTCGGCGAGGATGTCGACCTCGACCGTCGGGTCCCCGCGGCTGTCCAGGATCTTGCGGATCTCCGCGGCCTCAATGGAGGGCATCCAGGAGCCTCTTCACGGTGATCGGGACGACGCCCGCCTCGAACTCCCGCATCGAGATCTCCATGGGGTCCACGACGCCCTGGATGTCGTCAAGGAGAATCGGCGCGCCCATCGATATCTGCAGCGCACGGGCGCCGATGATCCGGGCTCTCTCAAAACGAGTGTATATCATGGGACGCCCCGGAGTTTCGGCTGAGTCTGGAGCCTGATATAAAGGTTCCGCCGGACCGCGGGCGTTCCCGGGACGCCGTCTAGCTGAAGTGCTTCCGGACGACGATGAGGTACACGATCAGGAGGACCTCGATGACCGCCGTGGGGTAGCTCGCCGAGAGGATCGAGGAGACGGCCCCGAGGACGAACGCGATGATCGCGAGCCACCAGGCCCACATCCGGAGCTTCAAGAGTCCGAACCCCGAGACGAGCATCAGGATTCCCACGAGGAGAATCAGGCCCCCGATCGCAGCGATCGGTAGCCCGAACATCGGGGCGCCGAAGAGTCCCGTTATGCCACCTAACGCGACGAGGAGGAGGCCGAGGAGCAACAGCCCGATGCCAATGAGAATCGTGAGGATCGCGAGGATCGTGACTCCAATGGGGCGGGAGCGTGGCATGGGGGGCGGGGCGGCCATGGCGGGGACCTGCCGCTGCATCGGCTTTTCATTATATAAGTGTTACCGATAAAAACCGAGGGACGGCCTTCCCCCGTAGAGATCGGTCCCGGACGCCGTCCGGGTCCCGAAAAATAGGCGCACCCACATATTTATCCGGCCCGAGGGCATGTGCGGGAGCCGGTGAATCCCCGATGGTCCAGGCCTATTGCGTGAAATGCCGCGCGAAGCGGGAGATGTCGGAGCCGAAAAAGGTCAAGTTGAAGAACGGGAAGCCTGCGATGAAGGGCAAGTGCCCGAAGTGCGGGACGACCCTGTTCCGGATCGGGGCGGCGTAGTCCGCCGTCCCGAAATTTCCGGTTCCGAACACTCTTCTCCAAGGCTATTAATACCCCGGGGAGGCTAGGACGATCCCGGTGGTCGTGTGAAGGTCCCCTCCATCAAGGTGCGGCCCCCCGGGCCGAAGGCCCGCGACGTGATCGAGCGGGACGGGCGGTTCCTTGCGACGAGCACGAAGACCTCCCCGATCGTCGCGAAACGGGCCCAGGGTTCCGTCGTCGAGGACGTCGACGGGAACACGTACATCGACTTCAGCTGCGGGATCGCGGTCGTGAACGTGGGCCACAACCACCCGAAGGTCGTGGACGCGGTCCGGAAGCAGGTGGGGGAGCTCACGCACTTCGCGGGGACGGACTTCTATTACGACATCCAGACGCGGCTCGCGGAGCGGCTCGCGAAGCTCGCCCCTGGGAAGGCCGCGAAGAAGGTGTTCTTCGCAAACAGCGGGACGGAGGCGAACGAGGCCGCGATCAAGATCGCGAAGTGGAGCACGAAACGAGGGATGTTCCTCGCGTTCCTCGGGGCGTTCCACGGGCGGACGATGGGCTCCCTCTCCCTCACCGCGAGCAAGAAGGTGCAGAAGGAGAGGTTCTTCCCCTCGATGCCCGGCGTCGTCCACGTGCCCTTCGCGTACTGTTACCGGTGTCCGTACCAGCTGAAGTATCCGAGTTGCGACCTGTACTGCGCGAACGTGATCGAGGACCTGTACATGAAGACGGTCGCGCCCCCGGCCGACACCGCCGGGATCTTCGTAGAGCCCGTGCAGGGGGAGGGCGGGTACATCGTCCCGCCTCCGGGCTGGCTCCCGCGGATCGCGGAGATCGCGAAGGACAACGACCTGCTCCTGATCGCGGACGAGATCCAGACGGGGATCGGCCGGACGGGGAAGATGTTCGCGGTGGAGCACGAGGGCGTCGTCCCGGACATCATCACCCTCGCGAAGGCCCTCGGGGGCGGGCTCCCGATCGGGGCCGCGGTGTTCGACGCGAAGCTCGACTTCGGCGTCCAGGGCGCGCACAGCAACACATTCGGCGGGAACCCCGTCGCGTGCGCCTCCGCGATGGCGACGCTCGATGTGATGGACGAGGAGGGGCTCGTCACAAACGCGGCGCGGCTCGGCAAACGGATGGCGGCCCGACTGGACGAGATGAAGGAGAAGTACGCCATCGTCGGGGACCACCGGGGCCTCGGCCTGATGCGGGTCACAGAATTCGTCTCGGACCCGAAACGGAAGACGCCGGACCCGAGGGTCCGCGACGCGATCCTTAAGGACGCGTACGAGCACGGCGTGATCGTGCTCCCGTGCGGGGAGAGCGGGATCCGGTACGTCCCCGCCCTGAACATCCCGGACGAGCTGCTCGACTCGGGGCTCGACATCATCGAGGGGTGCATCGGGCGCGCGGCTTCGTGAGCGGGGATTCTGGCCTCGTCTAGAATGATTATATATGGAGGCGGCCATCGCGTCGCCATGGCGCAGTCCGCGGCACCGCCGCCGGAGGCGGTCAGGAGTGGAGTGAGCAAGACCCTTTTCGTCGTCACCGTCATCGTCGTGGCGATCATCGCGTTCCTCGGGGGCCTGGGGGTCAGCTCCTTCATCTTCCCGCCCCAGGCGAGACTGATCGTCGGGACGAACGCGCCGTTCCCGCCGTTCGAGTCCTACAACGACACCTCCGGGAAGTTCGAGGGGTTCGACATCGACATCATGCAGCTCGTCGCGGACGCGCTCGGTCGTGAACTCGTCGTCCGGAACTTCAACGACTTCGGCGTGCTCCTCCAGACCGTCGGGTCCGGGGGGGTCGACATCGCCGCCTCGGCGATCACGATGTCGGGACCCGCGGGGGCCACCCGAAACCAGACGATGAGCTTCTCGAACCCGTACTACAGCGCGAACCAGGCCGTCGTGATCCGATCGGGGTTCGCATTCAGCTGTCCGAGCAGCGTGTGCACGGCGACGGAGATCGTGAACCATACGATCGGGGTCCAGAGCCAGACGACGAGCGAGGCGTGGGTCGACGCGGAAATCCTCCCGATCCAGGCGAACCCTGACCAGACGATCCACCGGTACCCGAACGTGGCGACGGAGATCGACGCCCTGCGCACGAGCGTCTACGACCTCATGATCATCGACGAGGCGCCCGCCCGGGCGATCGTGTCGGGATCGGGGGGCACCCTCGCTGTCGCCGGCGTGATCATCACGAACGAGCTCTACGGATTCCCGGTCCGCAGGGGCGACCCGAAGGGACTGCTTCCGACGATCAACTCGGTCCTCGCCACGATCGTGGCAGACGGGCGGTACGACCAGCTCCTGCGGAAGTGGTTCAGCTAGGACGCGGGGCGGCGGTCCGACCCGTGTTCCTGGTTCGTTGAATCGGGGCAGCCCTCGTCCCGCCGGGGCGAGTGCGGCCCCTCAAGGGGAAGGAGGAACGCGGATCGAAGCAACCTCGAGGGTCGGGCGGGTCCGACCCAACGACGCGATCATCGACCTCCTGATGCGCTCGAGGGAGACCCTCTGGAGAATGGGGATCGCCGCGGGGGCCGCGGTCGCCGCGATCCTCGTCGTGCTCGATCTCGGGCTCTACGGGCTCTTCGACGTCGACTATGCCCTCCGCATCCTCCCCGCCCTCTCGCGGGGGCTCACGGCGACGTTGGGGCTCGTGGTCATCGTCATCCCTCTGGGCTTCCTCCTCGGATTCGCGTTCGGATGGGGGCGCACCTCCCACAACGGGGTCCTGCGCTGGTTCTCCACGTCCTATGTCGAGTTCTTCCGGAGCATGCCCCCCATCGTGCTCATCGTCTTCACGTACCTGATCACCCTCGCGCTGCTCGCGGGGAACGAGCGGTTCGATGCCACGGAGCTCGCTCCCGCGGTCTCCATCGTCGCGCTCGCGGCCCACTCGGGCGCCTATCAGGCGGAGATCGTCCGCGCGGGGATCCTCTCCGTGCCGGAGAGCCAGAGGGAGGCGGCGGAGGCGATCGGGATGACCCGAGAGCAGATCATGTACAACGTCACCCTCCCGCAGATGTTCCGGGTGAGCCTCCCCGCGCTCGGGAACGAGTTCGCGTCCGTGATCAAGGACACGTCCCTCCTCGCGACCGTGAGCATCTTGGAACTCACGTTCATCGGCGTCAACCTCGTCTCGACCCTGATCCAGCGGGGTGGGAATCCGGATCTCGTGTTCGTGGTTTGGATCGAGATCGCGGCGCTCTACTTCGTGCTGACGTTCGCGGTCTCCCGGATCCTCCACACGGTCGAGCGACGGTATCGGGTCCCCGGACTGGAGGCGCCCCAACTGTGATCGCGGCGAAGGGCGTCCACAAGTGGTTCGGGACCCTTCACGTCCTGAAGGGCGTCGATCTCACCGTGGAGAAGGGCGACGTGCTCGTCATCGTCGGGCCGAGCGGGTCCGGGAAGAGCACGCTCCTCCGGTGCCTGAACCTCCTCGTGATCCCGGATGAGGGGGACATCCTGATCGACGGTGTGAAGGTGAACGACCCGAAGGTCCGCCCGGAATGGGTCCGCCAGCAGGTGGGGATGGTCTTCCAATCGTTCAACCTCTTCACCCACCTGACGGCGCTCGAGAACGTCGTCATCGGCCTTCGCAAGGTCAAGCGGATGCCGCGAGCGGACGCCGAGCGCATCGCCCTTCGGGAGCTCGAACGGGTCGGCCTCGCGGACAAGGCGGAGGCATACCCCGCCCAGCTCTCCGGGGGGCAGCAGCAGAGGGTCGCGATCGCCCGAGCGCTCGCGCTGAATCCCAAGGCGGTGCTGTTCGACGAGCCCACTTCCGCGCTCGACCCGGAGTCCATCCGCGAGGTCCTCGGTGTGATGATGAAGCTCGCGGACGAAGGCATGACGATGGTCGTCGTCACCCACGAGATGGGCTTCGCCAAGACCGTCGCGGACGAGGTGCTCTTCATGGCGGACGGGCAGATCCTGGAACGGGGCACCCCGGGCGAGCTGTTCGCCCATCCGAGGACGGACCGCGCCCGGGCCTTCGTCAGCCAGGTCCTGGGGTGATCCTCATCCGGGGCGCTCCATCGGCCGGCAGGGCGGGGCGGCGTCGGGACGCGACGATCGTCCGGAGCACCGGGAACCTGACGGCCACCCTCGTGTTCATCATCGTCCTGCTCGTCGTCCTCGACCGCCTCGGCGCGGTCAGTATCCCGTTCATGGTGCAGTGGTGGCCGTTCCTGGTGACCCCCGCCGCGACCGCCCTAGGTGCGACCACGATCGCGTTCGTCGTCGGCTTCGTGATCGCCGTCCCTCTGGGCCTTGTGCGGGCGTATGGGCCCGACGTGGTCCGCCGGAAGGCCCCCGCCTCCGTCGTGGTCGCGCCCCTGTACGGGCTCACGACGGGATACGTCGAGGCGATCCGGGGGACCCCCGCCTTCGTCCAGATCCTCCTGATCAGTGCCGCGGCCACGAGGGCGTTCACGGGACTCCCGAACGTCGAGCTCTGGGCGGGCGTGCTCGCCCTCACGGTGAACACAATCGGGTACCAGGCGGAGGTGTTCCGGGCGGGCTTCCAGTCCGTCGGCCAGGGCCAGGTCGACGCCGCGAAGTCAATCGGGATGCGCCCGACGCAGATCTTCGTGTACATCACCCTCCCCCAGAGCCTGCGGATCATCCTCCTTCCGTTGACGAACGAGTGGATCGGGCTCTTCAAGGCGAGCGCCCTCCTCTGGTACGTGGCGGTCCGGGAGCTGATGTGGGCGGGGAACTACCTCGGGTACACGCAGGTCCACCCGATCGAGGCGTTCTTCCTCGTCGCGTTCTTCTACCTCCTGATCATCATCCCGTTGAGTCGGGGCGTCAGCTACCTGGAGAGGAAGAAGCGGATCCCGGGGCTCGGGGTTCCGGAGCCCACCCGGCCGCGACGGGCGGGGCCTCGACCCGCCGCGAGTCCTGCGGCCCCGGGCCCGTGAATTAGAGGGCTTTACAAATCTCCCTTTATAGCCGCGGACACCATCGAGAGGTCGGTAGTAGGCAAGGTATCGGCTCCGCGAGAGAAACTGGGGGAGGCCCCTGGGCGTTCTGCCTACTACCCCTTTCCTTTCTCATCGGGTGCGGGGGAGCCGCTTCAGGGGCATCGCGATATGGCGGCGGGATCCCACGGGCGGCTCGTAGCGGCCCGGCGCGATCTGCCGGGGCGACTCCAAGAGGACCGCGTCCGAGCGAGGGCGGGTCGTGCCGCATCGTCGGCACCGGTAGGGGGCCCCCCGCCCGGAGGACTTCATCCGCCGCCCGCACGCGGTGCACGGCGGGTTCCCCGCCGGGCGGAGGACGGGGGCGAGCCGGAGGACCTCGATCTTCTCGAGGTTCAGGGAGCGAGGGGTCGTGCGGATCGCACCCACGACCCGGACGGAGTCCCCCGCCGCGAGGGCGCGGACGACGGCCCGGAACCCCTTCGACGGCTCGTACGCGAGGACGTCGATGGGCTCCCGCCAGCGGAGGGGGAACACGACGTGCCCGCCCGGGAGGGTCCGGGGCTCCCGGAGGACGGTGCCGGAGACCTGGATCGTCGTCCATGGCCGGGCCGCCCGCGGGTCCCGGAGGACGTGGTCGTCCGTCCCCTGGTTCGTCTCGAACACGAGCCACCGGGCGGGCCGTTCCCCGCCGAGGCTCGCGAGCGCCGCCGGCAACTCCTGAGGATCGTCCCCGCGGATGCCGCAGAGGACCGGGCACGGGGTCCTCGGGGTGATCACGACCCGGTCGTCGTCGGGATCGTAGTTGTTGAACGTGGACGGGAAGCGGGCATCGAGCCCTCGAACGGACGTGGCGGAGATTTCCCGCGGGGTGCCCCACCGGGAGGGCTCGCGATACGCCAGGACCTCGTACGTGCGGTCCCGCGGGCGCCAGGCCGCCGCGGCCGCCGCCCCGATCACCCCCCGCCCGTTCTTCCACTCCCGCCGGAGCCCCAGGCCCCGGATCGCGCGGAGGGCGTCCCGCTTCCGCACGACGTCCCGCACGGCCCGCCAATAGAGCCCCGGTGGCGGGGGCTTCCTCAGGAGGACGAGGCCGGGGTTCGTCGTCGGGTCCTCGAGCGCGGACCACCGTTCGACGACCCTCGCGGCGATGGCCGCGATCCCCTCGGACGGCGCGGTCTCCGTGCCCCGCTCGTACGCGAAGACGTCGCCCCCGTCGATCGAGCCCACGCGGAACCCGGCCCCGCGGCCCTTCCCGATCCGGAGGCAGATCGCGCCGTTCCCACGCGTCTTCCACGGGATGTTCGGGTTCAGGCGGACGAGGCGGGGATAGCCGATGAGGTCCCACTCCGACAGGGCGCGGACGAGCTCCGTCGCGAGGAACGTCGTGCACATCCCGCGGAGGGAATCCGTGTCGTCGACGCCGAGGTACAGCGGCATCCGTTCTCGGGAAAGATCCGGGGGCGGATAATCCATCCGCCCGGATGGTTCAAATAACGCGGGCCGCATCCTTCGACCCGTCATGGCGATCAAGTCCTTCGAGCTCTCCACGATCGACGGTCGCCGCCTCGCCCGCGTGGGGCAACGGATGCAGAACGTCCGGATCGACCACAACTCCACGGTCACCCTGATCACGGAGGCGAGCGAGCGGGAGGCGACCGTGGACTTCCGGTTCACGGCGAACTACCGCGCGGTGGAGGAGGTCGTCGGCGTGATCCGGATCGAGGGCTCCCTCGTGTACGAAGGGAAGGGGCGCGAGGTCGCCCGGCAGTGGAGCGCGAGCGGGCAGATGCCGAACGACGTCGCGAACGAGATCCACACGACGATCATGACCGTGTGCATCCCCGAGGCGGTCGTGATCGCGCGGGACCTCCGCCTCCCGCCGCCGATCCCGATCCCCCAGGTGACGGTGAACGCCCCGCAGGCGCCGCCGAAGCACTCCGGGATGGAAGTCGCGTAGCCCGGAGGGCGGGTCGCCGAGATCGGCTGGCCCCGTTGGACCAACATCGGGCGGGCGTCCTCTCGTCGTCGCGGCCTACTTGATCATTTCCAGCGAGAACGAGCCGATGCTCACGGCGCTCCGGCTGTGCGTGTACTTGATCCACGCGCGGGACTGGACGTCGCACACGCCCCGCACCGCCATGAAGGACCGGAGCTGCTCGACCTTGAACTCGAACGTGCCGTCCATCATCGAGGAGAGCATCTCGATCTCCTTCTCCTCGTGCATCCCCTTCTCGATCACGTACATCGCGACGGCCTTGTCCCGCTTCCGGCGTCCCACGAAGGGCTGGAGGAACTTGAACGTCGTCGTCGGGTCGAGGTACGCGATCAGCGTGGAGACGGACCGGAACGCGAGCCGGTAGTACGCGTGTTTCTTCTTGAACTCCGTCGCAATCGCGTCCACGGCCTTCGCGGTCGCGGCGAAATCCGTGAGGTCGTTCACGTAGCTCGTGTTCGGGTCGTTCGTGTCCGCGCCCATCGACTTGCTGTACGCGTCCACGTACTTCACGAGCCCGAGCTTCTCGTACTCCTCGTACCCGGGCAGGACGAACGCCATCTCGTCCCGGACGTCCCCCGGCATCTTGTCCGTGAGGACCCAGATGATCGGGACTCCCTTCCGGAGGCCCTCCGCCATGAAGCCGTTCACGATCACTTCCTTGCCCACGTGCGCGGGGCCGTAGGCGGTCGCGTTCGTCCCGAACGGGATCCCTCCGAGGAGGAGGTCGTCGAGACGGGGCGTGCCCGTCTTCACCTTCTCCTGCTTCACCTCGAGCTGGCGCTCCTCCTCGCGGGCCTCGATCTCCTCCTCGATCAGGCCTTGCTCGCGGAGGCGCAGCTCCTCCATCTTCGCCTTCAGGTACTTCTCCTTCGCCCGGACCTCCTCCTCCTTCTGGGCGATCTCCGCCTTCAGCATGTCCAGGCGCTCCTTGAGCTCGAGCTCCCCCGTGCCCCCGCCGAGGGACTTCGCGTGCTCGACCTTCTGCCGCTCCGCCTGGAGCAACCGCTCCCGGTACACGAGGTCCTCCTCCCGCCGGAGGAGCTCTTCCTCCTTGTACCCGAGGGGTTCCTTCAGCCGCTTCATCTCGTCCTCCTTCCCGAGGAGCTCTTCCTTCAGCCGCTGGATCTCCGACTCCCGGAGGAGGATCGACCGCTCCTTCGCCTGGAGCTCCTGCTCCTTCTTCGCGAACACGACGTCGACCTCGCCCTTCGGCTTCCCCTTCAGCTGGGCGGACTCCGTCCGGAGCCGGTCCTCGATCTTGTACTTGTTCACGTCCTCCTCGAGGAGGATGTTCTTCTTCTTCAGCTCGTCCTCCTTCTTCAGGAACTCCTGCTCCTTCTCCCGGATCTCCGCGGTGAACCGCTCCCGCAGCTCCTCGCTCCCCCCGGGGCCGTCGGACGCGCCCCGCCGCGCGACCTCCTGCGCCTCCGCCTCCCGCGCCTTCAGGGCCGCCTCCTTCTCCACGAGGGCGAGCTCCCGGTTCTTGAGCTCCCGGAACTCCAGGGGCTTCCCGAGGAGGTTCTTCTCGACCTGCGCCTTCAGCGCCGTGACGACCTCCTGGTTCTTCTGGAGCTGGATCTCGAGCTGGCGGCGCGCGCCGGACTCCTCCGCGAGCTTCTTCTTCACCTCCGGGGCGGCGCCGGACTTCAGCTGCTGCGCCTTCACGTACTTAATCACCGCGATGGAGCCCTTCTTGATGTGGTCGATCTCCTCCTCGAGCTCCTTCCGCTTCGCGATCTCCGTCTGGAGGTTCTTGTTCAGCATCGCGCTGTCCTCGATGTACTTCACGGGGTCGAAGCGGCCGGAACGGAACGTCGAGAGCTCCGAGCTCACGGTCTTCTTGAACGCGCCCAGCTCCGCGCGCAGGCCGTCGAGCTCGATGTCCCGGGACCGGAGGTCCCGCTCCCGCTCGTCGAGCTTCGTCTGGAGCTCCTTGATCCGGCGGCCGGCGTCCCCGGTAGGGCCCGCCTCCCCGACGGTCACCGTCCCGCCGAGCCACTCGTCGAACGCCCGCTCCTCGCCCGTGAGCCACTTCCTCAGGGCCTCCGTGTTCGAGTCGTGCGGGACGCCGGAGCCGCCGGCCTGGGACGCTCCCCCGAGCCACACCTGCAGGCTCGAGTCCGTTTCGCCGGAGAGCCACTTCGTGAGACCGTTGTCGGACCCGCCGGACCTCGGCGGGCCGTTCGAGGGCACGGGCACCATCGTCCCGTTCGCCCCGAGCTCGTGCTTCGTGCCGCACGTCGTGCACTCGCCCTCCGTACTCAGGGTCCCGCCGCACACACCGCAGGACTGGGCCGTAACGTCAACGGAGGACTTGCCTTTCGACGCCACCGAGAGCACCTCGACGCCAGGGGTCCGACTACGGGGCTCCGACGTGCGATTTCCCGTGAGTATGGCGGGAGATGCTATTTAAGCCATGCGACGTGGAAATCGACACGCCCCGAACCCGCGCGGATTTCTCCAAACGTATTTATACGGTCCGAAAGATTCGACGCGCAGAATAAAAACGACGCGCGCGGGCCTTGGGGGCAACGATGGAGAAGAAGGTCCATTTGCGGATCGACCCGAACGACGAGTCCGTCACCCTAAAGGACATCATGGTGAAGATCCAGGAAATCCAGCGGCAGCATCCCGACCTCGACGTGTTCTGGGACGGGGACGAATACGCGGTGTGCTCCCGCCCGAAGAAGAAAGAATAGGCTGATACGTCACGACCCGCTTCTCGCGGCGGGAGTGCCATGGCCCACAGGATGTCCCACACCCCGCCCGCGAGATCGGGCGGGAAGCCGACGAAGGCGGACCTCACGCAGGTCCCAATCGAGCATCTCGACCTGCAGAAGGTGAGGAACCTCGCGGACCTCCTCGACGGGTACGCGAAGATCTCGTTCCAGGCCCGGACCCTCGGGCGGTGCGCGCAGGTCCTCGAGCGGATGATGCTCGACCCCCAGGCGACCGTGTACTTCGGCGGGGCGGGGGCCCTGGTCCCCGGCGGGTTGAAGAAGGTCCTGCGGGATCTCGTGGAGCTCGGCCTCGTCGACGTGATGGTGACGACGGGGGCGATCGCGTACCACGACTTCTACGAGGCGCACGGGTACAAGCACTACATGTCCTCCCCGGACGCGGACGACATCCTCCTGCGGGAGCACATGCTCGACCGCGTCTACGACACCCTCGCGGACGAGGACCTGTTCCGGGTGTGCGACGACGAGATCGCGGACATGGCGGACGACCTCGAGCCCCGCGCGTACTCCTCGCGGGAGATCCTCTCGATGATGGGGGAGCGGGCCGCGAAGGACCCGACCTCCCTCGTCGGCGCGTGCTACCGCCGCGGGATCCCGTACTTCGTCCCCGCCCTGAACGACTCCTCGATCGGGATCGCCCTCACCCGCCACCACCGGGACCGCGTGAAGGCGAAGAAGCCGATGGTCGCGATCGACTCGATCAAGGACAACTACGAGATGGCCCAGGTGAAGCTGATGTCCCCGAGGTCCGGGGTGTTCTACGTCGGCGGCGGGACGCCGAAGAACTACATCTCCCAGGTCGAGGTGATCCAGGAGGTCCTCGGGCACGAGGAGAACCCGCACTGGTACGCGGTCCAGATCACGACGGACGTCCCGCAGTGGGGCGGCCTCAGCGGGTGCACGTTCGAGGAGAGCCAGTCTTGGGGGAAGTTCCGGAAGGAGGCGAAGATGGCGCAGTCCCTCGTCGAGGCGACGATCGGCCTCCCCCTCCTGGTCGGCTACCTGATCCAGAAGGGCGTGCACAAGAAGCGGAAGCCGAAGAAGTTCACGTGGAAGGGCGACGAGCTCGTCAAGCTCGCTTGACGGGTCGGAGCGTTTGCTCGAACGCGAACAACGCGGCCTCCTGAGACGATTCGATCGCCCCCGCCAGAGTCCTCTGGGTCTTCAGGATCTTCTGTCGGACCTCCGCGATCGCGTCCGCCGTCTTCATCCCCCGCCAAATGAGGCGGGAGGCGAGGAATGTGCCCGTGCGGCCCCGTCCCGCCCAGCAGTGCGTGAGGACCTTCGTCCCCTCCGCGACCTTGCGATCGCATAGCTCGTTGAACTCCCGCAGCTGCTCCAGGGTCGGCGGCTGGAAGTCCTCGACGCAAATCTTCACGTGCTCGATCCCCGCGGCGCGGATCTCATCGGGGTCGATCCGGTCGCACTCGAAGGAGACGATGACGGTGAACCCCGCCCTCTTGATGTCCTTTAGGTCCCAGGGCTCCCGCCCCGGGGCGGGGCGGCCCCCGACGCGGCCCATGTCCACGGTATAGATCATCGGGTCCATACGGTGGGTTCCATGGCACGACTCCTCATGAATCTCTTGTGTGGCGGACGCCCATATCGGATTGGACCCTGCCCTTGGGGAGTTATCCTTACTTAAGGATAGCACGACACCCTCACGTTTCCGCGCTCCATGGCGTCCGATGCGAAGGGTCAAGAATCGCGAACGGACTCGCCGTTCCGTGCCCCCGGGCCGGATGACGATCGGGCTGTACAACTCGTACGACCCCGTGAAGTTCGCGGAGGCCCACCGCCGCGCCCTCGCGCGCGCGGGCCCTATCGCCCTGGCGTTCGACGCGAACCTCGCGACGTTCGGCTTCCCGTATGAGAAGGATCTACGGACCCCGCTCGAGATCGTCCGCTGGGTCTCCGGCACGACGTCGATCGGGGAGGGCGGGAAGTACCTCGTGGAGCTCGCGGAGGCGGGCCGTTTCCAGACGTTCGATTTCCCGAAAAAGGGATTCCCGCCCCAGCTCGGGGACATCGTCGTGACGACGAACCGCCCCGACCCGCAGCGGGCGGCGGGCGCGAAGCTCCTCGCGGGGCTCTTGCGGCGGGGCCGCTCCCTCTGCCTCGTCTTCGGCCTGGGCCCCCGGGGCCTCGACGACCGGGACGTGTACCCGCTCGGGAAGTACCACTTCGACCTCACGGGCCGCGGGTTGTCCCTGGAGACCGCGACCGCGATCGGAGCGGCGCCCGCGTTGATCTGGGCGCTCCTCCGTTCCGATTAGCGGAGCCCAGCCGCCCGTCATCCCCCGCCGTTGAGCGGAGGGTGAGGACGGACTCGGGCTGATTATCAACGGCGAACCTTCAAGTAAACCAACCCGGTTTGGACCGCCGCCATCGTGACCGCCGTCCGTACGGAGAACAATCTGATCCTCGTGAACCGCGCGGGGCTCCCGACCCGGTACGGAAGCTTCCGCATCGTGAGCTTCGCGGGGGGCGGGCAGGAAGGGGAGCACGTCGCGCTCGTCAAGGGCCGGGTGACGGGGGAGAAGGACGTGCTGGTCCGCATCCACTCGGAGTGCCTCACGGGGGACGTGTTCGGCTCGCGCCGCTGCGATTGCGGGGAGCAGCTCGACGCCGCGCTCCGGCGGATTGGAAAGGCGCCGAAGGGCGTCCTGCTGTACCTCGCCCAGGAGGGACGGGGGATCGGGATCTCGAACAAGGTCGCCGCGTACCACCTCCAGGACCACGGTCTTGACACGGTCGAGGCGAACGAGGCCCTCGGGTTCCCCGCGGACTCCAGGAACTACGGGTTCGCCGCCGCGATGCTGAAGATCCTCGGGGTCCGCAGCGTGCGCCTGATGACGAACAACCCCCAGAAAATCTCCGAGCTCCAGCGGCACGGAATCAAGGTCACGAAGCGGATCCCCCTTGAGGTCGAGGCGAACCCCGCGAACCGCCAGTACCTGAGGACGAAGCGGGAGAAGCTCGCGCACCTCATCGACTAGGGCCGGACGTTGTGCTCAACCGGGCGGACATGGGCAGAAATCACGCGGTCTCGAGGACGACCAGGACGTCGGATGCGAGGACGCCCTGGCCGACCTTCACGCGGACCTCCCGCACGCGGCCCGCGACGGGGGCGGGGATCTCGTTCTGCATCTTCATCGCCTCGAGGACCGCGAGGGGCGCGTGGCGGGCGACCCGATCTCCCGGCTTGACGGCGATACGAACGATCCGCCCAGGCATCGGTGGGCGGACCTCCACCCGAGTCCTGGCCGGAGCGCTCCCGGCCGCATCCGATTCGGACGTCCGTCCCGCCTCGAAGTCCCGAATCTCGACCCGGTACGGCGTCCCCTCGACCATCGAGCCCCAGCGGGTGATCAGGAGGCGGTACCGCCTCCGCCCGATGCGGACCGTGGTCCCGCGGGCGTCCTGCACGGCCTCCCCCGACACGGGTCGGCCGTCGACGGTCACGCGGCCGTCCGCCTCGACCTCGTGGGCCTCACCGTTGACGACGAGCCGAAACCGCATCGGTCCCTCCCTTGAGGTCGTCCCGGCCCCGGGCGGTCCACGGGGAGACCCGGGGGCGGTGGAGCCGCTGCCGTTCCGCGAACCGCTCGACGACGTGGGGCTGCGTCGAGAGCGCCAGGGCGAGGGCCGCGATGTGCTCCGCGGGGACCTTCCCGCTATGGATCCGCTCCGGCACCTCTAGGTCCTCGATCATCGTCGTCCACAGGTCCCCCTTCATGAACTCCGGGGTCCGGAGCATCGCTCGATGGAAGGGGATCGTCGTGGGCACGCCTTCGATTCGGTACTCCCGGAGGGCGCGCCCCATGGACAGGATCGTCGCGGCACGGTCCCTGGAGTGCACGATGAGCTTCGCAATCAACGGGTCGTAGTGCTCGCTCACGACGGAACCCGAGGCGACGCCGCTGTCCACCCGCACGCCCTTCGCCCTCGGCTCGCGGTACTCGACGATGCGTCCCGGGCCCGGAGCGAAGTTCACCCGCGGGTCCTCCGCGTTGACCCGGCACTCCATCGCATGGCCCCGGAGGACAACGTCCTCCTGATCGATCGGTAGCGGCTCCCCCGCCGCGATCCGCAGCTGGAGCTCGACGAGGTCGAGGCCCGTGACCGCCTCCGTGACCGGGTGCTCCACCTGGAGGCGCGCGTTCACCTCGTTGAAGTGGAACACTCCGCCCGCGTACAGGAATTCCACGGTCCCCGCATTACGGTAACCCACGGACTGGAGTCCGCGCACCGCCGTGCGTCCGATCGTGTCGCGTGTTTCCGCGGAGATGGCGGGGGACGGGGACTCTTCGATGAGCTTCTGGTGGCGCCGCTGGACGGAGCATTCCCGCTCCCCCAAGTGGACCCCCTGGCCATCGCCGTCGATGAACACCTGGATCTCGATGTGGCGGGCGTGCTCGACGAACTTCTCCAGGAAGAGGTCGGGGTTCCCGAAGTTCGCGAGGGCGACGGAGCGGGCGGACTCGAAGGCGGCGGGGAGCTCTCCAGGGGAAGCGACGCGGGCCATCCCGATCCCCCCGCCTCCCGCAGTGGCCTTCAGCATCACAGGGAAGCCGAGACGCTCCGCGACGTCGTGGGCCTGGTCCACGGACCGCAAGACCCGGTCCGTCCCCTTCGTCACGGGGACCCCCACCGCCGCCATCGCCTTGCGGGACGCAATCTTGTCCCCGGAAAGCGCCATCGGCTTCGAAGGCGGCCCGACGAAGATGAGCCCCTCCTCCTCGCATCGCTTCACGAACTCCGCGTTCTCCGCAAGGAACCCATACCCGGGGTGGATGGCCTCGCACTCCAAGTCCTTCGCGGCGATCACAATTCTGTCGATCGAAAGATAGCTCTCCGAGGGCGGGGCAGCACCGATGAGAACGTCATCGTGCATGAATCGCCGATGCAGGGAGAGGACATCCGCCTCGGAGTATACCCCGACCGGCTCGATCCCCATCTTCAGGCACGTCCGGGCGACGCG
>JAIBJG010000029.1 GCA_020029475.1 Methanobacteriota archaeon | reverse complement strand
CGACGGGAACCAGTACGTCTTCCGCCCTGCGACAATCGTCCTGCCACAGGTCCCCATCATCCTGAACGTCACCCTCTTCAACAACGGGACGATGGGGCACACGTTCACGATCGACGACTCGACGGGCGCCCACCGGGTCGACCTCGTCGCGAACGCGCCCGGGAGCCGAGCCACCGTCGAGTTCACCGTCACGTCCGCGACCGAGATCACCGTTGGCGGGCAGACGTTCACCGCGGAAGCGGCCCAGGCCGGGGGCATCCTGTTCTTCTGCATCCCGCACAGGGCGTTGCAGATGACCGGGAACCTCGTTGTCGGGGGGACGACCCCGCCGGCGGCCCCCGAGATCGGCGTCTTCCTACGCGCGTACTGGATCGGCCTGATCGGGCTCGCCGCGATGCTCGTCTGGGTCGGCATCACGTACTTCATCATCAAGAGCAGCAGCCGCCACCTGCGGGACCACCACGACCACATCCGGAGAGGGCTCACGTGACGGACCTCATCCGCTCCGAGGCGCCCCGCCGTCCCCTCGGTGGGCTCCTCGCGATGGCGGGCCTCGCCGCCGGCGCGCTCTTCTTCACGGTCCTCGGCTTCCTCGGGGTCCTCTTCGAGTGGCCCCAGACGAACTACGTGGACCCGTTGGCGACGGTCACGTTCTGGTTCGGCATGGTGTTCCTCCTCCTGGCGGTCTTCCTCGACGTGTACCGGCGGGAATTCGTGCCGGACGAGCTGATCCACAAGAAGCGGCGGCCGAAGATCGTGTACAAGCGGGACATCCGGTGAGGGCGATGGCGGACCAGGCGACGAAGGACTGGGCGGAGGAGGGGCCGCCGGCGGACAAGGGCCGCCGCCGGTTCCTGCAGGCCACCCTCCTCGCGGGCGCCGCCGCGGTCGTCGGGACCACGGTCGCGAGCGCGAAGTCGTTGATCCCCCCGCCGTTCACGTTCTCGGGAACGGTCGAGAACACGTTCCGGTTCGGCCTCCCGGAGAGCCCCGCGAACTGGGTATTGCAGAGGAACCTCGTGAATCAGGTCGCGCGGGTGACGGACTTCCGGCTCTGGGACGGGGCGAGCATGCTATGGCGGGAGGCCTTCGACGAGGGCGGCAAGGCGATCACGGGGACCGGCTTCCCCGCCATGATCATCTGCGTGGACGCGAGCCTCCTCCAGGTCCCCCCGGAGTTCGCTGCGTACGTGATCCGGAGGGACGTCGGCGGCGTCCCCGCGGCGATCGTCGCGTGCTACGCCCGGTGCGTGCACTTCTGCTGCAAGCCCGGATGGCACGCCCTCCCGGTCCCGGAGACCCTGCACGACTACGTCGCGGAGCCCCGCACGTTCCTCGCGACGGACCCCGCGACGGGCGCGCCGAAGCCGCAGGACCCGATCTGGTGCCAGTGCCACAATTCGCAGTACGACCCCGTCACGGTCGTGCACAACGTGCACCCGCCGCCGGCGAACGTGCCGTACATCGGCGCCCGCTACGTCCACGGACCCGCCTCGAGGGCCCTCCCGTGCATCCCGATCAAGCTCTCCGGGACGACGATCGAGGGGCTGTACGAGCCGGACGACGGCGGCCACCCGGAGTGGTACTCGGCGTACTGCCGGTGACCCATGACCCTCCGCCAATCCCTGTGGAACCTCTTCCGGGATGCGAACCGCACCCTGTTCGGCTGGGTGAAGGACCGCTTCCCCACCGCGCCCTGGGCGGACCTGACCCGGAAGCTCGTCGAGACGGACCAGAGGCAGCTCCCCCGGAGCCACGCCGAGAAGTACGAGCTGAAGACGATCTGGTACTGGTACCCGCTGTACTGCCTCGGGGGGATCTCGTTCGTCGCCTTCATCCTCCTCACGATCACGGGGATCGTCCTCGGGTTCTACTACGTCCCGGACGGGCGGGTCTCCCTGACGTCCACGGGGAAGCTCACGAACCCCGCGTACGACTCGATGATCTTCATCATGAACAGCGTGCCGTTCGGGTTCGTCGTGCGGGGGCTCCACCACTGGGCCGCCCACATCATGATCGCGGCCGTGTTCCTCCACATGTGCCGGGTGTACTTCACGGGGGCGTACAAGAAGCCCCGGGAGCTGAACTGGATCATCGGCGTCCTCCTCCTGTTCCTGACCCTCGGGTTCGGGTACACCGGATACCTGCTCCCCGCGAACAACCTGAGCGACGGCGCGGCGACGATCGGGATCAACATGGCGAGGGCGGTGCCCTACGTCGGTGACCTGCAGGCGATCGTCGTCTTCGGGGGGACGGACATCAGCACGACGAACTACGTCCTCCGGATGTACTGGTGGCACGTGTTCATCCTCCCGTTCATCAGCGTGGGCCTGATGCTCCTGCACATGGCCCTCGTGTGGATCCAAGGGGTCGCGGAGCCCCACTGAGGCGGTGCGATGGAGATCGACCGTGTGAAGGGGAAGGTGTTCGAGGAGGCCCCGGGGTTCCCGACCCAGTACGGCCCGGACCGGTCGGACCGGCAACCCGGCTCCCCCCTCGTCCCGCACGAGACGTACCGGGACCTCGTCTCGATCTTCCTCCTCCTCGCGATGTCGTTCTTCCTGACCGCGTGGATCGTGCCGTCCCTGGAGACGCCGCGGAACCCCGCGCAGACCCCGTTCATCGTCCCGGACTGGTACGTGCTGTTCTCGTACGGGCTCCTGAAGCTCGCGGAGATCCTGCCGGAGCCGGACGTCCCCGGGGTGCTCGGGCTCCCCGCGTTCCGGCTCACGGCGGGCTTTTGGGGCTTCTTCCTCACGAACATCCCCCTCGTGATCCTCCTCGCCCTCCCGTTCATCGACCGCGGGCGGGAGACCCGCCCCGCGAAGTCCCCCCTCCGGTCCGCGTTCGGGATCTCGTTCCTCTTCGTGTGGATGTTCTTCGCCTCGATGTACTCCGTGAACAACCTGATCCTCGAGAAATGGCCCGTGATCGCGGACGACAACGTGCTGAAGGCGTTCATGTTCGGCCCCCCGTTCCTCTCCTTCGTCGCAGCGTACGTGGGGCTCCGGCGGCTCGGGTACAAGCCGATGTACTGGTACCGGGTCGTGCCCCTCCTCGTCGCGTTCCTGATCACCGTGGGGCACTCCGCGTTCATCCTCTCGACGATCGGGGGCCATCCGGAGTGGGGATGGATCGCCGGGTTCCTCGGCCTCCTCACCGCGATGACCCTGGCCCCGCTTGTCGCCGCGGTGTACCTGCCGGAGAAGGCGGCCCTTCGGGCGACCCTCGCGAGCTCCGCGTTCCTCGCCCTCTTCGGGGTGCTCCTCTGGCTCACGTTCTGGTACTACAGCCCGGGCCCCGCGTTCGCGACGGAGATCGTGATCGTCCCGAACATGCACACGGTCCTCGCGCTGCCCGTGTTCTCGATCATCACGGGATACCTCGGCCTGCGCCGGCCGTACAGCACGTACGAGTACCTCCTGAACGAGTGCTACCAGTGCGGGAAGTGCCACACGGTGTGCCCCGTCACGAAGGTCGAGGACGACGCGCTCGGCGGGCTGAACCTCGTGTACAACTCCTTCAAGAAGCAGCACGACGGCGTGCCCCTGTGGACGTGCCTCGCGTGCGACGCGTGCAGCGCGGTGTGCCCGCTCGAGATCCAGTACAGCGACTACATCCTCGAGGAACGGGCAAAGATCATGGCGACCCCCGCCGTGGACGGGGGTGAGAAGGAATGATCCCCGAGTTCGGCCCGGGCCGCGCGATCCCCCATCCGATCCTGTTCCGGCTCCTGGACAGCGAGGCGGACGACCTCACGGTCCCGGAGATAAAGGTGGAGCACAGGTCCGAGTTCGCATACTACCCGGGGTGCATCGACTACTACGACCAGGAGATGCAGTTCTCCCACATGAACTACGGGGAGACGAACCACGGGATCATCTTCGACTCCTCGATCAAGCTCCTCCGGGCCGTCGGGATCGAGCCGATGATACTGGACCGGGCGTTCATGAAGTGCTGCGGGCACGACCAATTGTGGCAGGGGAAGGTGGACGTGTTCCGGAAGATGCGGGACTACAACTCGAAGATCATCAGGATGCTCGGGGTGAAGACCCTGATCACCAGCTGCGCGGAGGGGTATCGCACGTTCCGGCTCGACTACAAGCTCGACGGGGTGCGGGTCGTCCACGTCACGCAGATCCTCTTCGAGCGCGGTCTCCGGATCCCCCCGACGGGGGACGCGAAGCGGGTCCGGGTCGCGTATCAGGACCCGTGCCGGTGCGGGCGGCAGATGCCCGTCGGCGCCGTGTTCGAGGAGCCCCGGGAGCTGATCAAGCGGGTCGACAACGCGGACCTCGTGGAGCTGAAGACGTTCCGCGGGGACGCGCAGTGCTGCGGCGTGGCCCAGATGATGTACTGCAACGACAAGACGAAGGGGCTCACGTACAGCCGGATGGACGAGGCCCGGGACGTGGACGCGGACTTCCTCCTCACCGCGTGCCCGAAGTGCCTCACGCACTTCGGCTGCCTCCACCACGAGAACAAGTGGCGGCCGGGGGAGGAGCGGTACAAGTACCGCGTGATGGACGTCACCCAGTTCCTCGCGGAGCGCCTCCCGGGAGCGTACCCGACGGGAGGGAACGAGGACCCGAAGCGGAAAGAGCTCCCGCTGCCCGGCAGGGCGGGAGGGGGCTGATGGCCGCACCTCCCGCCGCCGCGGTCCCGCAGGACCCGCTGCTGAACTACTACCGCACGGTGCGCCAGGCGAACATCGACCTCGCGGAGAAGCGGTACAAGACGGAGTTCCGGTTCCGCACGCAGCAGTACATCCGGGGGCGGGGGACGACCGCGGTCGTCGACGAGGAGGTGTGCATGGGGTGCACGCACTGCTACGACAACTGCGCGTTCGAGGCGATCGACATGGCGGACCGGAAGTTCGCGCTCCCCGCGATGTCGTACGTCTCCCGCAAGGCGATCATCATCGTCGACAACTGCGTGGGATGCGAGAAGTGCGCGATCGTGTGCCCGGTGGACGCGATCGACATGATCCCCAAGGCGGGGTACGAGGTGAAGGACGGCCGCCTCCTGCAAGTCGGCGCCCCCCCGCCGAAGCCTGCCGCGCCCGCACCCGCGAGGCCCCCGATGACGCTCACGACGCCTCCGGCACCTCCGAAACCGGCCCCGCCTCCCTCGACGCCGCCACCCGCCACGCCACCGCCCGGGGGGCCGTAGGCGATGGCGCAGCCCGGCGGGGCGACCCTCGTCGCCCGCAAGATGAAGAAACCCCGCCTCACGTTCAAGCAGGAGATCCAGACGATCCAGAACCTGCCCCGCCTCCAGCGGCTCATCGTCGCCCTGAAGGTCGCCGGGGTCCTCCTCGTCGCGATCGGGCTCGAGGGGATCGTCACCGGGAAGTACCTCTTGCCGATCGTGTTCATCCCCCTCGGGGTCTTCGTTTCGATGCTTCCGATTAAGGTGCGCGTGGACCGCTGCCTCGCGTGCGCGGCCCCCCTCGCGCCGAACCAGGCGATCTGTCCCGTCTGCGGCGCGCCCCAGGCGTAAGCGGCCCTACCTTGGGACCGTGGGCGCGATCGCCCGCGCGGAGTCGATCTCGTTCTTGAGCTTCAGGAGGACGCCCATCCGGGCGCGGTACATCGGGTCGTCCGCCCAGAGCTGGGCGAGGGGGGAGAGGTACGACGCGCCGGGGATCGCCGCGACCTTCGCCCAGACCCTCCGGGAGATCGCGCACGTCTTCGCGGGCTCCTTCGGGGAGTCGAACCCGGGGGCGAGGGACACGGTCCCCGTGCGGCGGACGGCCCCGAACAGGACCGTGTTCGCGGTGGACGCCTCGCCCACCTCCCGGATCTTCGCGACGACGTCGGCGAGGCTCGTCGCGGGCGCGGTCACGTAGCCCGGGACCAGGAGGCGCCCGACGCGGTCCGCGGTGCGCGTGTACACGCGCGCCTCCGGATCGTACGGCGACGGCGTGTCCGCGGACTTCCCGGTGAATCCCGCGAGGACGGTGTCGAGGGCCTTCTCCCGGGCGGCGACGACGGTCGGCGCCCCCGCAAGGCCAAGCTCGAGGATGAAGGGCGTGGCGGGAGCCCCCGGATGGAGAAGGGCCCACGCCGCCCCATCGTACACGTTCGCGTATAGGAGGGAGCGGCCGGAGGCCGGGAGCTTCCCGAGGCCCACCCCGAGCTTCGCGGCATCCGGGAACTCATACACCCAGTTCTTCACGACCCGTGCGCGGGGGATCAGCGCGACGGACATCGCGACGGGGACGACGAACTCGGACATCGAGTTCTGGAGGATGCCCAGGGCGTCGTAGCCGGTCCCGTGGTTCGGGACCTCCTCGAACCCGAGGCGGGTCCTCTGTCCGTGGGACGCGAACGACCGGACCCCGTACAGGTACCTCCGGAACGGGGAGGCGTACGAATGGAGGACCGCGTCGCCGACGAGGGCGTCCCCCATCCCGTAGTCCAACGGCACGAGGGGGAAGAAGGGGACGATTCGGCCCGCGCGCGCGGCCTCGTCGTACAGGGCCTTCCACGTCGCCCCCACGCCGACGAGGGCCCGGTTCCCCTTCGGGTCGATCTCGATCGAGGACAGGTCCCGCACGTCGACCTCGATCCCCCCCTGGGGCGGGACGATCCACGGGTGCGTCGTGACGACCCGCGGGCGGACGTACACGCCGATGTCCCGGTCCTTCCCGACGCCGAGCTGCCGGCGGACATAGTGATAGTCCTCCGCGGGGAGCCCGAGGGTCAGCGTGCTCTCCTGCCCGTTCGCGACCCGGATCAGCTTCTGGACCTCGTTGTCGGACTTCACCTTCACGGTCACGGAGGGCTCGCGGCTGAGGACCGCGACGATGTCCTTCGGCAGGACGCGGTCGTTCCGCGTGAAGAGCGCCTCGATCAGGGCTTCCCGGATCATCTCCCGCATCGCGGGGGTCGCGGTCACCGAATCGATGAAGGCACGGTCGACGAGGAGCCCCATTCAGCGACCCCCCGTCTCGATCGTGACGTACCGGTCCGAGGTCGGCTTCAGCCGCCGCACGGCCGCCGCGACGTCCAAGCCGAACCCCATGATCTCCGGGGGGATCACGTTCACGATCGGCAGGTCGTACCGGGTCCACACCTCCGTCATCTTCCCGGGGTTCATCTTCCGGTACGGGTCCAGCTGGGACTTCACGGCCTCGTAGATGCCCGTCGCGCCCCTGTGCATCTTGCGGAAGTTGAACGCGGTAAAGAGGCCGAGCCCCCGCGGGTGGCCCCCGAGGGCGAACGCGGCATCCCCGAACTTCTTCACGAACGCGAGGGTGAGGGGGCCGAGCGGGGCCTGCTCCTCCATCAGGAAGTATGGCTCCACCGCCACGGAGTTCCCGTCCACGAGGAAGCTGTTCACGGCGACCTGCATCCGGAGCTTCTTGCCGATCCTCGACGTCCGTCGGAGCATGTCCGGGAAGCGGGCCACAGGGAACTCCGCCTGCGTGATCACGAGGCCGCCGCTGATCCGCCTCGCGGGATAGAGGTCGAAGCGTCCCTCCCACTGGGACCGGGCGAGGGTCTCTGCGAGTTTCTTCCCGCCAAGGCCGGAGACGAGGGCGTCCATCTCTTTCTCGGAGGCG
Organism: Methanobacteriota archaeon; assembly: GCA_020029475.1. Taxonomy (GTDB): domain Archaea; phylum Thermoplasmatota; class Thermoplasmata; order RBG-16-68-12; family RBG-16-68-12; genus EA-19. Next base: position 13,367 of record JAIBJG010000029.1, on the reverse strand, counting down.
GTGACCTCGTCCCTGGGCCCCTCGAACACGACGTTGACGAGGCCCTGCGGCTCCGGCGAATCCGGCCGCACCGCCTTCACGAGCGCGAGATGGGTCGGGTCCATGACGGCCGCGTGGTACGGCTCGAGGTCCGAGCCTGCGATCGCGCCGGGCACGTCCCGGGCGGCCCAGAGGTCCTTGAACGAGTACGAGAGGGGGGTGAGGGACTCCGGTTTCGGGAGGAGCTGGAGGGAGACGCTCGTGATGACGCCGATCGTCCCCTCGGAGCCGAAGAACGCGGGATTCAGGTTCGCGTACGCCACGGCGAGGTCCACGGTCCGGTCCGCGGTGTGCACGATCTCCCCGCTCGGGAGGACGACCTCCATCTCGACGAGGTAGTCCCGCGCGTCCCCGTACTTGTACGAGCCGATCCCGACGCCGCCGTTCGCGATCCACCCGCCGATCGTGGAGGCGGGCGCTCCGAGGGGGACGACGGGGAGGAACATCCCACGGGAGGCGACGAGGTCCGCGAGCTCCTTCCAAGCGCGACCCGCCTGGACGCGGACCGTGCGGCGCTCCGGGTCCACGGACTCCACGCGGTCCATCCGTCGGAGGTCCAGGAGGATGCCCCCGCGGTTCGGGACCGCGCCGCCGACGAGCCCGGTCCCCCCGCCCCGCGGGATGATCGGGAGGCCCGCCTCATACGCGAACTGGACGAGGCGGGAGACCTCCTCGACGGTCTTCGGGAGGGCGACGAAGTCCGGGATCATCTTCCACTGGAGGAGGGCGAGCTTCGGGAGGGAGGCGAAGTCGTGGCTGTAGATCAGCCGCTCCATCGGGTTCCGAGAGACCCGCTCGGGCCCGAGGATGTTGACAAGGCGTCGAAAGGTGTAATCGAGGCTCGCCAAGGTCCCGTTTCACCCGGCCCGATGCGCGGAAAGGGGGGGGCCGCCTTAAACCTAGCGAGATGTCGCGGGAGGACGGTCGCGCTCACGTGCCGAGCGCCTTGATGATCAGCTCGCGGAGCCGGGAGAGATTCGCCCCCGCCTCCGTCGCGTTCAGGAGACGGGCCACGAGCACGACCTTGTCGTCGGATGCGGTGTCGATCCGCCGCGCGATCTCGAGCCGGAGGTCGGCGTCCTTCTTCCCCGCCACGTCGATGCCGAGTTCGCGGGCGGACTCCCGGAGGCGGGTGCCCATGTCCTTCGTCTCCAGGTCCCGGAACTCCTCCTTGATCTGCCGCTCGACCTCCATCCGGCCCCGCCGGAGTTCGCCCCACGCCTTTCCGAGGCTCCTCGCGAGCTCCGGGAGCTTCTGGGGCCCGAAGAGGAGGAGGACCGCGATGATGATGAGAAGGATGATCAGCTCGAACCCGCCGGGGAACTGAGCCCCGATGCGAAAGTAGTCGGCGAGTGGCATTTTCCGCCTCCGAATCGACCCATGCCCCCGGGCTCTTAAGAGCTTTTCGTCGCGCTCCCGAGGCGGGCCCCACTCCGAGCGCGGAGGCGGATCGCCACGTAGCCTCCGACGTACAGGAAGAGCATGGGGATCGAGACGAGCATCATCGTCACGCCGCTGCCGTCCGGGGTGATGACAGCCCCGAAGATGAAGATCGCGACCGTCGCGAACCGCCAGTGCCGCTTCCAGAAGGCCGCGTCCACGATGCCGAGCGCGCTGAGCCCGTACATCACAACCGGGAGCTCGAACGCCGCGCCGAACCCCAGGCTGAAGAGGATGACGAAGTCGAGGAACTCCTGGATCTGGAGGAGGGGCTGCGCGCCCATCGCGATCGCGATCCCGTAGAGGAACGAGAACGTCAGGGGAAGGACGACGAGGAACGACACGGCCACGCCCGCCAGGAACAGGAGCACGACGGGCACGGAGAGTCGGACGATGAGCTGCTTCTCCTTCGGCCGGAGGGCGGGGGCGACGAACCGCCAGAACTCGTACGTCGAGATCGGGGAGGTCGCGACGATCGCCAGGAACAGGGCGACCTTGAACTGGACGATCACCGGCTCCCACGGCGTGAGGACGACGGGGTTCACGTACGGGGGGACGAGCCACGCCCGCAGCGCGACGAAGAACTGTTGCGCGATGTCCTCCTGCAGATTCAGGGTCGGGAGGGGCAGCCACATCGGGACCCCGAAGACGACGACGTACTGGAAGCTGAAGAACAGGAAGACGCCGAACGCGACGAGGAACGCGCACACGGCGACGCGAAGCCGCCCCCGGGCCTCCTCCAGGTGTTCAAAGAACCGCAACGAGGCGGATCGCTCGCGGGGAGCGTCGCCTCCCGCCCCGGCCATGCTCATGCAACGGACGGCCCCTTTATTGCCTTTCGTTGGTCGGCACGCTCAGAAGGAGTACCGCTCCTCCTTCCACGGGTCCGCCGAGTTGCTGTAGCCCCGGACCTCCCAGTACCCGGGCTCGTCCTGCTCCACGAACGTGATCTGCCGGAGCCACTTCGCGCTCTTCCACGCGTACCGCTTCGGCACGACGAGCCGCATCGGCCCGCCGTGGTCGAGGGGGAGGGGCTTGCCGTCGTGGCGGTACGCCAGGAGGACGTCGTCATCCATCAGCGCGTCTAGCGGCAGGTTCGTCGTGTAGCCCGCGTCCCCGCACGTGAGCACGACGTGCTTCGCGGCGGATTTCGGTCGCGCGAGGTCCGCGATCGTCCGGAACGCGACGCCCTCCCAGCGGTTGTCGAACCGCGACCACGCGGTCACGCAGTGGAAGTCGGCGGTGACCTGGACCTTCGGAAGCGCGAGGAGCTGCTCCCACGTGAGCGTGGCGGGCGTCTCCACGGCCCCGTCGATCCGGAGGTTCCACACCTTCGGATCGAAGCGGGGGATGATGCCGAGATCGAGGCGGGGCCAGCCCGCGGTCGCTCCCTGCCCGGGGGGAAGGCGGGGGTTCGGCATCCGATGCTTACAAACGCGCCCCCGGATATGAACCGTCGCCTGAGAGTCTGCGGATTCGGAGACGATGGCGGGCGTCCGAAGACTGCGCGGACGCAGCGAAGAAAGGTTTTATTAGGAGGGGTCTTTAGGCAGCCGATGGCATTATTGGACGATTACGTCCCCGTCGTCCTGTTCATTATCGTGGCCCTGTCGTTCCCCCTCGTCACGTTCTTCGCGACCCGCCTCTTCCGCCCCACGCACCCCACCCCGCTGAAGGACCTCACGTACGAATGCGGCGAGCTGCCCGAAGGGGAGGCGGCAATCCAGTTCCACTTCCAGTACTACATGTTCGCGCTGATTTTCGTCGTGTTCGACGTCGCGGCGGTGTTCCTCGTCCTGTGGGCGTTCATGATCTACGGCACCGCGAGCGACCTCGGCCCCGCGGCCTCCGCCGCGGACCGGCTCGCGCGGTTCGGTCCGGTCCTCGCGCCGATGCTCCTCGGATTCATCCCCATCCTGTTCGTCGCGACCCAATACGCCCTGAAGAAGGAGTCCGTCATCCATATCTGAGCCCCCGGCGCGGCTCGGGACCGGTGCCACACGTGAGCGGGACGGAAGAGGACTTGATGAAGCGGCTCCGGGAGAGGTTCCCGAAGGCGTTCACGGAGCTCGGGATTCCGAGGCCCCGGGTCGTGCGGGGCGTGATCGACCGAAAGGACCTCGTCGAGGTGTGCTTCTACCTGAAGGAGGAGCTCGGGTACGAGCACCTCTCCTGCATCACCGCCGTGGACTGGAAGGACCACTTCGAGTCCGTGTACCACCTGTACAGCTACACGACCGGGACGACCGCCCAGCTCAACGCGATCATCCCCCACGATGACCCGAAGATTGACAGCCTCGTGAAACTGTGGAACGCGGCGCACTACCACGAGCGGGAGGCGTGGGACCTCATGGGGGTCGTGTACGAGGGGAACCCAAAGCTCGAGCGGATCCTCCTCCCGAAGGACTTCCAGTACCACCCGTTGCGCAAGGACTTCCCCCAGGAGACGGAGCGCCAGTACATCAGCCGCCGGAAGCTGAAGACGGGAGGGCGCTGAGATGGCGGAGTTCTGGGTGAACATGGGGCCGCAGCACCCGATGACCCACGGGCTGTGGAACATGAAGGTGAAGATCGACGGGGAGACGATCACGGACGCGGCCCCGGAGATCGGGTACCTCCACCGCGGGTACGAGAAGATCATGGAGGTCCGCGAGTTCCAGAAGAACGTCGTCCTCACGGACCGCCTCTGCTACGTCTCGAGCATCACGTGGTCCCACGCGTACGCCCTCGCGTGCGAGAAGATGATGGACATCACGGTCCCGCCGCGGGGGCAGTGGATCCGGGTGATCTCCCTGGAGCTCCAGCGGATCGCCTCCCACCTGATGTGGCTCGCGGCGTACGGCCCGGACCTCGGGCTCCTCACGGGGCTCCTGTGGGCCCTCCGGGAGCGGGAGCTGTTCCTGGACCTCATCCAGCTCCTCTCCGGCGCCCGGATGAACCAGAACTTCCCGAGGATCGGCGGGGTCCGGAACGACCTCCCGCCGGACTTCGACAAGTACTGCGCGAAGATCACGAAGCACTTCCGCGAGAAGCTCAAGGAGTATCACCGCCTCTTCCACGAATCCAAGATCTTCCTGATGCGGACCCAGGGCGTCGGGCGGATCTCCCTCGCGGACGCGATCAACTGGGGGGTCACAGGCCCGAACCTCCGCGCGTGCGGACTCGATGTGGACCTCCGGCGCCTGGAGCCGTATGAGACGTACGAGGAGGTGGACTTCGAACCCCAGGTCTGGAAGGGCGGGGATGGCGGGGACTCGTACGCCCGCTTCATGTGCCGCTTCAACGAACTCGAGGAGAGCTGCCGGATCATCGAGCAGGCGATCAAGAAAGTCCCCTCCGGGGCGTACCGCGCGAAGGCCCCGCGGCGGGCGGAGGGGGAGGGGTTCGCGCGCACGGAGGACAGCCGCGGGGAGGCGTTGTTCTACGTAATCGGCGACGGCGATGACCGCCCGTACCGGGTGAAGATCCGGAGCCCCGTGTTCTGCACGATGGCCGCGACCCCGCTGATGCTCCGCGGGAACAAGATGGCGGACGTCGTCTCGATCCTCGGGAGCGTCGACGTCTGCGTCGGGGAGATGGACAAGTGAGCGGCGCCCTCGTCTCCCCGGACCTCTTCACGCTATGCAAGGTCCTCATCACGGGGATCATGAAGATCCAATCAGACGCGATCCTCGCGGGCGCGCCGGTCGGGAGCCCCGTCGAGCCCCTCCGCGGCCTCGCATACTTCCTCATGGAGGACTGGTTCCTCACGTTCAACGCGTGGATGATCGCGATCACGATCATGGTCACGTGGGCGGCAGCGATCCAGCTCCTGACGATGATGTGGATCGAGCGGAAGTTCTACTCCCGCCTCCAGGACCGATACGGGATCATGATCAGCATCTGGTCCCTCCCGTTCTGGCCCTTCTCCTGGTGGGCGAAGCGGAGGAACAAGCCGACCCACCGCGGCCTCGGGTATCTGCAGAACGTCGCGGACGGGGTGAAGCTCCTCCAGAAAGAGAACATCACGCCCGCGAACGCGGACTCCGCGATGTTCCACACGGCCCCCGTCCTCATCGCGTCCTCGACCGTGATGATCTTCGCGGCCCTCCCGTTCAGCGAGGGCTTCGTGATCGCGAACATGCCGATGAGCCTCCTGTTCATCCTCGCCGCGTTCTCCCTCGCGCCTCTCGGGATCCTGATCGCGGGGTGGGCGTCGAACAACAAGTACACACTGATCGGCGGGATGCGGGCCGCCGCGCAGCTGATGGCGTACGAGATCCCGCTCCTCCTCGCCGTCGTCGCCCTCCTGATGTACGCGGGGAGCCTGAACGTGATCGACATCGTCCACAAGCAGGAGGCGCTTCTGGTGATGCTCGGGCCCATCCCGATCCCCGCCTGGAACGTGTTCTCGATCCCGCAGTTCATCGGGTTCGCGGTGTTCCTCGTCGCGATCATGGCGGAGATGGAGCGGATCCCGTTCGACATCCCCGAGGCGGAGGCGGAGCTCGTGGAGGGGTGGCTCACGGAGTACTCCGGGATGCGCTTTGGACTCCTCTTCGGATTCAAGTGGCTCCGGGCCCTCGCGGGCTCCGCCCTCGTCGTGATCCTGTACCTCGGCGGGTGGTCCGGCCCCGTGTTCGTGACCCTGACGCCCGCCGTCGGCGCCACGGTGATCCCGATCCCGATCATCCCCCATGAGGTCTGGTTCCTCCTGAAAGTGTACCTCCTGTTCCTCCTGTTCGTGTGGGTCTCGTGGTCCGTCCCGCGGGTCCGGATCGACCAGATCCTGAACATCGGCTGGAAGCGGCTGATCCCGCTCTCCCTCCTCGCGATCCTCCTCGCGGCGTACCTCGCCGCCCTCGGCCCCGCCCTGGGAGGCATCCGTTGAAGGAGGCGGCCCCGTGGCGGTAGACTGGCAGCTCGCCGCGTTCCTGATCCTGTCCGTCCTGGAGATCGGCGGCTCGATCATGGTAGTCACCGCGAAGAAGCTCGTCCACGCGGTGTTCTGGCTCGCCCTCACCCTCGTCACGATCGGCGGCATCTATCTCCTCTTCCTCTCCGAGTTCCTGTTTCTGATCCAGATCCTCGTGTACGCGGGGGCGGTCCCCGTCCTCTTTCTGTTCGGGATCATGCTGACCCGGCGGAAGATCATGGAGGAGGTCACCCCGGGCGAGGTCCTGGAGGGCCCGGGGGAGGCGCCGAGGGAGGGCCTCCCGTGAACCCGCGGAACCTACTCGTCGGGATCACCCTCGGCTTCTTCCTCGTCCTCCTCTCCCTCTTCTTCGTCGGCGTCCCGTGGGCGAGCGAGACCCACGAGGTCCCCCTCTTCGACCCGTCCGGCCCGGCGGTCGCGAACGAGCAGTTCACGACGTACATGGTCACGCTGATCCTGATCGCCCTCCTCCTCTCGAGCGCGATGATCGGCGGGGTGTACCTGGCGAAGCGGGAGGAGAAGACGTGATCCCCGTCGAGTACGAGCTGATCCTCTCCACGGCCCTGTTCTGCATCGGGCTGTACGGGGTCATGGTCCGGAAGAACGCGATTATCGTCCTGATGTCGATCGAGATCCTCCTGAACGCCGCGATCCTGAACTTCGTTGCGTTCTCCTCATACGCGCCGCCCGCAGGCGACCCCGCCGGGCAGGTGTTCGCGCTCCTCGCGATCGCGATCGCGGCGGGGGAGGCCGCAATCGGCCTCGCAATCTTCCTCGCCCTGTACGAGACCCACGGCACGACGGAGCTCGACAAGATCCGCCTCCTGAGGTGGTGACGTGCTGGAGAACGCGTGGCTCGCCTGGATGATCCTGGGCTCGCCCCTGATTGCGTTCGTTGTCGTCGGGCTCGTCGGCCGCCGCCTTCCAGAGGGCGGGGCCCACGTCGTCGTAGGTTCCCTCGCCGCCTCCCTCGTGATCGCGGTGTACTTCCTGGTCCAGGTCCTCCAGCAGGGGGCGATCGGGAACTCGACCGCCACGACGGTCCCCGGGTTCACGTGGATCCCCGGAGACCCCGCCACGGGGGAGGGTGCGATCGGGATGAACCTCCTGATCGACAACCTGAGCGCGTTCCTCCTCGTCCTCGTGTCCTTCCTCTCCCTCCTCATCGCGATCTTCTCGATCGGCTACATGCACGAGGAGGCGGGGAAGCCGCGGTACTACGCGGAGATCGCCCTCTTCGTCGCGGGGATGCTCGGGACCGTGAGCGCGGACAACTTCCTCCAGCTCCTGATCTTCTGGGAGATCATGGGGCTGTGCTCGTACCTCCTCATCGGCTTCTGGTACCACAAGCCGGAGGCGGCGAGCGCGGCGAAGAAGGCGTTCCTCGTGACCCGGGTCGGGGACGTCCTGTTCCTCGCGGGAATCCTCGTGATCTGGAACGTGTTCCACTCCTTCCGGTTCGAGGAGATCGTGCAGAAGATCCCGGTCCTGTGGGGCGGGGCGTACACCCCGCAGCTCGCCCTCCTGATCCCGCTCTTCCTCTTCGGGGGGGCCGTCGGGAAGTCCGCACAGTTCCCGCTCCACGCGTGGCTCCCGGACGCGATGGAAGGGCCGACGACGGTCTCCGCCTTGATCCACGCCGCGACGATGGTGAAGGCGGGCGTCTACCTGACCGCACGGTCGTTCATCTTCCTGGTCCCGATCGCAACGGGTGGCGGGATCCTCGTCCAGGCGGTCCCGTGGAACGCGATCCTCGTAATCGCGGGGATCGGCGCGTTCACGGCGGTGTTCGCCGGCTCGATGGCCCTCGCGAACTACGACATCAAGCGGGTCCTCGCGTTCTCCACGATCAGCCAGCTCGCGTACATGTTCCTCGGCCTCGGGGCCGGCGCGTACCTGATGGCCTCGGAGGCCGCGCACGGGAGCACGGAGGTCGCGACCGCGGGGTACAGCGCGGCGCTCTTCCACCTCACGAACCACGCGTTCTTCAAAGCCCTGCTCTTCCTCGCCGCGGGCTCCGTGATCCACGCGGTCCACACGAACGACATGCGGGCGATGGGCGGCCTGGGGAAGCTCATGCCCTGGACGTCGAAGACGATGCTGATGGGGGCGCTCGCGCTCTCCGGGATCATCCCGTTCAGCGGGTTCTTCTCGAAGGACGACATCCTCGCGGTCACGTTCGAGACGGGGGCCTCGAACCCGCTGTTCTACCTGATGTGGGTCGCGGGGATCGGGACCGCCTTCATGACCGCGTTCTACACGTTCCGGATGTGGCTGATGACGTTCCACGGGGAGTTCCGGGGGCACGGCCATCCGCACGAGTCCCCGCGGGTGATGACCTCCGTCCTCATCGTCCTCAGCGTCTTCACGATCGCGAGCGGAGCCATCGCGTTCCTGACGAACGGGTTCGGGAACCTGATCTTCTACGAGGAGCCCCACGCGGCGCTCCCCCTCATCACGCCCCTTCTCGAGGCGAACGTCGTCGAACTCGCCCTCACGGGCCTCTCCCTCGCCCTCGCGCTGGCCGGCGTGGGCCTCGCGTGGGCCGTGTACGGGAAGCGGGTGATCTCTCCCTCCACGTTCACGAAGACGCCGACCCGGGCGTTCCTGCACTCGATGCTCGTGAACCGATACTGGATCGACGACTGGTACAACGCGTTCGGGTCCCGGACGGTGGCGGGGTTCGCGAGGGCCGTGGACTGGTTCGACCGGAACGTCGTGGACGGCATCGTGAACGCTCTCGGCCGCGGAGGCGTCGTCGTCGGGGCCCTCTCGGACCTGTTCGACCGGAAGGTGATCGACGGGGCCGTGAACAGCATCAGCCTCGAGACGATCCGCTCGAGCCTCGCCCTGCGCACCCGCCAGACCGGCCAGGTCCAGAACTACACCTGGGTGATCGTCCTCGGGATCGTCGCGATCCTCGTCCTCGCGGTCCTCCTCGGAATCCTGCCGCGAATCCTCGGGAGGCCGTGAGATGGGGATCTTCCTCTCCCTCCTGCTGATCGTGCCCCTCGCGGGGTTCGGGGCGGTCCTCGCGGGCGGCGGCACCCTGAAACGCGCGCGCACGATCGCCCTTGCGTTCTCCGTCGCGGACACGGTCATCGCCACCGTGCTCCTCCTCTCGTTCCTGGGGCCGTGGTTCGAGGGCCTCGTCGGCGCGAGGACCCCGTACGCGACCCCCGCCGGCTCGTACCCGCTGTACTACTTGGAGCGGTATCCGTGGATCCCGCCCCTAGGGATGAACTACATCATCGCCGCGGACGGGCTCGCCGCCCCGCTGATCTTCCTCACCCCCCTCCTCACGACCCTGTCGATCGTCTTCAGCTGGAACAAGGACGTCCGTCCCCGCCAGTTCTTCGCCCTCCTCCTCCTGATGGAGTTCTCGATCTCCGGCGTGTTCCTCGCGATGGACTTCTTCCTGTTCTTCGTCTTCTGGGAGATCGTCCTCATCCCGATGTTCTTCCTGATCGGGATCTGGGGCGGGCCGAACCGACAGTACGCGTCGATCAAGTTCCTGATCTACACCCACGTCGGGTCCGTGATCATGCTCCTCTCGATCTTCGCCCTGTACTGGAACGGCTCCGAGGGCCTGAACCGGTACGTGTACGGGACGACCGCGCGGACGTTCGACATGACCGTGTTCCTGATCGGTGCGACGAACGGGCCGGCGTACCTCGCGATCCTCCCGCTGGCGACGCAGATCCCGATCTTCGTCGCGTTCTTCTTCGGCTTCGGCGTGAAGCTGCCGATGGTCCCGTTCCACACGTGGCTGCCGGACGCCCACGTGGAGGCGCCGACCGCGGGGTCCGTGATCCTGGCGGGCCTCCTCCTGAAGATGGGCGGGTACGGCGTGTTCCGGATCGGCCTCGGGATGCTCCCCGCCGCGGCGAAGGACATGTGGTGGATCCTCGCGATCTTCGGGACCGTCTCCATGGTGTACGCGAGCTTCGTGTGCCTCGCGCAGGTGGACCTGAAGCGTCTCGTGGCGTACTCGAGCGTCGGCCACATGGGGTTCGTCCTCCTGGGGGCCTCCAGCCTCTCCGCGATCGGGATCGCAGGGGGGATCTACCAGCTCTTCACGCACGGCCTGATCACCGCGGTCCTGTTCATGCTCGCGGGGACGATCAAGCACGCCGCGGGCACCCGGGACATCACCGCCCTCTCGGGCCTGGGCCGCCAGATGCCGATGTACTCCACGGTCCTGATCGTCGCGTTCCTGGCCTCCGTTGGGCTCCCGGGGCTCGCCTCGTTCTGGTCCGAGTTCTTCGTGTTCGCGGGCTGGTTCAACGGGCTCGCGACGGGCCCGTGGCGGGCGTTGATCATCGTCCCCCTCCTGTCCCTCGCGATCACCGCGGCGTACTACCTCTGGACCCTCCAGAAGGTGGTCCTGGGGGAGCCGAGGCGGGAGCTCGGCCACCTCCACGACCTGAACGAGCACGAGCAGATCTCGTACACGGTCCTCCTCGGGCTCATCGTCTTCGCGGGTCTCTTCCCCCTCCCGTTTTTCGGGATGATCCTGGACTACGCGCGCACCCTCGCCGCGATCATGGGGGTGCCGTGAGTGGTCCTCGACCTCCCGATCCTCTCGATCATGCTCCTCGCGCCCGCCCTCGGGGCGATCGTCGTCTACCTCGGTGGGAAAAACGACGAGACAGCCCGGATCATCGCGCTCGCGATCTCGTTCATCCCCCTCGTCTTCTCCATCGTCCTCCTCCTCGGCTTCTTCCCCGTCACCGGGGTGGAGCTCCGGGGCTTCCGGGAGCCGGGGGGCGCGTTCATGTATCGTGCGTATGAGTCCGCCCCGTGGTTCCCGACCGTCTCAATCTCGTATTCCGTGGGTGTGGACGAGCTCTCCGTGCCCCTCGTGTTCCTCACGTGCCTCCTGACGACGCTCGCCCTCGTGATCAACTGGGACGAGAAGCACCGGGTGCGAGAGTTCTACGCGATGTTCCTGTTCATGGAGACGACGATCCTCGGGGTGTTCGTCTCCCTGGACTTCTTCCTCTTCTTCCTCTTCTGGGAGGTCGGCCTCGTCCCGATGTACTTCATCATCGCGGTCTGGGGCGGGCCGAGGAAGCAATACGCGGCATTGAAGTTCTTCCTCTTCACGTTCGCCGCGAGCATCCCCGTACTGATCGGGATCTTCGCGTTCTACGCGTACGGAAGCACGTTCAGCATGACGCAGCTGATCGAGAGTGCCCGCACCGGGGGCCTCGTCCCCGCGGGGACGGCGCAGAACCTCCTCTTCGTCGCGCTGTTGGCGGGGTTCGGGACGAAGCTCCCGACGTGGCCGCTCCACACCTGGCTGCCGGACGCGCACGTGGAGGCGCCGACGGGGGGCTCTGTGATCCTCGCGGGCGTCCTCCTGAAGCTCGGGGGCTACGCCCTGATCCGCGTGAACGTCCAGATGCTCCCGCAGGGCGCCCAGGACGTGTACTGGGTCGCCGCGATCCTCGGCGCGATCAGCATCGTGTACGGGGCCGTCGTCTGCTTGGCCCAGGACGACCTGAAGCGCCTCGTCGCGTACTCGAGTGTCAGCCACATGGGGTTCGTGACCCTGGGCATCGCGGCGGGGGTCGCCGCGGCCCGGTCCCCCGCCACCGCGGGGGGCGCGCTCCTCGGGATGAGCGGGGCGATCTTCCAGATGTTCGCCCACGGGATCGTCTCCGCGGCCCTGTTCATGGTCGCGGGCTCGATCGGTCACAAGGCAGGGACCCGGAACATCTCCGAGCTCGGGGGCATCGCCGCGGTCACGCCCCGGATCTCCGCCTTCATGATGATCGCGTTCCTCGCCTCCCTGGGCCTCCCCGGCCTCGTGGGGTTCGTCGCGGAGCTCTCCGTGTTCCTCGGGACCTATGCCGCCTTCGGACTCCTCGTCCTGATCCCACTCCTCACGGTCGTGTTCACCGCCGCGTACTACATCTGGACGATGCAGCGCGCGATCTTCGGCCCGCTGAACCCGCGATGGAAAGGGCTCGAGGACGCGCACTCGTACGAGAGCGTGCCCCTCGCCGTCCTCACAATCCTATTCGCGGTCTTCGGCATCCTTCCGTTCCTCCTCCTCGACATGACGGTCGCGTGGGCGGGGCGGGTCCTGGGGGTGCCGTGAGTGGGCTCGTTGCTCGTCCTCCTCCCGGAGATCGTCCTCGTCATCGGCGCGCTGATGTCCGCGATCCTCGGGTTCCTCGTGGGGAAGCGGACCCAGATCCTCTGGATGTGGGCGATGGCGATCATCGTCGTCGCGATGGTCCTCACCCTGGACATGATGGGGCTCGGCTTCACCCGCCTCGCGGGCCTGAACCCGTACGAGGTGCCCGTCAGCGGGGTGCCGGGCGGGAGCGGCGACCTCGCGACGGGCTGGAAGCTGCGGGTGGACACGTTCGCCCTGTTCTTCCACATGGTGTTCATGTTCGTCGCGTTCCTCGCGATCCTCGCGTCCCGGTCCTTCATCAAGCCGGAGGAGCCCCACCAGGGGGAGTACTACTGCCTCCTGTTCCTCGCGGTCGTCGGGATGATGTTCACCGCCGCGGCGACGGACCTCTTCGTGCTCTACCTCGCGTTCGAGATCAGCTCGATCAGCACGTTCGCCCTTGTCGCGTTCCGGAAGAAGGACAAGCAGGCGACGGAGGCCGCGCTGAAGTTCTTCATCATCGGTTCCGTGTCGAGCGCGATCATCCTCTTCGGGATCTCCATCGTGTACGGCGTGGCGGGCTCGAGCTCCATCGCGGGCTTCGGAGAGTCCCTGACGGACCTGAGCGTCCTGAGGGGCGGGCTCCAGCGGGCGGTCCCCGCCATGGAGGCGCCCCTGATCGTGGCGATCGTGTTCCTCCTGGCGGGGTTCGGGTTCAAGGTCGCGGTCGTCCCGTTCCACATGTGGGCTCCGGACGTGTACCAGGGCTCCCCGACGACGATCTCCACGTTCCTGGCGGCAGGGTCGAAGAAGGTGGGCATCGTCGCCCTCTTCAAGGTCTTC
>JAIBJG010000082.1 GCA_020029475.1 Methanobacteriota archaeon | reverse complement strand
CGGCGCGAAGATCGGGATCGCCGTCCTCTTCGCCTCCCTGATGTGCTCGTGGATCGTCCGCTGGGGGATGCGGCTGCACTCGAAGCGGGCGCGGCTCCTCCGCGCGCATCTCCGATAATCCGCTCACCCGGCCGGCGTTCTCCCGGTCGATTTTCGATGCGCAAGTCTTATCGCGGTCCCCGACAACCCCGCGGGGGCCATGGGCTGGATCTCCCGCCGCATCGCAGGTGCGATCGTATTCTCCATCGTCGCCTCGATTCTCGGGGCGTACGCGGTCTCGCGAGGGTACATCACCGGCGAGCCGACTCTGAGCACCGCATGCGGGGCATCCATCCTCGGATTCGCGTTCCTCGTCTCCCTCGCGGTCACCACGCACATGAAGCGCAAGGCGCAGTGGAAGAAGGCGTGGGACGACTACTACGCGTACTGGTACCCGCAGTACTACCGCCGCTAGAGCGGGAAAGCCTCAAGTGATTCCGCGCGGTGGGACCCGCGGATGTTCTTCGAGCAGGCCCGGATCGGGCAGATGGCGAACTTCGGGTATCTGATCGCCGACCCGGTCGCGAAGCGGGCGGCCGTCGTCGATCCGAGCTTCGACGCGCGCATCCTCCAGAAGGTCGCGGGTGAGAACGGGTACGCGATCGAACTAATCCTGAACACGCACCACCACCCGGACCACGTCTTTGACAACGAGCGGCTCGCGAACGAGACGGGGGGGAAGGTCGCGGCCCACGAGCTGAGCCGGGTCCGGAAGGACCTCGTCCTGGAGGACGGGGCCCTCCTCCACCTCGGGGACCTCGGGATCAAGGTCGTCCACACCCCGGGCCACTCCCCGGACTCCTGCTGCTTCATCGTCGGCGGTCACGTGTTCACCGGGGACTGCCTGTTCGTCGGGGACTGCGGGCGGGTGGACCTCCCGGGATCCGACGTCGAGCAGATGTACGACTCCCTGTTCCAGAGGGTCCGGAAGATGGACGACGACCTGATCGTCTGTCCCGGCCACCACTACGGGCCCACGCCGACCTCGACGATCGGGCGCGAGAAGAAGACGAACTACGTGCTCCAGCCGCGGAGTCTCGGGGAGTTCAAGGCCTTCATGGCATCGCCGTGATCGTCGCCTCGGGGACGGGAACCGGCTTCGCCTTTGGCTTCCGGGGGGCACGCGTCTTCTTCGGCTTGTTTGGGTCGGGTGGGGCGGCCTTCTCCCGCTCGACTGCTGCCTTCTTCCGCTCGGCCGCCGCCTTCTTCCGCCGCTTGTCCGCCTTCGTCGGGCACTCCATGTTGATGCAGATGACCCACGGCTTCCGCCCCGTCATCAGGACGTTCACGATCGGGTGGCCGCACGCCTCGCACCGGTTCTCCGTCCGCTGGATGAACCCCCGCTGCGGGAGGGGGAACGAGTTCGTGCACGTCGGGTAGTTCGAGCACCCGACGAACCGCTTCCCGCGAGCGGAGTGGATGATCCGGAGCTCGCCCTCCGCGCACTTGTCGCACGCCGCGATCAGGGTCTTGTCCCGGACCGTCGGGCACTCCGAGTCCACGCAGAAGATCTCCTCCCGGCCCCGGTCGATCTGCTTGATCATCGGGGAGCCGCACTGCGGGCACGGCTGCTCCCCGGAGACGATGATCCCCATCTGTGGGAGCGGGTGCGTGTTCGTGCACTCCGGGTACCGGTCGCACCCGAGGAACCGCCGACCCCGGCGGGACCGGCGGACGAGGAGGGTCCCCTTCTTGCAGACGTTGCAGGGCCCGATGTAGTTCTGCTCCTTCAGCGCGGACTCGATCTCCTGGCCGATCGCCGCCGCGTTCTTCTGGAGCGTCTCGACGACCTCCTCGAGCATCCGCTGGGACTCCTGGATGACCTCCGCTTTCTGCCGCACCCCGCGGGCGATCTCGTCCATGTCCTGCTCGAGGTGGGCCGTCATCTCGGGCTGCGTGATCTTCTCCGCGTGATCTTCGAGGGCCCCGATCAGGGCCTTCCCGGAACCCGTGGGCCGGAGTTGCTTCCCTTCCACGTAGTCCCGGTCGTACAGCTTCTGGATGATCTCGTGGCGGGTGGACTTCGTCCCGAGGCCGAGCTTCTCCATCTCCTGGATCAGGTTCCCCTGGGAGAACCGCGAGATGGGCTGCGTGCTGTCCTTCTGGATCCCGACGTCGACGATCGGCACCGACTCGCCGACCTCGAGGGCGGGCATCGCGGACTCCCGCACGGTCCAGTACGGGTAGTACCTCCGCCACCCCGGGTCCTTCACGACGTACCCGTCCGCGCCGAACTTCTCCCCGCCCGCGTCGAGCTTCGCCTCGGACACGTCGACGACGCATGCCGGTGCCACCGTCGCGAGGAACCGGCGGGTCACGAGCTCGTAGATCCTCCAGTGGTCCGCCCGCTTGATGTCCGCCTTCTTCGCGCCCCCCGTCGGATAGATCGGCGGGTGGTCCGTCGTCTCCACGGGCCCGCGGCGGGCCCGGATCTTCTCCTGCGCGAGGAGCTCCTTCGCCTCTGCGGCGAGTTCGGAGTCCTCGAGCCTGTTCAGGACCCCCTTCAGGCTCAGGGTCGGCGGGTACACCGTGTTGTCCGTCCGGGGGTAGCTGAGCCACCCGCTCTGGTACAGGCTCTCCGCGATCCGCATCGCCTGCGCGGCGCCGTACCCGAGGCGGTTCGCCTCCGCGAGGAAGCTCGTCGTGGAGAACGGGGCGGGGGGCCACTCCTCCCGCTCGTTCCTCGTGTACTCGAGGACGGTCCCCGTCTTCGCGGCGAGGGCGTTCTGGCGGGCGGTCTCGGCCTCGCTCTGGACCCAGAACCGCCCCTTCTCGTGGGCCGCGGGGAATCGGGTGCCCGCCTTGTCGAACGTGGCGGTGACGGACCAGAAGTCCTGGGGGACGAAGTTCTCGATCTCCCGCTCCCGGTTCACGATCAACGCGAGGGTCGGGCTCTGGACGCGCCCCACGGAGAGAAAGTCCTTTCCCATCCTCTTCGCGGCGATCGACACGAACCGGGTGAGGGCGGCGCCCCACGCAAGGTCGACGACCTGGCGGGACTCCGCGGACTCCGCGAGGGGGAGGTCGAACTCCGCGAGGTTCCCGAAGGACTCCTCGATCTCCGCCCGCGTGAGAGAGGAGTATCGGGCCCGCCGGACCCCGACGTCCGGGTTCACCGCCCGGATCACCTCGAGGGCCTCCTTGCCGATCAACTCGCCCTCGCGGTCGAAGTCCGTCGCGACGATCACCTCGTCGACGCCGCGGGCGAGCTCCGTGAGGGCGTCCGCAAACGCGGGTTCGGTGACCTTCTTCACGGGCTCGACCCAGACGAGCCGCTTCAGGTCCGTGTTCCCCCAGTCGTTGAACTCGTCGGGGTAATCGAGGTTCAGGATGTGGCCCCGCATCCCGACGACGGTGTAGTCGTGACCGTCCTTGGTGAACGAGAACGTCGGGACGCGGCCGACCTTCGCCCGCTTCATTTTCCCGCCGGAGAGGATCGACGCGATGCGGACCGCGGTGTTCAGTTTCTCGGTGACGATGAGCTTTCGCACGGACTCCGCACCATTTCCTCCCGTTACTTAACGGTTTGCCGTTGAGAATCACAGTTCAAGGCCCCTACGGGGCCTTGGCCGAATTTTTATTTATTCATGCACAATGAATATTAATTCCCTCGCAGGAGGGCCGCGATCTCGGTCGGAAAAGCGGCGACAGGGACTCCTGCTGCCTCGAAGGCTTTGATCTTGCTTTCCGCGGTCCCCATCCCTTTCGAGATGATCGCTCCGGCGTGACCCATTCGTTTTCCCGGGGGCGCGGTTCGACCTGCGACATACGCGTAGATCGGCTTCCTGATCCGTCTAGCACGTTTCGCCGTCTCCTCCTCCGTCGTCCCGCCGATCTCCCCGACAACGACGATCCGTTTCGTCTGCTTGTCCTTCGCGAGGAGCTCCAAGGCCTCCGGCATGCTCGTCCCGATCACGGGATCGCCGCCAATGCCGATGCACGTCGTCTCCCCGAAGCCCGCGTTCGTGATGGCGTTCACGATCTCGTACGTCAAGGTCCCGCTGCGGGAGATCACCCCGACGTCCCCGGGCCGGAAGATGTGGTTCGGCATGATCCCCGCCTTCGCCTTCCCCGCGGACACAATCCCCGGGCAGTTTGGGCCGATCACGCGGCACCCCTTCGCCCGCGCGTACGGCACGATATCGAGGCAGTCGTGGAACGGGATTCTCTCCGTGATCATCACGAGGAGCTCGACGCCCGCCTCAATTGCCTCGATGGCCGCATCCTTCGCGTACGGCGCGGGGACGAAGAGGATCGAGGCACTCGCGCCCGTCGCGTCCACGGCCTCGAAACAGGAGTCGTACACGGAGACGCCGTGGACCTGCTCACCGCCCTTTCCGGGGGTCACTCCCGCCACGACCTTCGTCCCGTACTCCAGCATCTTCTCCGTGTGGAACTGGCCCTGGTGGCCCGTGATCCCCTGGACGATGAGCTTCGTCTTCTCGTCGAGGAGGACCGCCATCTAGCGCCCTCCCGCCTGGACCTTCACCGCGAGCTCCGCGGCCTCCTCCATCGTGTCCGCGGGGTATCCGATCCCCTTCAGGATCTCCCTGGCTCGGTCCTCGTTCACGCCCTTGATCCGCGCAACGACGGGCACGTTCACCCGCATCGCCTCGAGCGCCTGCTTCACGCCGAGGGCGACGGTGTCCGCCTTCGTGATTCCGCCGAAGATGTTCAGGAGGATCACGGACGGCTTCGCCTTCAGGAGGATCTCGAACGCCTGCTTCACCTTCTCCGGGTCGTCCGTCCCGCCGAGGTCCAGGAACGCCCCGCCCCGCCCGCCCTTCAGGTTCAGGACGTCGAGGGTCGCCATCGTGAGGCCCGCCCCGTTCGCGATCACGCCGATGTCCCCGTCGAGCTGGATGAACGTGATCCCCTTGTCGTGGGCTTCTTCCTCGAGGGGGGTCCGGTCCTGCGGGAGGTCCGCATACTCCGGATGGCGGTACTCCGCGTTGTCGTCCACGATGAGCTTCGCGTCCCCCGCCACCACCCGGCCGTCCTTGAGGACCGCGAGGGGGTTGATCTCGACGAGCTCCGCGTCCTCCCCCTCGAAGAGCGCGAACGCCTTGCGGGCGATGTCCGAGACCTGGGACGCGACCTCTTTCGGGAGCGCGAGCGCTTTCGAGAGCGCGCGGAGGATGTACGGTTGGAGGCCCACCAGCGGCGGCACGTGGATCCGGAAGATGCTCCCCTCCGGGACGGACTCGATCTCCATCCCGCCCGCGGCGCTCGCGATCAGCAGGGGCGCCCGCGCGGATCGGTCGATCGTGATCGAGAAGTAGAGCTCCCTCGCGATGTCGAGCATCTCCTGCGCGTACACTTGCCGCACCTTGTAGGGGCCGATGGTCATCCCGAGGATCCGCCGCGCGGCCTCGCGGGCCTCCTCGAGAGTCTTCGCGAACTTGATCCCGCCCGCCTTCCCCCGGCCGCCGATGAGGACCTGGGCCTTCACGACGCAGGGGAGCGGCGGGTCCACGATCTCCTCGGGCCGAGTAGCGAGGATCCCGCGGGGGACGGGGATGCCGTACTTGCGGAAGATCTCGTGCGCCTTGTATTCGTAGAACTTCATGGAGGGGGACGAGGGACGATGCCACCTCGGCACTTAGCTTTAGCGAGTCGATAGCCCGCGCTGGCACTCCATCGCACGGCTCCGGAAGACTCCGAAACGGCCGTCCCGCCGCGGGAGAAGGTGTGGCCTCAATCGCTGATCTGTCCCCGGATCTCCCCGCCGGGCCACCGCATCGAGTGGACGTTCGCGTACGTGACCCCTGATTCGAGGGCCACGACGAGCTCCCCGAACTCCCCGGGCGCGATCCCTTGGGCGTTCGGCCCGATGATGTTGACGTTCGTGAGCACACCGGTCACCGTGCCTTCCTGCGGGCACGTCGGCGCGTCGCCCGGAGCTCCCTCCGCGAACGGGTCCTGGGCGTTCGCGGTCTCGCACAGGAATACGCTCACCCCACCGTTCACGCCCTTCTGGCCGAGGTGGATGTGGGCCTGGTGCACATCGCCAATGAGGCCGGAGTACGTCAGCGTGTACGAGAGCGTCGTCTTGTCCGCGCTGAGGACCGCCGTGAACGTCCCCTTCCCCGTCGTCGAGATCGCGGGGACTTCCTGGAATCCCTGCAGTTTCGCCTTGAACTCCCGCTTTCCGTCGCGCTTGTCATCCCCGCCGCTCCCCGCGGAGAGGACCCCCGCGGTGGCCAAGCTCACCCCCAACCCGATTGCGATTACGATCGCGTATAGCCGGTTCATGGGCGGGCGACGGGGAATGCCTTCATCAATTGCTTCGTGGTCTTCCCAGGCTTCCCGTCCCCGATCGTGCGACCGTCGACCTCGACGACGGGCCCGATCTCGGCGGCGGTCCCCGTGATGAACGCCTCGTTCGAGGCCCACACGTCGTACAGGGTGAAGGGCTTCTCGATTGTCCGGAACCCGAGCTTGTCCGCGAGTTCGAGGGCGGTCTCCCTCGTGACGCCGGGGAGGTTCGTCGACGTCGGCGGCGTGATCACGGAGTGGTTCTGCACGATGAAGAAGTTGTCCGCGCTCGCCTCGGAGACGTACCCCTGGACGTCGAGCAGCAGGGCCTCGTCCGCCCCGTACTGGTTCGCCTCGACCCGCGCCATGATCTGGTTCAGGTAGTTCAAGGACTTGATGCTCGGGCTCAGGCTCTGCGGCGGGACGCGGCGGTAGCTCGACGTGACGAGCCGCAGGCCCTTCTCGTACTTGTCCTTCGGATAGAGGGTGATCCCGGGCTGCGCGATGATCACGACCGTGGGCCCGCGCTTGCACTTCCGCGGGTCGAGTCCGAGGTCCCCGGGGCCCCGGGTCACGATCGGGCGGATGTAGCCGTCCACGATGTTGTTCCGCCGGCACGTCTGGAGGATCAGGTCCGTGAACTCCTCCGGCGAGTGGGGGATCTTGAGGTCGATCGCCTTCGCGGACTGATACATCCGCTCCACATGCCGCTCGAGCTTGAAGACCCGCTTGTTGTACGCGCGGATCCCCTCAAAGACCCCGTCCCCGTACAGGAGGCCGTGGTCGAAGACGGAGACCTTCCCTTCCGATTCCGGCAAGAAGCGTCCGTCGAGGTACACCGAATTTTCCAACCGGGGAGCCCCCAACATCTGCTGTATGGGCCGGACGCGATATAGTCTTTAGCCCGCGGACCCCGAGCAATGTCTACCGGAACCTCT
>JAIBJG010000081.1 GCA_020029475.1 Methanobacteriota archaeon | reverse complement strand
AATGCCGGCTGATTCAGGTGTCCCAGGGGACCGTGATCATCGTCGACGACGACTCCGTGAGCCGGGTGAACCGGAAGCTCCGCCTCGAGCAGATCATCAGCGTGACGAAGGGACTCGTGGAGATCTCCGTGACGAGCCCGGAGTCGATCGAGAAGACCGCGGGGCTCCTCGCGTACCTCTCTGGCGCCCTCGCGTCGAGCGGGATTAACATCGTCGAGGAGCTCTCCTGCTACACGGACACGATCTTCATCCTGGAGCGGAAGGACATGACTCGGGCGATGGAGGTCCTCGCACAGAACTTGACGTGAGGGCGGGGAACCTTTTTGGCCCTCCGCGGCATCGTGCCCGCCCCACACTCGGTGACCGTGCGATGTTCTACCTGCGGATCCCCACGGAGCGGGTCGGCGTCCTGATCGGACCCGGCGGCGAGACGAAGTCTCGTCTCCAGGAGAACACGGGCGTCTTGATCCAGGTCGACTCCGAATCCGGGGAGGTCACGATTGACGAGAGCGCCGCGAAGGACCCCGCCCTGTCCCTCAAGGTCAGGGACGTCGTCTCCGCGATCGGGCGGGGGTTCTCCGAGGAGCGCGCGTTCCGGCTCCTCCAGGACGACGTGTACCTCGAGATGTTCGACATCAAGGACTTCGCGCATTCCCGGAACCGGATCGGCCAGATTAAGGCCCGCCTGATCGGGACCCGAGGGAAGACCCGCCGGATCTTGGAGGAGCTCACCTCGGCGGACGTGAGCGTGTACGGTCACACGGTCGCGCTGATCGGGGAGGCGTTTCACCTCGCGATCGCCCGGGAGGCCGTGGAGATGCTCCTCCGGGGGAGCGAGCACAACACGGTGTACCGCTACCTGGAGAGAAAGCGGGAGCACATCAAGGCGTACGAGATGGGATTCTAGGGGAGGCCGCCCCAACCCTTTTATCCGGACGGCCCGCTTGACGCGGCGGGGGACCCATGGCGAAATCGCAGGCGGCAAAGCTTTCGGATTCCTTCCGAGCTGCCCTCGCAGCGGCCGTCTCGAACATGGACGACGCGGCCTTGTTCACGCTCAGGAGCGAGCTGAGTGTGATCCGCGGAGTCGTGGCGGGGGGGAAGGACAAGGCCCTCGTGGCGTCCGTGGAGCGGGCCCTTTCCGCGGTCGGCCGGTTCCACACGTTCGCCTCCGAGGTGAAGGGGTTCGTCGTCTCCCGGGACTTCAGCAAGAAGGCGAGCCTCTTCGACATCGGATCGATCGGGGTCCTCGCCCTCGAGAATTACCTCACCGCCGAGCGGAAAAGCCTGTTCCGCCTCCTGATGAGCGGTCTTTCCGAAGGTCTCGCCTTCGCGGCGAGCCGCCAGTACATCTACGGATCGACCGCCGTCCTCGATGGCCTGTATCGCACGAACAGCGCGGCCCTGTACGACGACCTGTGGGCCCTCGCGACGGAGATCCGCGGACCGCTCGACGAGAAGATCGCACGGGAGGTCCAGCAAGGGCTCGATGCCTTCTTCAAACAGCTCGCGCAGCCGGGCGTCCCCGTGGACCGCCGGGTGGCCGCAATCTACCAGATGTACGGGATTCTGGTGCTTGTCCGGGGCGCGGACCTCCTCAAGCGGCTCAGCGGGTCATGATTCCAAACGCTTCTCCATGGAGGAGGGTCGAGCATACAGTTGCGCCGAATCGTTAAATATCGCGCCTATCTTCGCTCGCGTGCCGGTTGGTGTCACGCCCGAGTACGTGTACCTTTTCGGTGAGGGGAAAGCAAAGCGGGTGTTCAGAAGATGACCGCGAAGGAATACTACGCTGCAAACCGTGAGAGGTTGATAAGAGAACAGCGGAGGCGCTACGCAGAGAACCACCAATATCGAGAGAGAAGTCTCGCACGTGCGCGAATCTACTACCATGCTCACAGAGACCAATACCTCGAACGTTCTCGGTCTCCGAAGCGTCTGAGGACGCAGGTGGAGTACCGCAGAAAGGTTCGTAGGGAGGTCCTTTCGCATTACTCAAATGGAACGCCTAGCTGCGCGTGCTGCGGCTGGCGTTCAGGCAGTGGAATGGAGAGGCTGGAAATCGACCACGTGAACGGCGGCGGTCGAAAACACAGGTTGCGTGTAATCGGGACTGTCGGGGGAACGAGATTCTTCGCGTGGCTTAGGTCCAACGATTACCCGGATGGCTTCCGCGTTCTGTGCGCAGGGTGTAACAAGATGATGGTGCCGGGCAAAACGAATTGCCTCCTGCATGGGGGTGCCTAGACCTGAAATGGATTTACGGCTTCCCGGAAGGATCCGCAAGCATGCGGGACCTCCTCGGAGGGAAGGGGGCCGGCCTCGCGGAGATGACCCGCCTCAAGCTCCCGGTCCCGCCCGGGTTCACGATCACCACCGTCGCGTGCAACGCGTTCTCCAAAATAGGAAAGTTCCCGCTGGGGTTGAAATCCCAGATCGCTGCGGCGCTGGCGAAGGTCGAGGCGAAGGCGAAGCGACGCCTCGGGGATCCCAAGAAACCGCTCCTCGTCTCCGTCCGGAGCGGCGCGAAGTTCTCGATGCCCGGGATGATGGACACGGTCCTGAACATCGGGCTGAACGACGAGGTCGTCGGCTCCCTTGCGACCCTGTGGAAGAACGAGAGGTTCGCCTGGGATGCGTACCGCCGCCTCCTCCAGATGTTCGGCCGGATCGTTCGGGACATCGACCCGCATCGATTCGAGTCGGTTCTCGATCGGTGGAAGGCGAAGACAGCGGGCGGGAAGGACACGGACCTCAACGCGGCGATGCTCCGGTCGATCGTGGACGAGTTCAAGGGCGTGTACGCGAAGGAGGGGAAGCGCTTCCCGCAAGACCCCCGCGTGCAGCTCGAGGAGGCGATCGGGGCCGTGTTCCGCTCTTGGAACGGGAAGCGGGCGGTGGACTACCGGAACTTCCACAAGATCCCGCACGACCTCGGCACCGCGGCGAACGTCCAGACGATGGTGTTCGGGAACCTCGGGGACGATTCCGGGACGGGGGTCGTGTTCACCCGGAACCCCGCAACGGGGGAAAAGGCGCTCTACGGGGAATACCTCGCGAACGCGCAGGGCGAGGACGTCGTGGCGGGGATTCGAACCCCCCTGAAGGTCGCGCAGCTCAAGGGGAACATGCCGAAGATCTACCGCGAACTCGGAGCCCATGCGAAGAGGCTCGAGAAGCACTACCGGGACCTCCAGGACATCGAGTTCACGATCGAGCGCGGGAGACTTTGGATTCTCCAGACCCGCGCGGGGAAGCGGACCGCCCGCGCCGCCGTGAAGGTCGCGGTGGACATGGCGGCGGAGAAACTGATCTCCCGCGAAGAGGCCGTGAAGCGGGTGGAGCCCGCCCAGGTGATCCAGCTCCTGATGCCGCGGTTCGACGAAGCCGCGAAGACCCTCGCCCACAAGGAGGGACGGTACCTCGCGAAGGGCCTGAACGCGTCCCCCGGGGCCGCGACGGGGACCGTCGTCTTCGACCCGGACGAGGCCCAGCGGATGGGGCGGGACGAGAAGAAGCCCGTGATCCTCGTCCGCGTGGAGACATCCCCGGACGACGTCCACGGGATGCTCTGGTCGAAGGGGATCCTCACGACCCGGGGCGGGGCGACGTCCCACGCGAGCGTCGTCGCGCGGGGGCTCGGCCTCCCGTGCATCGTGGGCGCGGAGTCGATCCGCGTGGACTACGACGACGGCACGTTCTCCGTCGGCGAGATGCTCGTCCGCCACGGGGACCCCATCTCGATCGACGGGACGACGGGCGAGGTGTTCGTCGGCCGCATCCCCACGATCGAACCGGACTTCACGCGGGAGAAGGAGCTCCTCGCGATCCTGTCCTGGGCGGACAAGTTCCGGAGGCTCGAGGTATGGGCGAACGCCGACTACCCGCGGGACGCCGTCCGCGCGCGGGCGTTCGGGGCGCAGGGGGTCGGCCTCTGCCGGACGGAGCACATGTTCTTCGAGGAGGACCGGCTCCCGATCGTCCAGCGGATGATCCTCGCCGCCTCGGACCGGGAGCGGCAGGACGCGCTCGACGAGCTCCTCCCGATCCAGCGCGCGGACTTCGAGGGGATCTTCGAGGCGATGGGGGAGCTCCCCGTCGTGATCCGGCTCATCGACCCGCCCCTCCACGAGTTCCTCCCGAAGTACGAGGACCTCCTCGTGGAGTCCACGGAGCTCCGGATCACGGGGAAGGACCCGGCCCGTCGCGCGGAGGTCGATCGGCTCCTGAAGGCGGTCGTCGCGATGAGGGAGCAGAACCCGATGCTCGGCCTCCGCGGCTGCCGCCTCGGGATCATGGTCCCCGGGGTCACGGAGATGCAGGTCCGCGCGATCTTCGAGGCCGCGTCCCGGCTGAAGAAGGCGGGAGGGGACCCCCATCCCGAGATCATGATCCCCCTCGTCGGCCACGTGAACGAGCTGAAGGTGGAGCGCGGGAAGCTCGAGCGGGTCGTCCGCGAGGTGATGCAGGAGCAGGGCGTGACGATCGACTACAAGTTCGGGACGATGATCGAGGTCCCCCGCGGCGCGATCACCGCGGATGAGATCGCGGAGCACGCGGAGTTCTTCTCCTTCGGGACGAACGACCTCACGCAGATGACGTTCGGGTACAGCCGGGACGACGCGGAGGGAAAGTTCCTGATGGCGTACGTCGAGCGGGGGATCCTCCCGGTGAACCCCTTCCAGGTCCTCGACCGCGCGGGCGTCGGCGCGCTGATGCGGATGGCGGTGGAACGCGGAAGGAAGACCCGGCCGGACCTGAAGGTCGGGATCTGCGGGGAGCACGGCGGGGACCCCGAGAGCATCGCGTTCTGCCACGAGATCGGGCTGAAGTACGTCTCGTGCTCGCCGTTCCGCGTGCCCGTGGCCCGCATCGCCGCCGCCCACGCCGCGCTCAAGGAGAAATCGGGGCCCAAGGGGACGGATTGAGTGGACCTGGCATCCTTCGCGCTCCAGGGCGGTGCCCTCCTCGCGGAGGTCATCGTCCTTCTCGTGTTCTCCTTCCTCCCGCCCGTCGTCTTCGTCGTCTGGATCCGAAACTCGGAGCGGTACGGGCGGGAGCCGTGGGGGATGGTCGTGGGGATGTTCCTCTGGGGCGCGATCTTCGCGGTGATCATCGGGGCGATCCTGAGCCTCCTCTTCCTGCTGCTGTTCGCGGTCGCGACCCCGGTGGAGCAGATCCTCGCGCGGAACTTCGCGGACCCCACCACGATCCTCCTGGCCCTCGTGATCGCCCCGTTCACGGAGGAGTTCGCGAAGGCGTTCGGGGTTCTCCGCCGGAGCTTCGTGATCCGGGAGCCCGAGGACGGATTCGTGTACGGCGCGACGAGCGGCCTCGGGTTCAGCGCGACGGAGAACCTCCTGTACGGCGTCGCGGCGTTCGCGGTTGGCGGGATCGGGGTCTCCCTCCTCGTGATCGCGATCCGATCGATCTCGTCCTCCTTCCTCCACGCGTCCGCGACGAGCCTCACGGGGTACGGGATCGCGAGGAACCGGCTGTGGGGCCCACGGTACTCCGCGGTCCCCTGGTACCTTGCGGCGGTCGCGATGCACGCCTCGTTCAACGGGCTCGCGTCCCTCGGGGTGTACCTCTCGGACCCGACCCGCCTCGGCGACGCCGGTCTGCTCCTCGTCCTCGCGGGCGGGATCATCTTCGCGTTCGTCGCGATCAACGTCGTCCGCGGGAGGATCATGGAGCACGACGCGCGCCAGGGATGGCTCCCCTGATGTGGCTCCGGATTGGGGAGCGGCGCCTTCGGCCCGCGAAGATCGTGTGCGTCGCCCGGAACTTCGCCGCCCACGCGAGGGAGAGCGGGAACGAGGTCCCGGCGGATCCTGTGTTCTTCCTGAAGCCGACGACCGCCCTCATCCCCTCCGGGGGCACGATCCTCCTCCCGCCGGAGTCGGCGCGGGTCGAGGAGGAGTGCGAGCTCGCGGTCATCCTCGGGAAGGGCGGGCGCGACGTCCCGCGGGAGCGCGCGATGGGCCTCGTCCTCGGATACGCGGTGTTCCTGGACATCACCGCGAGGGACCTCCAGGCGAAGGCCCGTGCGGAAGGCCTTCCGTGGACCGCGGCGAAGGGGTTCGACACGTTCGCGCCGATCTCCAGGGTCACGCCCGCGAAGAAGGTCGGCGACCCGCACGACCTGGGGATCCGCCTCGAGGTGAACGGGGAACCCGCGCAGGTCGGGAGCACGCGCGACATGGTCCACAGGGTCCCGGAGCTCATCGCCGCAGCGTCCCGGATTCTGACCCTGGAGCGAGGGGACATCCTCGCGACGGGGACCCCCGCGGGGGTGCGGGAGATTCGCGACGGCGACGTCCTCGTGGGCACGATCGAGCGGGTGGGCCGCGTCAGCGCGCGGGTGGCCCGCAAGGTTTAATCGCCCGCGTCCGCGTTCGAGGGCGGGATGCGCTTCCGGTTCGTCGTGGACGGCGCCGCGTACTCGAAGCACAAGGACGCCTTCAAGGACGTGCTGCGGCGCCACGGCCTCTCCTTCAAGGGGTCCAGGGATACGTTCGTGTGGTCCAGC
>JAIBJG010000028.1 GCA_020029475.1 Methanobacteriota archaeon | reverse complement strand
GTGGGGGAGTCGGGCAAGGTACTCGCTCGCGTGGACGTTCCTCCCGTCCTCCGCGGTCACGACTTTCCATCCGTGGTCCCGCAGAAGTTCGTTCCGGGTCAGCGGGAATCTCGCGTCCGGCGCCAAGGCCTCCGCGATCGCCAGGGTCCCCTGGCCCTTCGTGGCGGGGAGGAGGGCGCCCGTGGATCTGAACTCGAGGAATCGCGCCGCGTCCTTGTACATCCGAACGCCGTGGAACGCGAAAACCATCCGGTCCGATCCCGTGGTCCTCGACGCGGCATCGATCTCACGGAGTTCATCATCCGAGAGCTCCCAGACGTTGTGAGGGCCCTTCCCGAACACCCTGCTGTACAGGATGTCGGAGTCGACCCGCGGGAGGATCCCTCTCGACAGGTCCACGACGTCGATGCCGCTGACATCATTGAGCGCCCTCGATAGCGGATCCGGGAGGGCCGTGCCGGCGTATGCGCGGGCCTCGAGAGCGATCCGGACCCTGCGGCCGACGGTGCCGGCGAATTCCGCGATCGCATCGGTCTCCTCTCGGCCGAACTCCAGGTCGGCGGGGGTCTCAAGAACGAGGATGTCCGAATCCAATGTCCTTGCGATGGCCGCGTCTCGGGCGAGAGCGGCGAGCGCGCCCCGAGTCGCGCGGAAGCGGTGGACGTGCGTGATGCTTCGATGGCCCTTCACCGCGAACCGGAACCCGGCGGGGACGGATCCCCGCCATCGGCGGACCGCTTCTCGGGGCGGGTGGCGGTAGAAGGTGGAGTTCACCTCGACGAACCCGAAGCCCCGGGCGTAGTCGACGAGATTCTTCCCGGACGGACCGTGGAAGTATCCCCAGCCTCCCGCACCGATCCACGCGTCCACGGAGATCCGAGAGCGGTCGTGGGTCATGAACCTCGAGGGGAGGGTTCACCGAAACGGCGGGCGGCGGGTCTCGTGCTGGAGCCGCGTGAAGGTGGCGGGGGCGACCCATGCGAGGATCGCGATGTCCCTCGGCTCCAGCGCCGAATACAGAGGCCTCTCGATCTCCGTCGCCTCGACGTCCTGTGCCGCCTCTTCCAACTCCTCGAGTTCCCCGCCGTCGACCCAGAAGCCGCCACAGCTCCCGCACGCGTCGATCTCCACGTCCTCGATGACGCGGCGCTTCATCGGCGTCCGGTCCCGCAGACAGAGGATCGGGTTCGGGGCGGACGTCGCGTAGTCCCGGATCAGCTTCCCGACCTCGGCGTCCTTCGTGACCTTTTGGAGCTCCCCGCGGTCGAACCAGGTGCCGCGGCACTTCGGGCATTCGTCGAGTCGGAACGGGAGGACCGTGCCGGCGACGACACGGCCCTGCAGTGGAGTCCCGTCCCGCGGACACTGGAATGAGGGTTCCATGGGCTGCCCTGCGGGGCGAGGGTGCCTCCGGTTCATCAGGTTTCGCGGCCCCCCGCCATGGGGTTAAGAGCCCGCGGCCCATCCTATTCCCGCGATGGGAGCCTTGCGATTCGGCACCTCCGGGTGGTCGTACGAGGAGTGGCTCGGGGTCTTCTACGAGACCGCGAGCGAGAGCAAGCTCGCCGCGTACGCGAAGGTGTTCAACACCGCGGAGATCGACTCGAGCTTCTATCGAGCTCCCGCGAAGGGGATGGTCCTCGGATGGCTCCGGTACACGCCGGAGGACTTCGTGTTCGCGGCGAAAGTCCCGCAGACCGTGACCCACGACCGGCGGCTCGACGTCGGGAAGAAGGCGGACGAGGACGTCCGTGCGTTCTGCGAGCTGATGGACCCGCTGAACGACGCGGGGAAGGTCGGCGCCCTCCTCCTCCAACTGCCGCCCTCCTTGCGGTTCGACCCGAAGGTCGTCAGGGCGTTCTTCGAGACGCTCCCGCACCGATACCGATGGGCGATCGAGTTCCGGCACAAGTCGTGGATGGTCCCGGAGGCGTACGACCTGCTGCGGGAGCATCGGGTCGCATACACGATCGTGGACGAACCCCTCCTCCCACCGGAGGTCCACCTCACCGCTCCGTTCGCGTACATCCGATGGCACGGCCGCGGGAAGGATCCGTGGTACGACTACCACTACTCGAAGGACGAGCTCACGGAGTGGATCCCGAAGGTGGAGAAGATCGCGGAGGCCGCGGACCCCGTGTACGGGTTTTTCAACAACCACTACCACGGGTACGCGCCGGAGAACGCGCTCCAGGTCCTCGAGATGCTCGGGGCGATCACGCCCCCGCAGCAGGAGATGATGAAGCATATCGAGGACTTCCGGGAAGGGATCACCCGGGTCGCGGGCGGCAAGTACCAGGCGATGACCCTCGATGCGTTCGCTGGGGACACCCCCGCCGTGCCCCCGATGAACACGGAGATCGCCGACTCCCTTCGCGCGTTCGTCGACAAGGGGCGGCTGGAACGCGCCGCGCGGATCCCGGACTCCGACGTGGAGATCTCGGACGAGGGGGAGGAGGTCCGAGCCCGCGTCAAGGACTACAAAGTCATCGTCGACTTCGCTCGCAAGACGATCCTCCACGATTGCGAGGACTGGTCCTCGCGGCTCGTGAAGCGGGAGTTCTGCAAGCACGTCGGGAAGGTGTTCCTCCGGATGGAATCGGGGAGGGCCGTCGAGAGGCTTGATCGGATCCGCGGGGAACGGAAACTCTGGAGGTTTGAAGTCCCCTCCGATTCCTAATCGCGCCCCGTCCGGACCCGTGTGCGCGAACCTTATCTCGCGGCCAACGCTCCCCACGCCGTGGGCGTCGCCCTCACACCGATCATCGAGAAGCGGGTCGTCGACCTCGAGGCGTTCCGCGGCCGCACGATCGCGGTGGACGGCAACCTGGAACTGTACCAGTTCCTATCGGTGATCCGTCTTCGCGACGGGAGCCCGCTGAAGGACGCGCACGGACGCGTGACCTCCCACCTCACGGGCCTGATGTTCCGGACGACGCGACTCATCGCGGACTACGACATCCGGCCGATTTTCGTGTTCGACGGCACCCCGCCCCCTCTGAAGGCGCGAGAGATCGAGAAGCGGAAGGCTGTGCGGGAGAAGGCCACGAAGGAGTACGAGCTCGCGCTAAAGGGCGGGGACTACGGGACCGCGTGGTCGAAGGCGGTGATGATGTCCCGCCTCACGCGGGAGATGGTCCAGGAGGCGAAGACGCTCCTGGGGCACCTCGGGATCCCGCACGTCCAGGCGCCGAGTGAGGGGGAAGCCCAGGCCGCGTGGCTCGCCCGCGAAGGGATCGCGTGGGCGGTCGGGTCGAAGGACTACGATTCCCTCTTGTTCGGCGCTCCCCGCCTCGCGCGTTTTCTCACGATCTCCGGCACGGAGTGGCTTCCGAGTCAGGGTCGGGCCCGCCGCCTCACGCCGGAGATCATCGAACTCGAGCCCTGGCTCAAGCATCTCGGGCTCTCCAGGGAGCAGCTCGTGGATGCAGCGATTCTCATCGGCACGGACTTCGACGACGGGGTCCGGGGGATTGGTCCGAAAAAGGCCGTCAAGATGATTCGCGAGGTCGGGGGACTCGATCGTGTCCCTGCGGATGTTCGGGCGCAGCTCCCGGACAACGTCGACGTGATCCGCGCGTTCTTCCTGGATCCGCCCGTCGATCGCGACGTGTCCATCACGGCGATCGGTCGGGATGATTCGTCTGTCGTTGCGTTCCTCTGCGACGAACGGGGATTCTCAAGGGAACGCGTACGCGTAGCCCTCGAGCGACTGCGAGACCGCCCGCCCGCGACGCGCACCCTCGACAGTTTCGCATGAGGATTCGAAACTACCCGGGGAATGTTCGCGAATCCGCGCGCGAACTCACGGTTTCCAAACGTTTATATGAGAACCGTTCAATCCGCGGGCCGGCCCACCCCCTTCGTTAGGGAGACGGCTATCGTTCCGGAGGAGAAAGCGTGCAGAGAAAGTCGTTGATAATTGCGATTGTGAGCATCATCATCGTCGTGGTCATCATCGCGGCGGCGTACCTCGCCCTCGTGGCGTTCAAGCCGAAGTACCAGATCGAACTCTGGTTCAACAGCGATGGCCACTACGGCGACACGGAGGACGAACTTGCCACGGTCCTGAAGAACAGCATTGAAGCGTGCGGCAAGGTCCAGGTCACCCTGCACTCGGACATCTGGGCGAACTACCGCCAGCTCCGGAACCAGGGCCGCCTGCCGTTCTTCCTCCTCGGATGGTACCCGGACTACGGCGACACGGACGACTACATCTCGCCGTTCATGGGGTCCTCGGGATCCCCGAGCTTCGGCTCCTTCTACAGCAACGCGACCGTCGACCAATGGATCGATCAGGAACAGACCTCCACGGATCCCGCCGTCCGCCTCGCACGGTTCACGGACCTCCAGAACAAGCTCGCGGACGATGTGCCGTACATCCCGCTGTTCTCAGGATACTCGGAGACCGCCTATGCAAGCGGGGTTACGGGTGTGGAATTGCACCCGATCTCGTTCAAATGGTTCATCGTCGACAAGCCGAACTCTGCAGTGCTGAACGCGTCGACGACGGATGACATCACCTCGCTCGATCCCGCCCTCGCGTACGACTACTTCTCGATCGAGCTCGTGAACCAGATCTTCGACACCCTCCTCGTCTACGAGCCCGTGCAGGCGCGCCTGATGCCGGGACTTGCGACAACGGTGCCGACGATCGCGAACGGCCTTGTGTCTGCGGACGGCAGGAACTACACGTATAACCTGCGACCTGGACTCACATTCAGCGACGGGTCCGACCTGAACGCGTCCGTCGTGAAGCGGTCGATCGACCGGGCGATCCGGCTGAACGACCCCGGTGGCGCCGCGTTCCTGCTGTACGACACCGGAAAACTCGGACGGGAGGCGACGAACGGGAACAACACCCGGGTCGGAGCGATTACGGTGGCGGCGAACGACCTCGATATCACGTTCCACCTCTCCGCACCGGTGGCTTTCTTCAACGACCTGATCGGGTTCTCGGTGGCGGCGCCGGTCCCGTGGGACTACAACCAGAACGCGGCCCAGCCCGACGCGGTCGGAAGCGTGAGAGGTTCCGGGCCGTATCGGCTGACCGGCTACACCGGCAACCAGCAGTTCATCCTCAGCCGTAACCCGACCTACCACACTCCCGCGCTGTACGCCTCGTTCGGGATCCCGTCAATCCCCGTCGAGGACACCGTGACGATCAACCTGCGGCAGAGTTCGACGGCCCTGAAGAACGACCTAAGCGTGTCCCCGAAGCTCGCGGACGTCGTGTACCGGTCGATCTCTCCGGAGGATCTCGCGGATCTCCAGTCCCAGGCGACCACCCTGGGAATCACCGTCGAGGTCGCGCAGAGCCCGTTCATCCGGTACCTCGTGTTCAACGTGAGCCCGACGAGTACGGCCGCAATCCGGGACCTACGTGTGCGGCAGGCGATCGCGTACAGCGTGGACCGCCAGGCGATCGACCGGGACGTGTTCAACGGGAACGTGGAACCCCTGTACAGCCTCGTCCCGCCGGGGTTCTCGTTCAGTGCGCCCCACTATCAGCCCGTCTTCCAGACGGAGTACGGGGACCACAACTGCGCGGCGGCGAACAACATCCTGTCGACGCTCGGGTTCTCGATGTTCGTGTTCCGGGACCTCGTGGCCAGGGATCACTAGTCCCTGGCCTCCTTCCCCTTTCGGGAACCGGGATAGGTACTTAGCGGCAGACCGTGTTCCTTAGATACACGCATGGCGCGAGGGCGTTCCCTTCTGGCGTACGCGGCCACCCGAGGACTCCTCGCGATCCCGATGCTCCTGATTCTGTTGACGGCGGTCTTCTTCATCCTCCGGGTCCTCCCGGGGGATCCCGTCCTCGCGCTGTGGGGCGGGCGGGAGCCCCCGCCGGAAATCGTCGAGGCGGCCCGCCATGAACTCGGTCTCGACAAACCGCCTTGGCTCCAGTACCTGGACTACATGAGCCGCGTATTCCGGGGAGACCTGGGCCGGTCGATCGGCGAGTTCTACCGGGGAAAACCCGTGTGGGGGGAGATCTCGAGCCGTCTCCCCGCGACCGTCGAGCTGTCCGTGGGGTCGATGCTCGTCGCCTCCTCGGTGGGGATCGTCACCGGCGTCGTCTCCGGGGCGCGGCGTGACACCCGCCTCGATGTCGTCCTGCGACTGTATGGGACCGTGATCTGGGTGATCCCGATCTTCTGGCTCGGGGTCCTCTTCCAGATCGTCTTCGCGATCTGGCTCGGCTGGCTCCCCCCGCACGGACGGTGGCAGGGGACGGACTTCCCCCACCCGGTCACGGGGATGTACACGATCGATTCTCTCTTGGAGCGGAATCCCGCCCACTTCTGGACCGCGCTCCGGCACCTGGTCCTCCCATGCCTCACCCTGGGCCTCGTCCTGAGCGGGTTCTTCACGAAGACGGTCCGCGCGAACATGCTCCGGACGATCACCGCGGACTACGCGGAAGCGGCCCACGCGCGAGGCGTGCCCGGGAGGAAGATCGTGACCCGCCACGCGTTCCGGAACGCGCTCGTCCCCGTCGTGACCGTCCTCGGCCTCCAGTTCGCGATCCTGTTCGCC
This sequence comes from Methanobacteriota archaeon, assembly GCA_020029475.1. GTDB lineage: Archaea > Thermoplasmatota > Thermoplasmata > RBG-16-68-12 > RBG-16-68-12 > EA-19. Next base: position 14,530 of record JAIBJG010000028.1, on the reverse strand, counting down.
GGGGCGGTGATCACGGAGAAGACGTTCTCCATCGACGGGATCGGACTCCTCCTCCTCGAGTCCGTGGTCTCGAAGGACATGACGATGATCCAGGGGATCGTCGTCGTGTACGCGACGATCATCGTCGGGGTGAGCCTGGTGATCGACATCCTCGGGGCCGTCGTCGACCCGCGCATCCGGTTGTAGCGCCATGCGCCTCCTTCCGCGGGTCCATTTGGAGGACTGGCTCCCGCGCCACTCGATCGTTGGGCGCATCGTCCACCCGCTCTTCGAGGAACGACGGACCCTCGCGGGCCGGATGACCTGGATCGGCCTCGGCCTCCTCGTCGCGTTCATCGTCGTCGCGGTGGGCGCGAACGTGATCGCACCGTTCGACCCGATCCTCCCCGCCGACGAGAAGAATGTCCCGCCGTGGACGGAGGCCGTCGTGAACCGCAACGAGACGTTCACGGGGTGGACGGGGAACTGGACCCTCCTCTCCGCCGCGCAATCGATCAATCGCGTGGGAGCGACGTCGAACCTCGCGGGCCAGGTGGAAGTGCTCCGCTCGTTCGCGCTCGACGTGAAGAGGGACGCGGTCCTCTCCGTCGGGCTCGAGGTGCTCGTCCTGAGCAACGGCACGGACGCCGGCCACTATCCCGTTCTCGAGGTGAGCCGGGACGCGGGCATGACGTGGCTCGCCCGGTTCGAGGTCCGCACGACAGATCGACTGGAGCGGATCGATCTCTCGGCCTTCGCCCCGTGGCACGCGTGGGACCTGACCCGGGAGAGTTTCCGGGTCCGGATCACCCACGCCTCCGAGGCGGGGGCCGCGGGGAACCTCACCGTGGACTTCGTCGGCGCCACGGCCCAGTGGAAGAGCTTCTGGCACCTGATGGGGACGGACGCGATCGGTCGGGACGTGTTCTCGCGGGCGCTCTACGGGACCCGGACCTCGCTGATCATCATGATCATCGCCGTCTCCGCCGCGTTCGCCGTCGGATTCCCGCTCGGCCTGTACTCGGGGTACCGCGGCGGGAACTTCGACAAGATCCTCGTCCTCGTGATGGACTCCCTGTACGCGTTCCCAGGGCTCCTCTTCGCAGGGCTCATCGCGGTCCTCCTGGGAAAGGGGGTCGTGAACATCGCCCTCGCGATTACCGTGATCTACGTGCCCCTGTACTTCCGGGTCACCCGCTCCCAGGTCCTGTCGACGCGGGAGGAGCTCTTCGTCGAGGCCGCGCGGGCCCTCGGCGCGAAGCCCCGGCGGATCGTGTTCCGGTACATCGCGGCGAACGTGATCATGGTGATCCCGGTGATCTTCTCGATCAGCGCGGCGGACGCGATCCTCACCGCAGCGGGGCTGTCGTACCTCGGCCTCGGCCTCTCCGGCGACGTGCCGGACTGGGGCCTCGACCTGTCCGCCGGGGCGGAACGGATCGACAACGGGATCTGGTGGTCCTCGTTCTTCCCCGGACTCGCGATCGTCTTCCTCACGATCGGGCTCAGTTTCCTCGGGGAGGGCTTGAACGACATCCTGAACCCGCTCGCGAAGAAGGAGCGGCTGTAGGATGCAACCCCTCCTCGAGGTGCGGGACCTCCGGGTCCTCTTCCGCACGAAGCGCGGCCCGTTGCGGGCCGTGGACGGCGTGACGTTCGACCTGGCCCCGGCAGAGACGATGGGGGTCGTCGGGGAGACGGGCTGCGGGAAGTCCTCGCTGGGGAAGGCGATCCTCGGGATCCTCCCTCCCGGGACCCGCCTCGAGGGCTCGATCCTCCTCGACGGTCGGGACCTCGCGGCCCTGTCGCGGGAGGAGCTCCGCCAGGTGCGGGGGAAGGACGTCGCCCTGATCTTCCAGGATCCGACGACCCGCCTCGATCCGCTGATGACGATCCGGGACCACTTCCTGGAGACGATCCTGAGCCACGAGAAGATCGCGCGGCAGGTCGCCCTGGAGCGGGCGAAGAAGGCGCTCGCCTCCATGGGAATCCCCGAGAGTCGTCTCGACAACTACCCGCACGAGTTCAGCGGCGGGATGCGCCAGCGGATCATGATCGCGATGGCCCTCGTGATGAACCCGAGGCTCCTGATCGCGGACGAGCCCACGACGTCGCTGGACGTGATCGTCGAGGCGCAGATCCTGAACATCCTCGAGGACCTCAAGCGGGTGTACAAAATGTCCCTCCTCCTGATCACGCACAACCTCGGGATCGTTGCAGAGGTGTGCGACCGGGTCGCCGTGATGTACGCGGGCGAGTTCGTCGAGCTCGGCCCGATGCGGGAGGTCTTCAAGCACCCGATCCATCCGTACACGCGCGGCCTCCTCGCGTCGATCATCCATCTCGAGTCGAAGGAGCTGAACTCGATCGACGGCCTACCGCCGGACCTGGTCTCCCCTCCTCCGGCGTGCCGGTTCCACCCCCGCTGCGCGTACGTGCAGGACGTCTGCAGGACGAAGGACCCGGAATGGGTGGAGTACACTCCCGGACACTTCGCGGCGTGCCACTTCGGGAGGGACTTCCTCTGACGGACGCCCTCCTGGAGGTTGAGGACCTTGTCAAGCACTTTCCCGTGAAACTTCCCGCCCTCCAGCGGCTCCTGATGCGAGAGCCGCCCGTCGTCCACGCGGTCGACGGGGTCTCGTTCACGCTTCCGCCCGGGCAGATCTTCGGGCTCGTCGGTGAGAGCGGGTGCGGGAAGACGACCGTCGGGCGGACCGTGTTGCGCCTCGTCGAACCCACCTCCGGCGCCGTACGCTTCGAGGGGAAGGACATCACCCACCTGAAGGAATCGGAGATCCGCCCCCTCCGCCGGTCGATGCAGATCATCTTCCAGGACCCCCACGCGTCCCTGAACCCCGCGATGACGATCGGCCAGAGCATCGCGGACCCCCTGATCGTCCATGGCCTCGCTTCCGAGGAGGAGGCGAAGGCGCGCGCGCTCGAGGTGATGATGGAGGCCGGCCTCTCCCCCGCGGAACAGCTGTACACGAAGTACCCCGCAGACCTGAGCGGGGGCCAGAAGCAGCGCGCCGCGATCGCTCGGGCGGTGATTCTCCGACCGAAGTTCATCGTCGCGGACGAGCCCGTCGCGATGCTCGACATGTCGATCCGGGCGCGGATCCTCGAACTCATGCTTGAACTCAAGGACAAGTACGACCTCACGTACCTGTTCATCACCCACGACCTCGCGACCGCGAAGTTCATCTGCGACCGGATCGCGATCATGTACCTCGGGAGGATCGTCGAGGTGGGGGACGCAAAGGCGATCTTCAACGACCCCAAGCATCCGTACACGCAGGCGCTCCTCGCCGCGATCCCCTCGCCCGATCCCGACGCCCGCCGCCTGAAGACCCTCCCGAAGGGCGAAGTCCCGGACGCGGTGAGCCCCCCGGCGGGGTGTCGCTTCCACCCCCGATGTCCTGTCGCCACGCCGACGTGCGGGTGGGAGCCCCAGGACGTGTTCGACCTCCTCGATCAGCGTGCCCTCAATGAGGACCTCGCGCGTCGGGACGAGGCCGTGCTCGGCCCGCGATCCCAGATGTGGGGGGACGGCCCGACCCTGCGGATCCGGATCGGCGGGATCGGGATTCCCCTCCGGCAGAGGCGGTCGCTGAGCGCGCTCGTGCTCCTCGCGACTGGTGTGTACGCCCTCCTTCACCCGCTGGTCGGGTTGGGAGTCCTGGTCTCTGGCGTCTCGGCGCTCGTGATCACGGAGGCCCTGGCACGGTGGCATTCCACGCGGAATAGCCGAAGGCGGGGGGACGCCGTGCGGGCTCGGGAGCATCTCGCGGAGGTCCTCCGTACCGCCCCCGAGCCCCTCGCGAAGGCCGTGCGGCGGGTCGAGATCGAAGGGGACTGGGTCGTCGCGGAGTTCGCCCCCACCGCGGACCCCGGGCTCCGCAAGGTCGAGGGACGCGAGGTGCGGTGCGTCCTGTACTGAACGGGAAACGCTTATGTGGCGCGACTCCCTCCGTCGTGCCCGATGGACCTGAGCGGGTTCAAGGCCCAGTTCCCCGCGCTCTGCGACGAGGCCCGGATGCGGACCCTCGGGGCCCACGAGCCCGCCCCCGGCGCCCGGGAGCTCGACCTCTCCGCGGAGGCCGCCGAGAAGTTTTCGATTGCGACCCCGAAGGACCCCGGGACCCTGCCGGCGATGTTGAAGCAGGGGCCGGAGGCGGTCGCGTACTACGTCTCGTTCCGGACGGACCCGGAGCGCTTCGGGATCTACGTCCGTGCGGGCGGGACGAAGACCCTCAAGGAAGAGTACCACCGGATCATCTGGCGGGACCTCGGGAAGTACGCGGACAAGCCGATTGACGACGTCGCGGACCGGATCGAATACTCCCTCGTCCTCGACTACCTCTTCACCCATGCCCGGTTCCACTATCTCGTCGACGTGATCGCGGCGACCCGGGAGATGACGGACGGGAAGGCCCGGTACCTCCCGTATCTCGAGTGGCGGGTGGCGACCTCCCGTAAACCTCCCGCGAGCCCCGCGGACGTCGTGGACCTCGAGGAGGCCCTCGCGAACCTGGACGCGTTCAAGAACTTCATCAACCCGACGTATTGTGACGCGATCGCGGCCCTCGTCCGGGGGCGGCTCGACGAGCGGAACGTGCAGGAGTGGCAGGCGTTCTTCGTCGGGGCCCGGTGGGGGACGGAGATCGCGAACGCGCTCTCCCGCCAGCCCCCGGGGTTCCGGGACTTCACGCGATTCCTGAACCGCACGACGTCCGTCGGCGCGTACTCGTACGTCCGCGTGAAGTACAGCTACAACAAGGAGGGCCAGGACAACGCCCTGAAGACGCTCTCCCTGAGGATCGACGGCCAGGTCCCGCCCGCGGACCTGAGCGGCGCCCCGAACCACTTCGAGCTCGAGCCCCCGCCGTTCCGCGCGTTCCTGGTCCCGTGAAGCCCCTCCCGATCCGGGAATCCGAGAGCTATATCCGCGTCATCGCGTTCCGTTCCACGGTACGATGAAGGAATCCTGGGAGATCCGGAGGGCCTCGCTCCATGACCGGGACGCCCTCGAGGCGGTGTGCCGGTCCGCGGTGGGTCCGGACGATTACGTGATCGAGAGCCTCGAGGACCTGATCCTCCACGGGGTGATGCACGTCGCCCTCGACGGGGACCGGATCGTCGGGGCGATGCACTATGTCCCGACGGTCGACGGGAGCGCATGGCTCGGCGCGGCCCGCACCCGCGCGGACTACCGCCGCCGGGGGGTCGCGGCCGCCCTGATGCAGAGCTTCGTCGGCCTCGCGAGCCGGAGCCGTGTGCACGCCCTGCGCCTCTGGTCGAAGGCGACGAACATGGCGGGGAACCATGCCGTGAAGGCGAGCGGCTTCCAGGAGGTCGCCCGCTTCACCCGAGTGGGCCGGAAGGCCGCGAAGGGGACCGCACGGGCCGTGCGGATCCCGTTCGACACGGACCTCGTCCGCGGGATCCAAGCGTCCCCCGTCCTCCAGCTCGCGAACGGGTACGTCCCGTACGAGCGATACTTCGTGCCCCTGACCCCCGCGAACGTCCACCTCCTCGCGAACCTGCGGGCCCTCCATCGCGTGGCGGGAGGGATCGCGGTCTTCAGCGCCCACCCCGAGGAGGACGCGGACACGTCCCTCGAGTTCGGGCTCGTGGCGGGGGATGCGGGGAGGATCCTCCGCGCGATGCCCGCCGCGGCGCTCGCGTCCGGGTTCCGGGACGTTCACGGGTTCCTTCCGCACGACCGCAAGGTCCTCGGGGCCGCGGAGAAGGCGGGATTCGAGGTCGTCCCCTGGGGAGACGAGGCGGTCCTGTTCGAACGGTCCGTCGCGGTGGGACCCACGTCGTACCGGAAGCGCAGGACGTTCGCGGAGATCGCGGCGGGGAAACGGGAGGGGTACGCGGCCCTCGCCCTCCTGGCCGGCAAGCACGAGCACGGCCACTCCGGTCCGCACGAGGACCGGTGGAACCCCTAGGTTACCGGATCCGTTCTAGCTGGAAGGACCCGATCATGATCGCCTTGTTCGAGTGCTTGTAGGGCACCCAGTCCCGGGTCTGCGACTCGCCCAGGCCGACGACCTGGAGCATCGTCTTCTGCTTGTCGGACTTGAACTGGATCGCGCCATCGAGGAGGTGCTCCAGGGACTCCACGACCTGGTCCGAGTGCATCCCCCGCTCGAGCGCGTACGCGGCTACCGCCTTCGTCTGCCGGAGGCGGTTCACGAGCTTCTGCACGAAGCCCATCGCGGCCCCCTGGTCCTGGCCCACGCAGGAGGACAGGGTGAGGAACGCGAGGCGGAAGTACGGATACTTCCCCTTGAACTCCGAGTCGAGCTCGCTCACGACCTTCAGGATCCCCTCGAAGTCCGTGGGTCCGTTCACGCGGAACGTGTGCTTGTCCTTCATCGGTTTCCCCGAGGACGGGGTGGAGCCGGAGCAGTCGATCCAGTGCACGAGCCCGAGCTGCTCGTACTCCACGAACGTGGGGAGGATCGGCCCCATCTCCTTTCCGATCTCGACGGGCGGTTTCGAGGTCGTAATGATGATCGCGGGGATCCCCTTCTTCAGGCCCTCCGCGACGAAATTGTGGATCACGACTTCCTTCCCCACGTACGGGGGTCCGACGAACAGGAGGTTCGAGTTGAACGGGATCCCTCCGTACAGCAGGTCGTCGAGCCGGGGCGTCCCGGATTTCACCCGCTCCTTCTTCTCCTCGATCGTCACCTCCTCGATCCCGTCCGTCACGCCCGCCTGGACTTGGGCGCGCAGAGACTGCTCCTTCGCCTCCATCTCCTTCGTGAGCTGGTACTGGCGGCGCTGGAGCTCCTCCTCCTTCCGCCGGAGCTCGTCCTGCCACCGCGAAAGGGCCGCGTCCTGGTCCATGTCCTTGATCCCGGGCGTGGACGCGGCGGCGCGGCTTTCCCGCGCCTTCGTCTCGAGCTCGAGAGCCTTCACGGTGAGCTCGCTCTCCTTCCGCTCGACCTCCTTCTTCATCTGGAGGAGCTCCCGGTTCTCCGCGGTGAGTCGCTGGATCTCCTTACCCACGCTCGACTGCATCTCGTCGAGCTTCCTCTGGCGTGCGTCCAAGGCCGTCTGGCGGGACTTCAATGCAACGTCCGTGCTCGAGGCGCTCGCCTGCTGGACCTTCGTGCTCTTCAAGAGCTCCGCGTACTGGGATTCCTTGTCCTTCAGGCGGGCGTTCCCTTCCTTGACCGCCGCCTTCAGACGTTCCGACTCCGTCGAGGCGTTCTCGAGGCTGGACTCCTTGTCCGAGATCATCTTCTCCCGCGCGAGGAGCTCCCTCTCCTTCGCCTCGAGGTGCTTTCGGTCGTCGCTGGCCCGCTTCTCGATGTTCGTGGCGTTCTCGTACCGCTCCTTGAGCTGGTCCTCTAGGGTCTTCAGCTCGACCTCCGCCTGCCCGAGCTCCTTCTCCTTCGCAAGGAGCTTCTGCTCCCAGTCCTTCATCTCCTTCGCCCGCTCCGGCGCCTTCGTCGCCTTCGTGGCGTCGAGCTGCTCAGACCGGAGGCGGAGCTCGCTGTCCTTGAGCTGGATCGCCTTCTCCTTCTGGAGGAGGGCCTTCTGGCGGGTCTCCTGGGTCGCGTCCTCCCGCCTCAGCTTCTCTTCGAGGTCTGCGGCTTCCCTCGCCTTCGCCTCGAGCTGGCGCTGCGCGGCGGTGACCTCGATATGGAATCGCTTCAGTTCCTTGTCCCGTTCCATGGTGGCGGCCTCGCGGTCCGCGACCTCCTTCCGGGCCCGCTCGATTCCGGAGTCGATGTTCATGAGGTCGCTCTCCTTGAGCTTGAGCTGCTCCACGCGGGCGTCAATCTCCGCCTTCACGCCGGAGACCTTCTTCTCGAACGCGAGGAGCTCCTTCTCCTTCCTCTCCAGGTCCGTCTGGAGCCCCTGGAGCTCCGAGGACTGCGCCTCCACCTTCGAGACCTCGCCGTCGAGCTCCCGGCGGTCCGATTCGATGATCGCCTCCTTCTCGTCGAGACCCTTCTGCCGGAACTCGAGGGCCTTCTGGAGCTCCCGGAGGGAGGACTGGAGCTGGGTGAGCTTGACGTCGCTCGCGGTGAGGATCTCGCGCTCCGCGGTGGAGGTCGAGGACGCGATGATGTGGAGCTCGGACCCGCTGATCAGGGCCGCGAGGGCCATGATGAAGTAGAAGAACATCGCGAGGAGCCCGCCGGCGGAGTCCGAGGGGTCGACGTTCAGGCCGACCCAGGCGAGCATCAGGAGGGGGAGGGACAGGGCCCCGAGGACGCTCATCAACTTCCGGGTCCCCCATCCTCGCCATGTGTCCGCCATCGAGATCAGTCCGATTGAGATCGTGGTCACGGAGAGCGGGTACATCAGCCAGGGCGGGGTGATCGCTGCAACCCCGACGAACTCGAGGAAGATGAGGGCCATCCCAAGCACCGAGAGGGCGAGGGCGGTGAGGGACAGGACGAAGTGGCGGGAGGTCCGGTAGCCCTTGTAGGGGGTCCATTTCCGCTGGAGGGCGTCGACCCCAATGACGGCCCCGACGAACAGAGGCATCAGCCACAGGAGGGCGCCGAGGAAGTTCGGCGGGATGATCCGGATCTGGCCGGATTGGCTCGCGGCGTAGATCAGGAACGCGTTGAACGCGAGCCCGAAGGCGGCCCCGAGGCCTTGTCCCTGGGCGGCCCGGCCGAGCCGGAGCTGGAGGAGTCCGCCGCCCTGCTCCCGCAGCGCCGCGGTGGAGGCCTCGCGCTTCTTCGCGCGGGCTTCAGGGGACTTCGTCCCGAAGGAGAAGCCGGACCCCGAGTCGGAGTTACCTTTCTTGACGGTGCTGGAATCCTTGCGCTTTGCCATCTAACGCCACCGGGGGAGAGAACCTAGGGCGGGAATTAGCCGAGCCAAGCGGCTCACTTTATATAAGCGTTGATTCTCCGTAACCGCCATTGATAATACAGAGGCCATTGAAAGGTTTTCGGCGGGATTTCGCGGGGGACGGCCCGTTTTCGCGTCGAAACCCATAAAGACGATGCTCGCGTAGGTCGGACGTGGTCGAAATGCCCAACGAAGGCGATCTCGCCCCGGACTTCCGGTTGCCCGCGGACGACGGGAAGACGTATGCCCTCAAGGACCTCCGCGGCACGAAGGTCGTCCTGTACTTCTATCCGAAGGATGACACGCCGGGTTGCACGAAGGAGGCCTGCTCGTTCCGGGACAACCTCGCGCGGGTCCGGTCGAAGGGCGCGATCGTGCTCGGCGTGAGCAAGGATGACCTGGAGAGCCATGCGAAGTTCCGCGAGAAGTACTCTCTGTCGTTCCCGCTTCTTTCGGACCCCGAGGGCAAGGTCCTGAACGCGTATGGGGTGTGGAAGGAGAAGAACCTGTACGGGAAGACGTTCATGGGGATCGAGCGGACGACGTTCGTGATCGATGAGACCGGGCGGATTCGCAAGGTCTTCCCACGGGTGAAGGTGGACGGGCACACGGACGAGGTCCTCACGGCCCTCTGACCACTTCTCGAAACCTTCAAGTCCGACCCGGGGTTCCGACGCGACGGAATGGCCGTCCCCGCCAACGTCGGGCCCCCGAAGACGATCGTGTTCCGCTATCCCGGGCTCGAGCAGAAGCTCCGGGACCAGTTCGTGTACCAGGCGTACGCGAGCATCGCGGAGGTCACGAAACAGAGGTTCATCCCGGGGAACCGGCTCGTCCTGAAGTTCGGCGAGGAGGTCATCGGGGAGGGCCAGATCATCCTCGTGGAGAAGGTGACCCTCGCGAGCCTGACCGCGTACGACGCGATCGTTGGCGGGTATCCGAACGTGGACGAGTTGCGAAAGGACTCGTGGAAGACAATCGTCGGGGACGTGAAGAAACCGGAAGAGGCCGAGTTCTTCCGGGTCTTGTTCCGGTGGCTGTAGGGCCGTCAGACTTTTGACCGCAACGTTGGATGCCAGGAGCCCGTCCCGTCCGGGAGTTCTTTCCGGACGAAATCCTGGTAGATTAGCGGGTAGTCCCGCACGAGTATCTGTGCGATTTGATCGAACACCATCCGGATTTCGACCTCCGCGGCGGGGTCCGTTCGCATTTCGATCAACCAACGGAGGGTGCGGTGATTCGCGGTCCACACGACATGGGTGGCAAGCCCGTCCGGCAGAATTCGCCGCAGCGCGGAGGTGAGGCGTTTCTTCTCGTCCATCGAGAGCTTGTCCCATGGAACCTTGCCTTCTAGGGCGTGATATGCGGATTCGCTTGCCTCTACGGCCTGCGCCATCGCCTTCTTCTGTTCCTCGCTCAGTTCGTCGGGAAGCCAGAATCTCAGCTCCTTCGGGCGAACGTACCGGAGAGACTCCTGGCTGATCGCGATCCCCACTCGATGGCGGGCCAATTCGTGGGTGAGGATCCGGGAGACGTTGAGGAGGGCGAACGAGCACGTCCCGTGCTCGTGGATCGATCCATCGCCTTTCCGGAGGATGTTCTCGAAGTACTCCTTGGACTCCTTGCGGATCCGCCTCACATTGGGGTTCAGTCCGAGTTCGTACGACTCGTAGCAGAGTCTGCCCGCAAGCTCGATGAGGGTCTCTGCGCCGTCGGGCATCGCGAGATATTTGTCGATCGTCTCCCTGGAGACTCCGAGGGTCTCCAACATCCCTCGGACCCCGTCCGCATCGATCCGCGTCTCGGCGACCTTGAAGACGACCGGCCTGACTGGTTTCACGCAACTCCCCGCCGCGTAGCACGGGAGATTCGTTCTTGCACTTATGGCTACCTAAGTGCGTCCCGCGATCTTCTCGAGAACCGCGGCGAAGTCGTCGTACGAGAAGTGCGGGGCAGAACCGAGCGCGGCTCGAATCGAGACGCTCGCAAGGGTGACATGGAGGCCGTTCGCGATCGCGGCGCGGGCCCCTGAGACTTGCTCGGGCTTGGATGTGGTAGCGTCGAAACCCCTGCCGAAGTTCCTTGCCGCGACAAGGTGCCGCTTGAACTCCCCCGCTCGACGAAGGCCTTTCGACTGCAGGTGGTCCGCGAGCTTCCCCGCGTACGTCTCGAAGTCCGTCTTCCCGCCCTCCCACTCCTCGACGAGTTCGAAGCGCCCCACGTTCGAGCACACCCCGATGCTGACGCTCTCGACCGCGTCCGCGACGTGCTCGCCCGCCCCCTTCGGGTCGCGACGGCGGATGAGGTGGTCCGTGGCGGCGGTCAGGTTGTACGTGTGGTTCACGAGCTCGAAGAGCGATTCCCCCGCCCCGGGCTGGCCCCACGCCCGACCGAGTCGCGATGCGGGTTTCTTCAGCCTCCCGCCGGCGCCCAGCAGTGCGTCCAGGTCTCCCATGTCCCGATGCAGGTTCGCCCGAAGTTTCGTCTCGCCCCCCTTCTTCCCTTGCCACAGGAAGTCGTGGAGCGCGCTGCTGTCGCGGGAGAGTCGCTTGTCGAGCGCCGCAAAACCGGGCATCGGGTCCCCTCGACCCGGCGATGGCGATGTCCGCGGAAAAGCCTTCCCGCCTACTCGAGGACCTGGAATCGGGCAACGTGGGGCGGGGACCGCAGCAGACCCATGAGCCCGAAGAACGAGCCCGAGGCGGCGGGGTTCGACCGGAGGGTCGCTTCCATCCGGTCCAGGTCGATCTCGGAGTCCCATTCGCTGTACACCATGAAGCTCGTCCCGTGGATCGGGGAGGCGAGGTATCCGCGGGCGCACCCGGGCGAGGCCCCGATGAACCGCGCGTGCTCCCGCAGGAGCGGGACCCCCTTCTCCTCCGTGCCGGGCTTGAACGCGAACTGCTCGATCCGCGCGAACACGCATCCGGATTCCGGGGCGCAGATTTAAGTATGGTGCAACGCTGGGTCGCCCTCAATGTTCGGCCGGGAGAAGATCGGGGAGCAGAAGCAGTACTGCGACAAGTGCGGCTCGGAGAAGAAGTTCTTCGTGCAGCACTCCCACGGGAACTACCCGATCCTCGACTACGTCTGCCCGAAGTGCGACCTGGGCGGGGACACCGAGGTCCCCGACTGGTGGAGCGGGAGCGGGCGGTCGGACGAAGCCGAGTGAGCGCGTGGCGTCCCCCGCGAAGACGATCCAGGTGTACCGCATCAGCGGGTACGTGATCGGACCCTGCGAGAAGTGCGGGAAGGAGGAGCGCGCCCTCTTGATGTTCGAGGACTATGGGATGGGCTACGAGTGCCTGAGCTGCGGACACTCCGAGCGCGTGGACCGCGTGGAGTGGATCGACGGGGACAAGCTCCCGCCGGACTGGGGGCTCGCCTGACTCACAGGAGCCCGCACTTCAGGCAGATCCCCTGGCCCCAACACCGCTCGCACTTCCCCTTGATCCGGAGCACGGTCCGCGTCCCGCGGCCCGCGCAGTGGGGGCAGAACCCCGAGTCGCTGCACTCCTCGCACCGGCGCTCCACCTTCTTGATCACGAGGCGCACCTGCCGGTTCTCCGGGTGAGCGTCGGAGATCTTCCGCAGGAGCCCGAGCGCCTCCTCCCGCCGTCCGGCCCGGTCGAAGCGATGGAGGGTCGAGGCCTTCATCGTCAGGGCCTTCTCGTTGTCGGGCTCCACCGCCAGGACCGCGTCGAACGCGTCGAGGGCCCGCTGGAAGGCCGCCTTCACGGTATCCGTGTCCTGGAACTCCTCGCCGACGGGGATGTTCCGTTCCACGATCGCCTGCCGGCGCAGGTCCCGCGCCGCCGCGGAGAGGCGGACCCCCCGGGCCAGGTGGAGGCCGACGTACAGCTCCCGGATCGGCCCGTCTTCGGGCTCGAGCCGGTGGGCCTCCTCGGACGCCGCGATCGCGTCCTCGAAGCGGCCCGTGTCGACCGCCTTCCGGGCCCGCTCGTACGCCTCCCGGCCCGTCCCGTCCGCCATGCAGGGCGACGAACGCGGGCTCCGGCTTAAGTCTGCCCCGCGAACCTTATGGCTGAGAGGACCATCGCCGGCGCGGTGGCGGACGAGAGCGCGTTCGACGACGCGGAGTTCCTGGGCCTCTCCCGGAGCGCGAAACGGGACCCCTACCGCCTCGGCCTGTTCGCCCGCTACTTCGAGATCGGCGAGCGCGCGACCGCGCTCCTCCCGATCTCCGGAGGGACCCTCGTCGTCACGGACCGGAGGCTCGTCTTCTTCACGACCCACCTCGAGGTCGATGGCGCGTGGAACGTCCGGGAGTTCCAGGGATACGTCGTGTCCAAGGAGGTGGCGCTCGAGGACATCCGGGGCGTCCGTCATTCCACCTCGAAGGACCCCCGGGAGGTCGTGGACGCGCTCCACATCACCGCCCGCCGCGGGAACGTCGAGTTCGTCGTCTCCCGGGGGCCGGAGCGGATTGTCTCCGACGAGGACCTCGCGACGGTCGAGGGGCTCCTCACGCGACGTAGTCCGTCTCCCGGCCGAGCTTCCTGAGCATCTCCGCGGCGGGCTCGTACCCGGGGTTCAGCTTCAGGGCTTCCTCGAGGTGCCTCCGCGCCAGGACCGTCCTCCCGCCAAGGATGTACGCGCGGGCGAGGTTCGTGTGGGCGTAGAAGTAGCAGCAGTACCTCGGGGACTCGAGGGCCTGCTTGAGCCACGGGATCGCCTCCTCCGGCTTCCCGAGCTCCAGGAGGTACGCACCGATATCGTTGTACGGGTTCCCGAACGTCGGGTCCGTATCAATCGCGCGCTTGCACTCCTCGATCGCGCGTTCCGGCTCCCCCATGAAGCTGTACGTCCATCCGAGGAACGTGTGGCCCTCTGAGGACGGGAAGAGGGCGAGGGAACGGAGATAGAGGTCCTCCGCGTCCTCGAGCTCTCCGAGGCTCTGCAGGATGTAGGCGGCGTGGAACGCCCGCCGGGCCGCGACCTGGCGGGTCGTCAGGGCCCCCCTCTCCGGGTCCAGCGGGCCCCCCGAGAACGTGTCCGCGATCCCCTCCGCGAAATGGGCGTCGTGATGGCCCACGACGCGGCCTTCCCACGCGTGCTCCAGGAGGGCGTCCCGGATCAGGAGGCGGGACCAGGTCGCATCGCCGGCCGACTTCCCGGCCCGGGGGCCCGTGGCGATGTCCGTGATCGCGAGTTCGAGCATCTCCCCGCCGCTGCGGATCCGTTTCTCGAACGCGAGCCTCTCCGGCATCGGGCTCCGGGCGATCAGGAACCCGAGGTCCGCGAGGCGGCCCGTGAGGTCCGACATCGGCCGCTGGCCGGGGTCGAGCACGAGAATCCGATCGAACGGTCCCCCGGTCAGGTCATCGGCGACGGAGACGCGATCCGCAAGACCCGCGGCGGCAAGGTTGCGGTCCGCGATCGCGCGGAGGGACGGCTCCACCTCCGCGACGGAGATCCGTGACCCCTCCGCCGCGCGCGCGAGCAGGGTTGCGGGATACCCGGCCCCGCCCCCCACGATCCCGAAACCGAGCCCGGGTTGCGGGTCCATCAACTGGAGGAGGGCCACGAGAGCGGCGGGGGACGGAAGGATCGCCCCCCGGAACATGGGCGCGAAGGGGATCGGCGAGTTCGCGGACGCAAGGCACCGGAGTTCCTCGGGGAGGAACCCCTCAAGCTCTACCGTCCGGAACGCGCGCTCTACGGACGGGTTTGTGAGGAGACCGCGCTCCCG
>JAIBJG010000027.1 GCA_020029475.1 Methanobacteriota archaeon | reverse complement strand
GTCTTCTCGTACACTCTTACTCCGGGCGAGTACAACGGCGGAAGTCCCTCCGTCCGCTTCATCGACGCGGTTCCCGCCGGGGACGCCGTGGCCTCGGACCTGTTCTTGGATGCCGCGACGATCACGACCCTCCACTTCACGTACTCGCTCGAGGTCCGCCAGAACATCACGGGGGTCACGCCCGATCCGAACCCGATCCTCGTCGTGAAGGGGAACATCACGGCGGGCGGGGAGAACTTCCACGTTCACGCGTGGAACTTCACCTCCGGCGCGTGGGACCTCCTTATGGCCGCGCCGTTCACCGCGGCGAACGCATACCACAACGTGTCCCTCGCCCCCCCGTATCTTTCGGCTGGGACCGTCCGCCTCCGTTACGTGGATGCGGCCGTGCAGAACACGATCGGTTCGGCACTGAGCCTGGACTTCGTCGCCGTCGCCATCATCAACGACCTCCCCGTCCTGACGAACGATGGCGTCTCTCCCACATCCGGCGACATCACCACGAGCTTCACGTTCTTCGTCCGGTATTCCGATACGGAGAACAACGCCCCCTCGTTCGTGAACCTCACCCTGAACGGGGTGCCGTACGCGATGGTCGAGAACAACTCGGCGGACACGAACTACGTGGACGGGAAGGACTACTTCCTCGTGCAGGTGATCGGGGTCCGCGGGACCCTCAACTTCTTCTTCTCCGCGCGGGCCGTCTCCGGGGATACCTCCCTCGCGACGACCGCGGTGCGGCAGGTCTCGGTCCAGAACCGGCTCCCGACGATCTCGAACGGGATCGCCTCCGACGCCGTCCACACGGGCCGTCCCTACGGGCGGGACTTCAACGGCACGGACCTGGACAACGACACGCTTGCCTGGTCCTTCATCACGAATGCATCGTGGCTCTCCATGGGGCCCGTGAACGGCACGATCTGGGGCGCCGCTCCGTCGACGGCGTCGTCGTTCTACGTTGACGTGATCGCCGGCGACGGGTTCGGCGGGTCCGCCTCGGACAACTACACGCTATCCGTGACCAACGCGGGGCCGACGATCACGAACTCGATTGCATCCGACGGTGTCCACACCTCCCGTCCGTACGTGCGCGATTTCAACGGAACGGACCCGGAAGGCGATGCCCTCCTCTGGTCGCTCTCCACGAACGCCTCGTGGCTCTCCCTCGGGCCGGCGAACGGTACCGTCTGGGGGGTCGCACCCTCCGCGGTCGGCTCCTACTACGTGGACCTTGGGCTGAGCGACGGCTTCGGCGGGTCCGCTTCGGACAACTACACTCTATCCGTGGGAAACCTGGCACCCACCATCTCCAATCCCCTGGTCCTCGACGGGGTCCACATGAGCCGCCCGTACCTCCGCGACTTCAACGGCACGGACCCGGACGGCGACACCCTCGCCTGGTCTATGTCCACGAACGCCTCGTGGCTCGCCTTCGGCCCCGCGAACGGCACCGTGTGGGGCATCGCGCCCTCCGCCGCGACCACGTACTATGTGGACATCGGCGTGGCGGATGGCCTTGGAGGGTCCGCGTCCAACAACTACACGTTGTCCGTCGGGAACCTTGCGCCCGCGATATCCAACCCGCTGGTAACCGTCACGGCCTTCCGGCGCGCCTCGGTGGCGATCGACTTCAACGCATTCGATGCGGACGCCGACATCCTCTCCTGGTCTCTCCAATCGAACGCGACGTTCCTCTCGGTGGGATCGGCGAACGGGACCGTCTCCGGTCTCACCCCGAACGTGCCTTCGAGGCACTGGGTGGAGGTCACCGTCTCGGACGGGTTTGGCGGGACGGACATCGTGAACTTCACGTTCATCATTGTGAACCGGGTTCCTCAGGCGATTCTTACGGCGCCCGCGGCGGCTCTCGAGAACGACACGTACCAGGGAACCTTCTCGGGCACCGACGCCGACGGCGACACGCTTTCGTGGACCCTCGCGACGAACGCGGCGTGGCTCGCAATTGATCCGGTGAACGGGACGCTCCGCGGCACCGCCTCGGCGGGAGTCTTCTTCGTGAACGTGACGGCCCGCGATCCTTTCGGCGGGGTCTCGTACCGGAACATCACCCTCACCGTTTCGCGGGTCGTCCCGCCGCCCCCCCCGCTCATACCCCCGATCGTCGCGGGAGGACTCACGGTCCTCACGCTGGCCGTGTCCGCTCTTGCCATCGCCGTCGTCCTCGTCACCGCGTCCCGACGCCGTCGTGACCTCGAACAAGCCCTCCTCCTGGATCCCTCGGGCAAGGTCCGGATGCGGTACGACTCGCCCGCCGCACCGTTCAGCGAGGTCCAGTTGCTGTCCCTCCTGGGGGCGCAGGACCGGACCGGGATCGAGGCGATCCCCGCGGACCCCCACACCCTGCACCTCGTCCGACGGAAGGAGGGCGAGTGGATCCTGGTTTCGAAGAGCAAGGACACGGCGCGCGTTACGAAGGCCGCGGAACCCCTCTTCACGAGTGTGGAACGAGATTGGATCGTCCACGTCCCCATCGACGAAACCCCCGCGCCGTAGTGGGCGTTCCGCCCCGCCTCGGCCGGAGATCACTCTTTCGATCGAGCTGACCTCACAGCGCGTCCGCGCCCTCGAGCCGGAGCAGGTCTCGCTTCCACCGGAGCCCGCTCGTAAACCCGCCGAGGCCGCCGTTCGCCGCCACGACGCGGTGGCAGGGGATCACGATGCACGCGGGGTTCCTCCCGAGGGCATTCCCGACCGCGCGGGAGGCTCCCGGCTTCCCGATCGCGGCCGCGATCTCGCCGTACGTCCGGACCTCTCCGGGCGGGATCGCCCGGGTCGCGTCGTACACACGCCGTTGGAACTCCGTGTAGCCCGTGAGGTCCACCTCGTAGTCGTCGAACTTCACGGGCTCGCCGGAGAAGTACCGCGAGAGGTCCCGGGCGAGGGGCGTCGTCGGACGGGGTGGGGCGGGGCGGCCGCGGGCGCCGAGATGGACTTCCTTCACGAGGGCGCCGGAGGTCTCAAGGGCGACGCGGCCGAGTGGGGTATCGAGGATTTCGGACATGGGACTCCCGGACCGGGAGGAGGCGAGACGCTATGTGCCTTGCGCCGTCGAAAGGAGCACGCCCCGCGAGGCCAAGTCCGTTTTCGAGCCGAACTGACATAGGGGAGGTGTCTAGCCGACGGGGTCGACGACCTCCACCCAATCCACGCGCCGGAATGTCGCATCGTGCGTGAGGATTCGTGCGACGCGGTGCCTCTCCATGGAGGCCAGGAGGGACGCGTCCCTGCCGCCGATTCCAACGTCGGTGTATCGGGCGAGCATGCGGAGCGCGTCCCGAAGAAGGGGCGGGTCTAACGGGTCGACGGTCATGGGCAGCGTCAGGAAGAGGTCCGCGGCTTCCGTGCCCGCAATCGCCCCGAGCCGCTTCACGAGGTAGTGCGCGACCTCAATCTGGATCACCGTGTTGACCAGGACCTCCCCGTCCATCGCCTTCTCGACGGCGCGGGCGGCCCTGCGGTGCTCGGGGACGGTGGAATCCAGGTAGTACGCCCAGACGTTCGAGTCAATCGCTTGCACGGAGCAGCCTCTTGAGCTCCATGGGGTTCAGTTTTCCCGTGGCGTTCTTGGCGGTGACGATCCCGCGCAGTCTACGAGACGCTTCCTTCTTCGACCGCACGCGCCGGACGACGACGCCGTCCTCGGTCTTCTCGACGGAAACGGGATCTCCCGGAGAGAGGGCGAGCTCCTCCCGAAGGTCCTGCGGCAGCGTCACCCGCCCCCGTCCGTCGAGTTTGGTGATTCCCATGCGGATTCCCATTCCCATCAATGTACCCATCGATGATAAACCTTTCGGCGAAGACCGGCGGAACCCGATTCCGGTTCCCCGAGCGAAGTGTCAGCCGCCCGAGAACGCCTGGACGAGCTCGACCCGGTCCCCGTCCTTCAGCGGGAGGTTCCGGATTCCCTCGACGAACATCTCCTCGTTGATCGCGACGTTCACGAGGGAGTCCTCCGCCTCGAGGGCCCGCTTCAGCTGCGGATACGCGATCGCGAGGCGGTCGAGGAGGGCGCCCACGTTCGAGGTCTCCTCCGAGACCGTGATCGCGCCGTCGGGAAGCGGGACAAGGGCTTTCGGGATCCGGACGGTGACGTTGAACCCGAACACGATCCGGTTCAGCTCCTCCCGCCACTCCAAGGTCGGGATCCCCTCTGCGTTCAGGCGGCAGAGGCGGTAGAACCTGTCCAGCGCCGACTCGAACTCGGCGCGGTCGAGCTTCTCCCCCTTGTACGGGCCGCCCTTCACGGGCTCGTCGAACCACCGGTCCGGGCACACGTCGTCCTTCCGCCGCATCCCGAGGCTGTGGTTGATCATCCGCTCGATCCCGCGGATGTTCGACCCGATTGCCTGGAGGTGCTCGACGTCGTATTCGAGGCCCGCAGCGTTTCGAATCTGCTCGACGAACTGCTCGTATCCGGGGAGGTTCGGGGAGTTGAACAGCTTCGTCGTGAAGCGGCACATCCCGACGGAGTCGCCGACCGCGTAGATGTCCTCGCACGCCTTCACCGCGAGCTCCTTCCCCTCGTACGAGTTCGGCTTCCCGCTCACGGGCCCGCCGTACAGCCGCGCCTTGTACTCCGGGGCGTCGTTGATCCGGGCGTTGATCTCCAGGGTCACGCGGTTCCGGAGGTGGTCGAACCCCCGCGTGGACACTCCGAGGCCGAGGGCGAACGCCTTCAGGATCCGCGCATCGTGCGGGTCGCTCTGCATCGTCCGCTTGATCGTCATCCGGTACTTCAGCGCCTCCGGCGGGTAGAACCCCTCGTCCACGGCGCCGCTCCCCGCCGCGATTGCCCGCCCGAACCCTTCCCGCTTCGCGGTGAGGAACAGGAGCTCCGCGATCGCGACCGCGTTCCCCCAGGTGAGGTCGAGGCCGCACGTCTCCTTCGTCGTGATCAGGCCGCGCTGGAACAGCTCCATCGCCCAGCTCAGGTTCCCGCCCGTCGCGGACGTGTCGAGGCCGAGGTCGTTGCAGATGTTGTTCAGGTAGATCACGACCTGGGGCGTCGTCATCCCAAGATTCGGGCCGAACTTTCCCACGGTCACGTACTCCGGGCCGTCCCCCTTCAGGTACCGGAGGCCGTCATACCCGATCGCGTTCACGCGGTTCACGAGGGCGACGAGGTCGGGGTCCTCCGGGTACACGGAGGTGATGTCGTTCATCGGGCGGCAGTTCACGGGGCACCGGAAGCACCCGTTCATGTCCGGGCGGAACGGGTCGAACTTCTCGGAGTCCAGGGCGTCCACCCACACGGTCTCCTGGTTGTTCTTCGTCGCCATCGCCCAGATCTGGCGGGAGGGCTTGTACAGGAACGGGGTCCCGCGCTCGTGGAGGATCTTCCCGACGCCCGTGTTCATGAACTGGCGGGCGATGTCCCGGTTCGTCGTCGGGACCTTCGCGGGGTGTGCGAACTCGAGGCGCTGGATGTGCTTCGCGACGATCGCCTTCAGGTTCATCGAGCCCATCTTCGCCCCGCCGCCGCCCCGGGCGTGGAGGGACTTCGGGCCCGCCATCACCCCGGAGACCTTCACGCCGTTCTCCCCCGCGCGGGTGATCGTCACCATCGCGAGGTCCCGGTCGAACGTCCCGTTGAAGTCCACGGAGATCCGGCGCCGCATGTCCACGTTGTCGAGGCCCCAGTACGGGGTCGCGTCCCGGAACTCGAGCTTCCCTCCCGTGAGATAGAGCAGGGTGGGCTCCGACGCCCGCGCGTACATCACGAGGTGGTCGATCCCGTTCAGCTTCAGGAACGACGGGAAGTAGTCCCCCGCGTTCGAGTCCAGGAGGATGCGGGAGTCTGGGGACCACGAGGTGAGGTTGCCCCGGGACGCGCTCGGGATGATCCCCGTCCCGATCCCCGCGCCGTAGATCAGGGGGATCTCCGGGCTCAGGGGCTCCAGCGCGGGGTCGAGGAGGTTCGCGAGGTAGAACATGTTCATCCCCCGCCCCCCGAGGAACACGTCCACGAGGCGCCGCGGGGCGTACGCGGAGCGGAGCTCCCGCCGCTCGAGGTCGATGAACACGGTCGCGCCCTGGGAGGGGAACTGCCGCTCCGTCGCGAGCCGCCCCAGGAGACGGTCGACGCGCTCCCGGATCATACCGCTCTCCAAGGACCTCGCGGTTCAAGCCGTTATCGCCCCGGTCACGGGTTCGCGGGCGCTCCCATCGGGGCCGTGATCCCCTGGAGCTCCGCCTCCCGCCGCCGGAGCTTCTCCTCGCGGTCGAGGAGGTCGAGCGCCTTCTGCTGGAGGATCTTCACCCGCTGGTCCACCTCGCGCCGGGCGGCCGCGAGGTCGCCTTCCGGCGCGGGCCGGTTCGCGGCCTCGATCTTCGCGAGGAGCGCCTCAGTCTCCCTGCGGGCCTCTTCGAGCTTCTTGCGATCCTCCGCGAGGGCGAGCTCCTTGTCCCGGACCTTCTCCGCCTGATCGAGGACTTCGAGGGCCCGCCTCTGGAGCATCTTCCGGTCCTTCTCGAATTGCTTCCGGTCCGCGGCGAGGCTCGTGTCCCCGGGGGCCTGGGCGAGTTTTCCCATGTCCGCCTTCATCGCCTCCCGCTGGACCTCGACCTGCGCGAGGCGGGACCGCAGCTCTTGGAGCTCCTTCTCCTTGGCGGTTTCGCGTGCCTCCAGCTGCCTCCTCGCCGCGAGGGCCTTGTCCTCGAGGACGTGCTCCCGCTCCGCGAGGGCAGCCTCCCGCTTCTCGAGGGCCTGTGCGAGGTTCTCCAGGATCGCCTTGTCGGGCCCTGCGGCGGGGGACGCCCCGCCCTCCCCGCCAAAGTGACCTTCCGTGGCCATGAACGCGGCCCGGCCCCAGGCGATCTCCTCCGGCTGGACGGGCCCCGACGTGATCGCGATCAAACTCATCCGCTCCCCGTGGAGCGCGGTCGCGCGGTACTCCCCGAGGAAGATGCTCTGGCGGTCCTCCAGGCCCGCCGAGGGCACCGCAGCGAGGAAGTCCCCGAACTCGATCGTGCACTCGTCCTTGATGACGACCTCCCCCGCGTATCCGCCCTGGGCGTCGAGGATGAACACCTTCTGCATCTCGGACTTCAGGCGGGACTTCGGCGGGATCGGCACGGACCCGGCCTCCGGGCAGGGGTACGTTAGGGTTCGGCGTCCGCCGATATAATCCCTTCGGAACGAAATCCCGTCCGCGGAATGCGGGGGCGGGTCACAGGAGGATGCGGGCGTCGAGGACCCGGACCCCGTTCCCCGCCTCCAGGGCCGCGACGGGGTTCAGGTCCACTTCCTGGATCTCCTCGAGGTCCGTGACCATCAGGGAGAGGCGCGCGAGGGCCTCCTCGAGGGCGGGGACGTCGCTCGGCGCCTCCCCCCGGACGCCCTCGAGCATCGGGTACGTCCGGATCGAGCGGATCATCCGGCGGGCGTCCATGTCCGTCACCGGCGCGAGCCCGAACGCGACGTCCTTCAGGTACTCCACGTAGATCCCGCCGAGTCCGAAGGCGAGGAGGGGGCCGAACACCTTGTCCCGCACCATCCCGAAGATCGTCTCCCTTCCGCCCTTCACGAACTCCTGGACGACGAACCCCTCCCGTAGGACCTTCGCCTTCTCCAGCCGCTTCGCGATCCGGGCGCACGCGGCGCGGACGTCCTTCTCGTCCCGGAGGTCGAGGGCGACCGCGCCGGACTCCGTCTTGTGGACGAGGGCGGGGCCGACCGCCTTGACGACGACGGGGAAACCGATCGCGATCGCGGCGGCGACCGCGTCGTTCACGTCCTTCGCCATCCGGGTCTTCGCGGTCGTGAACCCGTACGCCTTGAGGAGGTCCATCGCCTCCGTCTCCCGGAGGCGGGTCCGGCCCGCGGCCCTCGCCGCGGCGACGATCCGTCCCGCGGCGGAGCGGTCCACCTCGAAGGCGGGGAACGTCCCCTCGTCCCGCTCCAGGTACGCCCGGTGGCGGTGCATCGCCGCGAGGGTGCGGGCGGCGCTCTCCGGGAACAGGTACGAGGGGATCGAGTTCGTAACGAGCTCCACGAACCCCGGGGACTCCTCGCTCCTCCCGAGGAAGTTGCACAGGACGGGCTTCGGCGAGCCCCGCGAGGCCTCGACGATCGCGGACGCGACGGCGACCTCCTCCGTCACGATCGGGGGGACGTAGATCACGATCACCGCGTCCACGCCGTCATCCCGGAGGACCGCCTGGACCGCCTTCCGGTACTCCGCCGCCCCCGCGGATGCGATCAGGTCCACGGGGTTCCGGAGGGACGCCTCCGGCGGGGCCCACGCCCGCATCGAGGCGACGGTCGCATCGGAGAGGGTCGCGATCTCCATCCCGTTCTCGATCAGGAAGTCCGTGCACATGATCGCGGGGCCGCCCGCGTCCGTCACGATCGCGACCCGCCTCCCATTGGGGAGGGGCTGGCGGGCGAACGCCATCGCGTAGTCGAAGAGCTCCTCGATCGAGTTCGCGCGGAGCACGCCCGTCTGCGTGAACGCGGCCTCCGCCGCGATGTCGCTCCCGCCGAGGGAGCCCGTGTGGCTCACGGTCGCGCGGCTCCCCGCTTCCGTGCGGCCCGCCTTCACCGCGACGATCGGCTTCTTCTTCGTGACCCGGCGGGCGATCCGGACGAAGTTCCTCGGGTTCCCGAAGTTCTCGAGGTACATCAAAATCACCTTCGTCTCCGGGTCGTCCTCCCAGCTCATGAGGAGGTCGTTCCCGCTCACGTCCGCCTTGTTCCCGAGGGACGCGAACTTCGCGAACCCCAATTTCAGGTTCCTCGCGTGGTCCAGGATCGCGACCCCGAGGGCCCCGCTCTGGGAGAGGAACGAGATGTGGCCCCGCAACGGCGGGGTCGGGGCGAACGTCGCGTCCATCTGGACGTCCGGGTGCGTGTTGATCACGCCCATGCAGTTCGGCCCGACGAGGACCATCCCGTACCGTTTCACGAGCTCCTTGAGGCGGTTCTCCCGCTCCACGCCGATCCCGCCGATCTCCCGGAAACCCGCCGTGATCACGACGAGCCCCCGAACGCCCTTCTTCCCGCACGCCTCGACCGCCTCGAGGGCGGCGTCCGCGGGGATCGTGACGATCGCGAGGTCCACCTGATCCGGGACGTCCCCGATGCTCGGGTACGCCTTGATCCCCTGGACGGACTCCGCGTTCGGGTTCACGGGGTACAGGGTCCCCTGGAACTCGTTCACGAGGAGGTTCCGGAGGATCGCGTACCCGACCTTCCCCTTGTGGCGGGAGGCGCCGATCACGGCGATGGACCTGGGGAAGAAGATCGGCTCGACGCGGTCCGCCATACCGGGCTCACGGTCGAGTCCGACTATAAACGCTGGGTCGGCGGGGCCCCCGGGGTCCCCGGAAAACAGTCAACGTGTTTACTGATGTCGGCGCACTAGGGGCCGCCGGGAGAGACAGTCAACATGTCTACTGACTTCCGATGGTTCGTCCCCTTTGGTGCCGGACCCCCGCCCGACGCCTCCGGCGGAAGACCGTGAGCTGGTCCCGCTCGATCGAGAGGCGTCCCATCCCCGTCGAAACCCCTAGGGTGTCGAGCCGTCCGCGGAGCTCCAGGGCGTCCCCGTGAGGGAGGATCAGGACGGACTGCCCGACCCACACGACTCCGGGGCGGTGGATGAACCCCGGTTGGTCGTACGCGGTCGGGACGCCGTCGTGGGTCGTCCGGTTCCTGCGACCGAAGATCAGGTGGCAGACACGCGAGGCCGTGGACCGGTCGCGGCCGTCCACGTCGTAGCTGAGGATCCACAGGTCCTGTTCGTCCATGGACTTCCATATGCACAGCTATATAATAGCTTTGATGGGGGGAGATGGCCGAAAGTACTCGGGAAAAACAGTCAACATGTTGACTGACGTCGATGGAGCGCGACCGGCCTCGCCGGGCCCTACGCGGGGAGCATCGTGATCACGACCGCGATCTGGCCCGCCCCGGTCTCCGTCCGCCAGCTCTCCTCGAGGCGGGCGAGACGCCTCTTCGTCTCCTGGAGGACCTCCTCGACCTGCGTGATCGCGTCCCGCCGCCACGGGAGCTTGTAGAACAGGAGCCGGCCGACCTCCCACTCCACGGTCCCCCGCTCCTGGATCGCCTTCACGCTGTCGTTGATCATCCCCTTCAGCATCCCGAGGATCGCGAGGCGGTACGCGACCTTCTCCGAGTCTCTGAGCTTGTCCCAGACGTGGGAGGAGTCGATCCCCTTCGCGGGCATCTCGTAGTACCTCTCCGCGAGGTTCCCCCGCATCTCCGTCCGCGTGGGCCGGATCAGCCCCGCCTTCCGGAGCCGGGCGATGTGATGGTGGACGGTCGCGGGCGTCAGCCCGAGGGCCTTTGCGAGCCCTGAGATGCTCATCTCGCGCTCGAACAGCATCGAGAGGATCCGGAGCCGCGTCGGGTCGCTGAGGATCTTCACCTGCTTCCGGGACACGTCGACCTCCTTCTTTCGCGCCTTCGCCATCGTCCGGACCCCCAAGGTTTAATTAGACGCTATCAAAACGGGATAGGGGTGTCAAAGTCTATAAATAGGACGCCCGCCCTCGTTCTGATTAGATAGCATCTAAACGATGAGGCAAGGTGATTATACATGAAGACCCCGAAGTCCCCGATCCCCCCGGGCAGCCTGCCCGCGGACCAGGCGACCGCCCACGTGACCCGGATCATCTCCTCTTTCAACCGGTAGGCCTCACGGGCCTGCCGGCCCCTTTTCCCCTCGTTTTTCGTGCCTTTCACTCCCGGAGCGGGAGCCCTCGAGTCTGGGCCGCAGACCGCCTAGGGGGCGGGCGGCGGAGGCTGCGGGGGGTCCTCCGCGGGGCCCACCGGCGGGGGGCTTCCCACGGGCGCCTCGTATGGCCCGGGCGGGGCGCCGTACGGCGTGGGAGGGGGTGCCGGGGCCGCGCGGGCCTTCCTCCGCTGCAGGACGACCGCGACGACCGCGGCGATGACGAGGAGGACGACCCCGCACGCGAGGAGGATCACGCCCCCGAGGTACAGGTTCGACGTCTTCGCGAGGTCCACGGACACCGTCACGAGCCCCGAGGGGTCCGCACCCCCCTGGCCGATCGCCGTGTTGTCGACGATCACAGCGACGACCCCCGCCACGTTCCCGAAGGTCCCGCTGATGTTCCGCTGGTTCGTCTCGTCCGCATACTCGAGGAACTGCACGCTCGTGTCGTTCGCGTACGCGGCGAGCCCGACGTCCGGGACGATGTACACGTCGATCGGGGTCCCGGACGTGACGCGGACGTCGTACGTGAGGACGTCCCCGGCGTTCATCTCGAACGTGTACGCGGTCCAGTTGTCCGCCGGCAACGTCACGGTCGTCAAGACCCCGGAACCCCCCGGGTGCACCGTCCCCTGGTGCGTCGCCCCGGCGGGCGTCGCCGCGGCCGCGATCCAGGCGACCGCCGCGGTCGCGAGAACGAGAACCATCGCGGCCCGGCGCGACGTCATGGGACCCCGTTGCAATGTGGACCTCCGTTCTTAAACGTTCACCGAACCCCAGGTTCGAGAACCCTTATTCCCTCCGGGGCGATCGCGGGGAGTCGGGATGACGGGACGACTCTCGGGTCACCGGGCCCTCGTCACGGGCGGGGCGCGAGGCATCGGGCGCGCGATCGCGCTCACCCTCGCTAGGGAGGGCGCCTCCGTCGGGATCAGCTACCTCACAAGCTCCGTCGCCGCGCGGAAGGTCGCCGCGGGGATCCGGTCCGCGGGGGTGGGGGCCTCCGCGATCCGGACGGACGTCACGCGAGAGGCGGAGGTGAAGCGCCTCGTCGCGGGGACCGCGAAGGCCCTCGGCGGCCTCGACATCCTCGTGAACAACGTCGGGAACTTCCTCGTGAAGGACGTCGCGCGGACCCCGTACGCGGAGTGGCGGGACCTCCTCGACTCGAATGTCACCGCCGCGTTTCTCGCCTCGAAGCACGCGCTCCCCTTCCTGCGGCGGGCGGGCTGGGGCCGCATCGTCTCCATCGGAGCGGCGGGGGCGTACCGCGCGCACGGGTCGAAGGGGATGGCGGGGTTCTACGCGGGGAAGGCGGGGATCGTCGCCCTGACCAAGGCCCTCGCCCGCGAGGTCGGGCGGTACGGGGTCACCGTGAACGTCGTCTCCCCGGGGATCGTGGATGACTACGACCTGACGATCGAGCAGGCCCGCCGGCGGAGGGACCCGGAGACCGCCGTGGGCCGGCCCGGCACCGCACAGGACGTCGCGAACGCGGTCGCGTTCCTCTGCTCGGACGAGGCGGAGTTCGTCACCGGGGACGTGCTGAACGTCACGGGCGGCTGGCTCCTGTAGCCCCTCTCAGATGTACTTGTTCTCGGAGGGGCAGTACCACCGCTGGTACTGGGGGACGAAAGTGATGGGCCGGCCGCATGTCGGGCAGGCCTGCGCGGGCGCGACGGCGGGGGCCATCGGCATCGCAGGCGGGGTCCGGGGACGCCGGCGGACGACGAGTACGATGATCAGGACGAGGATTACGATCCCCACGACGATTCCCGCCCCGCAGAGGACGAGGGCGCTTGCGAACGCCGCGGGCGGGGGCGCCACCTGAGCCGTGACCTGGCCCGTGTACTCCTTCTCCTCCGCGAAAAAGTCCCCGTTCGTCTGCGCGGTGATGAACACGGAGAGGGAGTGCAGGCTGCCGGTGACGAGGCGGGGGATCGGGATCGTCCTCGTCAGCGTCTGCTCGTTCGCGGGCGCGAGGTTGAACGTCGTATCCGACACGGTGTACCGGAAGCCGGAGGTCACCCAGTCGAACGTGATCGCGACGTTCGCCACGGCGACGGGATCGGGGCCGTCGTTCCGGAGGGTGAGCGTGAACGTCTGGTCGGTCTCCATGAAGACCGTCGTCGGGCCGTACGTGACTCCCACCGCCCAGTGGGTCGCCGACGCCGCCGGGGCGAACCCGACCAGAGCGAGGCCCAGCACCACGAGGCCAAGCACGACGACTGCGGGAAGCACCCTCCTCCCCATCGAACTCCCCCGGAAGGGAACGTGGGCGATGAGATAAGGTTAACCCGGCCTCCCTCACGCGTACCGATTAACGGGACGCGTACCGATTTACGGGACGCGCGGTTCCCTTCCCCGTGACGAAGCCCGCCGTCCTGTACGACCCCCGGTACTTGGACTACAACTTCGGGAAGGAGCACGCGTTCCAGCCGATCCGCCACCGGCTCGCGGCGGAGCTGATGCGGTCGTACGGGATGTTCGAGGGGCCCGCGGACCTCGTCCCGCCGGAGCCCGCGACGACGGAGGACCTCCTCCTCGTCCACGAGCGCCGCTACGTCGAGGCGGTGCGGGAGCTCAGCATCCACCCGCGGGACGAGGCGTACGAATGGGGGCTCGGGCCCGGGGACAACCCGGTCTTCGCGGGGATGTTCGCGGCCGTCGGCCTCCAGGTCGGCGGGACGATCGGGGCGTGCGAGGCGGTCGCCTCCGGGGAGCGTCCCCGCGCGTACAACCTCGGGGGCGGCTTCCACCACGCGATGCCCGGCCGAGCCTCCGGGTTCTGCATCTTCAACGACGTCGCGGTCGGACTCGCCCGCGTCCTCAAGGAGGGACGCACGAAGCGGGTCCTGTACATCGACATCGACGCGCACCACGGGGACGGCGTGCAGGAGATCTTCTACGACGACCCCCGGGTCCTGACGATCTCCCTCCACGAGGACGGCCGCTTCCTGTTCCCGGGGACCGGCTTCCCCGCGGACATCGGGAAGGGGAAGGGCGCGGGGTTCGCGGTGAACGTCCCCTTGCCGCCGTACACCCGGGATGCGAGCTACCTCCACGCGTTCGAGGAGATCGTCCCGCCCCTCGCCCGCGCGTACCGGCCCGACCTCATCTTCACCCAGACGGGCGCGGACGCGTACTACACGGACCCGCTCGCGCACCTGAAGCTCACGACGCGGACGTACGAGCGGGTCGCGCGGATCGTCGACGGACTGTCGAAGGAGATCTGCGGGGGCCGCTGGGTCGCGGCGACGGGAGGCGGGTACGACATGGCCGCGTGCGCGCGCGTGTGGACGGTGATCGCGGGAGCGATTGCGGAGGTCGAGCTCCCCGACGAGATCGATGCCGCATGGCGGGAGCTGTGCCGCCACGACCTCGGCATGGGTCCCGCGCCCGCGACCCTGAGGGATCGGGGACTGGAGGGGGACGGCGAGAAGGTGTCGCCCGCGGTCCGCGACGTCGTGGCGGACGTGAAGGCCCGCATCTTCCCGCACCACGGTCTCGACGTCCCGCCAAGGGGAAATCTGCAATCCTGAGGCACTGCGGTCCGCGGACGCCTTCCGGGTCCGCGATGAATCACTGCCGCGCGAAGGACGACGGCACGACCGCGAAGAACGTGCCAGAAAACGTCGATGTCGCGGGCTTTACGACATCGTTTTCGCGCGATTCTCGCAATTTCACTTTCACTTTTCTCACGTTCACGAACCGTTCCAATAATCTTTATACCGAGCACCCAATTAGTACTAAGGGATGGGCACACTCCGAAGTCCATCGCTCGCGTGCGCGCGCGACGGCGGTTTTTCCAGCGTGCAGCCCACTCTAGAGAACTCTCTGGTGAACTCGGAATGGTAGACACGGAAACGGACGATGAGAAGAAGTCTGTCGGCGATGTGCGCGAGGAATTCGAGGAGAAGATCGACCGCCTCCGGCGGCAGTACGAGCGGGACCTCCACAGCTTCCGGTACGAGATCGAGGAGCGGGAGTACCGCCTGAAGGCGTACGAGGACAAGTTCAACAAGATCAAGCAGCCGCCCCTCCTGTACGCGTACGTCGTCCGCAAGGAGGGCCCCGACCTCGACGGGAACCAGGTCGTCGTCGCCCGCGCCACGGAGCTCCTGAAGGTCTCCACGGGCCTCGTCGACAAGTCCGGCCTCGGCCTCGGCCAGTACGTATGGGTCCACCCGCAGACGTACGCGATCGTCGAGGGGAGCGCGACGAAGAACTCCGGCGTGATCGCGAAGGTGATGGACATCCTGGACGGCCGGCTCGTCGTGAGCATCGAGGGGGACATGGAGAAGCGCCTCGTGGAGTGCGACAAGGCGTTCCTCAAGAAGCTGAAGCCCGGGTTCCAGATCAGCGTCCTCCCGCCGACGATGGAACTCCTGGAGATCCTGCCGAACCTCGAGGTGAAGTCCCTCCTCCTCGGCGAGAAGCCGAACGTCACGTACGCGCTGATCGGCGGCCTCTCCGAGCACATCGAGCGGATCCGGGACGTCGTCGTCCTCCCGTTCCAGGAGGCGAAGCTGTTCGAGTCGATCAAGCTCGTCGCCCCGAAGGGGATTCTCCTGTACGGCCCGCCGGGCTGCGGGAAGACGATGCTCGCGAAGGCGATCGCGACGGAGAACGACATGACGTTCTTCAACGTGAGCATCGCGGACGTCCTCTCGAAGTGGGTCGGCGAGTCCGAGCGGATCGTGAAGGAGATCTTCCGCCAGGCCCGCGAGAGGGCCCCGAGCATCGTGTTCTTCGACGAGATTGAGGCCCTCTTCACGGTCCGCGGGATGATGGACACCTCCGGCGTCCACAAGAACATCATCGCGCAGATCCTGAGCGAGATGGACGGCCTCATCCAGATGGAGAACGTGTTCGTCCTCGGCGCGACGAACCGCGCGGACCTCGTGGACCCCGCCCTGCTCCGGCCGGGCCGGTTCGACGAGATCATCGAGATCCCCCGCCCGAACCGCAACGCCTCGGAGGAGATCGCGAAGATCTACCTCACGGAGGACCTCCCCGTACCCGCGGACCTCGAGTCCGAGCACGGAGGCCGTGGCGCCGCGATCAACGCCCTCCGCAAGTACGTGATCGACGAGCTGTACGGCGAGAACAAGTGGGTGAAGGTGAAGCTCGACGCGGAGGCGAAGGAGGCGATCAAGACCGTGAAGCGGATGGATATCGTCAGCGGCGCGATCATCAGCGCGATCGTGAAGACCGCGAAGAAGAACTACGTGAAGCGGGTGATCGCGATGAAGAAGGCGGACCGGAAGAAGGAGGGCCTCTCCTTCAAGGACCTCGAGATGGCCGTGGACGAGGAGTGCAAGGAGCACGCGATCACGGAGATGTACGTGTACGAGAAGCGCCAGCGGGAGGTCTTCCGGACGGGCGCGGACCCGATGGTCGGGTGACCGATGGGGAAGCGGGTCCAGGGGACCGAGCACGAGTACACGCTGTTCTGCCGCAAGATGGGGACCCTGGGCTTCGACCCCCACGTCCTCGCCCTCGACCTCCTGCGGGAGTCCGACCTCCACCTCGCGGGGGAGTGGATCACGAACGGCTCCCGCGCGTACTACGACGTCGGGCACTTCGAGCTGTCCACGTGCGAGGTCTCGAACCCCTGGGACCTCGTGACGTGGGAGAAGGCGGGGGAGAAGATCCTCGACTGGCTCCGGAAGGTGATGGAGGACAAGTACACGGCGGGCGGCGTGAAGATCCACGCGTTCAAGAACAACACGTCCCCGGACGGGACGTCGTATGGCTCCCACGAGAACTACTGCGTCTCCCGGGACCTCGCGTTCCCCCAGGAGTACGTGCGGGCCCTCGTCCCGCACCTCGCGACCCGCTTCATCTACACGGGGGCGGGGGACATCCTGGACGGGAAGTACGTCCTGTCCCCCATGGCATACCTCACCTCCACGGTCGTGAGCGGGGAGACGATGCACGACACGGGGATCCTGAACACGCGGGACGAGCCCCACGCGGACGCGCGGCGGTGGCGCCGGCTCCACGTGATCGTCGGGGACGCCCTGATGAACGAGACCGCGATCCTCCTCCGGCACTTCGTGACCTCCTCCGTCCTGGGGCTCATGGAGAAGGGGATGCTCGACGACGCGCCGAAGCTGAAGACCCCCGTGGACGACGTCTGGCACAACGTGGAGATCCGGGACCCCGGGAAGTGGAAGGTCCATCTCGACGACGGCTCCGTCGTGTCCCCGATCGACGTCCAGCGGTACTACCTCGGGAAGATCGAGGGGATCCTGGACGGGGACGCGGACAAGCGCGCGTTCCGGCTCTTCGAGGAGGTCCTCGACGGCCTGGAGAGCAAGAGCTCGAGGGACCTCGCCCGCCGCATCGAGTGGCTCGACCGGTGGTACGCGATCCAGGACGCGACCGCGGAAGACGACGGCAGGGACGTGGAGATGAGCGCATGCAAGCAGTACTCCGAGATCGGCGAGGAGCGTTCCCTGTTCTACAAGCGTCAGCGGCGGGGGCTCGTCGACCGGGTGACGACGGACGACCGGATCCTGAAGGCGATCCAGGAGCCTCCCACAGACACACGTGCAGCGCTTCGGCGAAATCTGTGCGACAGATTCAATATCGAGGCGATTGATTGGAGTCTCTTGGTCGTGAACGACGGGACCCGGCGGCGGATAGACCTGTACGATCCATACGCAACGAAATTGGAGGAACGGTATGCAACAGCAGGCTGAACCGCGCCCGCAGAAGCGGAAGAAGAAGGAAGAGAAGAAGCTCGAGTTCGAGCCCGGCAAGGTCTTCACCCCCGGCGAAGTGAAGGAAGAGGACTTCGAACTCGACCTCGAGTCGTCGAAGTACCACGCCGTCAAGGGCGAGGGCGGAGATCGTCGTACCTAGGGCGCTTTCAGCCATTTCCCCCCCAAAGCAGAAGACCTCGGGGCTTCTCGAGACTCGCAACGATTTCAATTCGATATCTGGCTGGTTTTGTCGACGGCGAAGGGCATCTCTCGGTAGCTAGGATTCCCCGCCTGCCATCACAGGAGTATTGTGCCCGGGTGAGCATCACCAACACTGACCGCCGCATCCTCGTTGAGATCCGTCGGCGGTGGGGCGGGATTCTGACCGGCCGAAGTGATCGGAACCCCAAATGGAAGCCCTCCTACGCCCTCATCTGGACGAATGCGCAGGCGGAGGTTCTCTTGTCGCGATTGGCTTCGCACCTGAGAATCAAGGGACCACAGGCGGCCACCATCCTCGATTTTACGCGTCGGGTCCACGCGTGCAAAAGGCGGCGGGATCGAGCAGGGCGTCTTCTTCCCCACCGAGAGCAAGAACTGAGCGCCCGTGAGGCCTTTCACATCCGCCTGAAGACACTCAACGCCCGAGGCTCCCGGGCCAATCCTGCCTCGTCAGACCCGCGAAGTGTCAGGGCATCCGTAGTCCAAGGACAGTGGAGAATTTCAAAGGAATACCTCGCGGGCTTCGTTGATGCTGAAGGCAGTTTGATGATCATGAAGTCGAAGCAGCACGGGCATCGATGGCCCAGGTACACAGGGCGGATTTGCGTCAGCAACACAAAGTACCCGGTCCTAGAGGCGATCCGGCGAACTTACGGTGGTGCCTTGGTGAATCAGCGCGCTCCGAACAAAGCTTGGAGTGACGCGTACCAGGTGGTCTGGTCGGAGGGAGCCATTGGAGGGATGCTGGAATTACTGACGCCCAAATTGAGAATCAAGCGAAGACAGGGGGCGGTGCTCGCTCAGTTCATGCGGCATAAGGCACGATTCACCGGACTACCTCCCAAGTCTAGACCCTCGGGCGAACAGCTCTCCGGTAGCGAGGCCCTTTATCGCAAAATGAAGCACCTCAATGCGAAGGGTCCTCCCCATTCGAAGCAACCGAGCTCCGGGACGCGTCGGAGAACCAAAACCCCCAAGAGCGTGAGCAGGTTTCGGGCAACCGAGGCCAACCCTTGACGGAAGCCGTAGTCGTTCAGGCGGTCCGCACCCCAATCGGCCGTCACAACGGCGCCCTTCGTGAAGTTCGGCCCGACGACCTCGCGGCCCTCGTCGTCGCTGAGGTGGTGCGCAGGGCGGGGATCGAGCCGGGCCTCGTCGAAGAGGTCTACATGGGGTGCGCGAACCAGGCCGGGGAGGACAACCGCAACGTCGCTCGCATGGCGGCCCTCCTGGCGGGCCTCCCGGTCTCCGTCGCGGCGGTGACGTTCAACCGCCTCTGCTCCTCGGGCCTCGCGGCGACTAACGCCGCTGCCCGAGCGATCAAAGTTGGGGAGGGCGACGTCTTCGTGGCGGGGGGCGTCGAGAGCATGAGCCGCGCCCCGTACGCGATCCCGAAGAACCCCGACGGCTCGATGTCCCACCTCACTGCGTGGGACACGACCCTCGGGTGGCGGTTCCCGAACCGGAAGATGAAGGAGAAGTTCGGCACGGAGTCCATGGGGGAGACTGCAGAAAACCTGCGGCTCGTCGGCCCGAAGATCACCCGCGAGGAGCAGGACCGCTTCGCCCTCGAAAGCCACCGGCGGGCCATCGCCGCGATCGAGAGCGGGAGATTCGCGGAGGAGATTGTCCCCGTTCCGGTCCCCCAGAGGAAGGGCGGGGTCGCGCTCGTCACCCGGGACGAGCATCCCCGCCCCGACACGTCCCTCGAGGCCTTGGCGAAGCTCTCCCCCGCCTTCCGCGAAGGGGGCACCGTGACGGCGGGGAACTCGAGCGGCGTGAACGACGGCGCGGCGGCCCTCCTGATAATGAGCGACTCGAAGGCGAAGGAGCTCGGACTCGCGCCGATGGCCCGCGTCGTCGCATCCGCCGCGGCGGGCGTGGAGCCCCGCACGATGGGTCTCGGCCCGATCCCCGCCACGCGAAAGGTGCTCGCCCGGGCGGGAATCAAGGTCGAAGACCTCGGGCTCATCGAGCTGAACGAGGCGTTCGCGATTCAATCCCTCGTCGTGATGCGGGAGCTCGGGTTCCGCCACGAGATCACGAACGTGAACGGCGGGGCGATTGCGCTCGGCCACCCGCTCGGCTGCAGCGGCGCGCGGATCCTGACGACGTTGCTCCACGAGATGCGGCGGCGGGCTCCGGAGGAGAAGCGGCCGTACCGCGGCCTCGCGACCCTCTGCGTCGGCGTTGGGCAGGGGGAGGCGACCGTTGTGGAGTGGGCGAATCAATGACGGCGCCTTGGTGAGCCGCCGTCGCGCGGCCCAGAAAGGCGCAGGTCGGGGGTTCAATTCCCCCATGCGGCTCTGACGTCTGGCCAAGATGGGTCCGAGTAGCTCATGAAGGATGGCAGCGGCTATTCCAGCCACCGGTAGCCTCGGCCTCGCCGGAAGATCTCTGTCACTTTGACCTGGCGCCCCTCGACCACGTAAACGACACGAAAGTCCCCGACCCGCAACCGGTAGAACGTTTGGCCGTGGTGCCGCCCGCAGTTCTTGATATCGGCCCTGGGACGCGCGCGGAATGGGTCCGTCTCAAGTGCCTTCAGGTGGTCGAGGACTCGATCGCGCTGGCGAGTCTCCAGAGACCGCAGGAACGCCAACGCTTCGTCGGAGAGGAGCACCTCAAATTTCGCTGAGGGAATGGAATCGGGACTCCTTCAAGATCCTTACTTGGCGCTCGTAGAATGCGCTCTCTTCGGCGATTTCCATCAGTCGACGAAGGATGTCATCGTAGCTCTCCCCCTTCCTTCCAAAAGCCCTCAGCCGGTCCCGGGTGGCCTTGCGGAGCGGGAGCGTGGTCCGGTCTTGCATCATTGCTCATAACAGCGCAGAGTTACTTATGCGTTACTTACGGCTGACCGAAGGGGCACCAAACCGACTGGGAAGACCACCTCGCGATGACTATCGCAGCTCTTGGGTAAGGCGCAGGTCGGAGTCCAATTCCCCCCTGCGACGGTCCCTGTCCGGACACTAGCCGTACACGGAGCGTCGAGGCCCGAATTTCGTAAACCACACCGCCTTCTCCTCCTCCACGACTTCGTAGATCCCGCGGTAATCGCCGACACGGACTGCCCGCAGGTGTGGGTGGCCCTTCACGAGCCGGATGTCGCAACCCGGCCGGGGCCGGTATGGATCGTCCTCGAGCATCTCAAAGACCTTCCGGAACCGTTCGATG
This sequence comes from Methanobacteriota archaeon, assembly GCA_020029475.1. Taxonomy (GTDB): domain Archaea; phylum Thermoplasmatota; class Thermoplasmata; order RBG-16-68-12; family RBG-16-68-12; genus EA-19. The sequence continues at coordinate 497 of JAIBJG010000027.1, read as the reverse complement.
ACGTGTCTCGGTAGGCTCAGTAGTTCCTTTTCAGCGCGCCGATGGATGAATACCGTGTTGCTGAGCACTAGGGCATCACGCCCGCCGGCGGCGCAGCACCTCTCGCCACGGGCGCCCCTCTCGCTCTCCCATCCGGTCGTAGTGTTCGCGGATCACCCGCTCGGCGACGGCCTCGACCGGAACGCTGCGCATGAGTTCGTTCAGAACGTCGTCGAAGGAGGCGCCCGCCATCTTGTAGTCCTTCAACTTTCGATAGGTGTCGCGCTTTACGGGGACGCTCTTGTACACGGTCCGTTATAACAGTTGCAACTATATAACCCCTGAGAACGTCCCGGCCCCCATCAGTACATCAGGGGCTTCGAAGCCGGATCGATCTTCGGCCGATCGTCCCAGAACTGCCGCGTGGTGACGTAGCGGACCTTCGCATCGAAGAGGTCCTCGTAGAACGTCTTCTCGTCGTCGTGCATCTTCGCGAGGATCTTGCTCGCGGTCTGCGG
>JAIBJG010000136.1 GCA_020029475.1 Methanobacteriota archaeon | reverse complement strand
CCTTCAGGATGATCTGCGTGTTGCACTGGCTCAGCACGTTCTTGTCCACCTTCGCGGCCCGTTGGGTCACAATAAGGATCCCGAGGCCGAACTTTCGGCCCTCGCTCGCGATCGTCCGGAATACCTTCGAGGACGCGACCTGGCCGACCTGCGGGCAGAAGTTGTGAGCCTCCTCCACGACGAGCATGAGGGGCGGGATCTTGTTCACCTTCCGGAGCTCGAAGAGCGCGGTACAGAGGCGGTTCACGATCAGCTCCTGGATGTCCGGGGGCGTCCCCTTCAGGTCGATGATCGTCGTCTGGCCCTTCACGACGAGATCGTCGATCCGGGTCCCCTCCCGCGCGAAGATGTCCACCTCCGCGAGGTACTCCAGGTCGTCCACGAGGGCCGCGTTCTGGGGATCCTCGTCCTTCTCGAGGAGCCGGATGATGTCCATCATCGAGTAGTCCCGCGAGGTCTGCTTCAGGAGGTCGAGGGCCTTCCGGAGGGCGGTGAGGTGCTGGCGGAGCTTCCCGCCCCCGCCCGTGAGGGACAGGATGTCCCGCGCGTCCAGGTTGCTGAGGGTGAACTTCAGCGGGCGGGCGTGGGGGCTCACCTTCACGTCCGGGGAGAAGACCTGGATCACGTCCCGGTACCCGCGGGGGTCCACGTCGAACCGCTCGGACCCGTGGGCGACCTTCCCCTTCTCCGCGAGGCTCGCGTACTCCCCATGGGGGTCCAGGATCACGCACGTGACGTGGTGCTTCATCAGCTCCTCGATCAGGACCCCCGTGATGTACGACTTCCCCCCGCCCGTCTTCGCGAGGACGCTCACGTGCTTCTGGACCATCGCGTTGATGTCCAGGTACACTTTGATCCCGTGGCCCGACAGGAGGCCGATGTACGCCCCGTGGTGGCGGTCGTCCCGCAACCCGAGGACCTTCTTGATGAGGGCCTCGTCCGCGTGCTGGACCTCCGCGCCCGCCCGGAACGGGGTCCGGGGGACCTGCAGGAGGTCCCGGTCGTCCCGGTACCCGACGACCGCGACGCTCGCGGACATCTTCTCCTCGATCTCCACGGGCTCCCCGCTCCCCAGGAGCTGCGCCTTCTCGAGGGAGAGGTCCGTGTGCCGCGCGACCTCCTCGACCCGCCCCAGGACGGCGCCGCAGGTCTCGTGGGGGATCTGGACGAACTCGTTCCGCTCGACGGGGCGGACGACGGAGAACTTCAGGGCCGTAGAGCCGACGTCGCCGTAGACGACGCCGACGAAGTCCCGGCCCCCGGGGTGGGCGGAGGGCCTCGAATGGGCCTCGGTCACCATGAGTGCATCCCGATGGCGGCGAGAATCGAGAGGAGCGCATAAAAGGTTTGTCCAGCCGCCGAGGGATGCGGCAGCGTAAGCCCGTCCCGCTTCGCTTACCGTATCGATAATGAGTTTTGCGCGGGCACGTTCAAGATTCCCGCGAGGCATCGACGACCGCTCCATGGCGGCCCCGCCCCCGTCCGTCCAGACGAAGATCGCGTTCGGTCGGGCCTTCCTGGTCCAGCTCGAGAAGGGGGACACCGCGATGGCGACACTGTTCGCGAAGGCCTTCGTCGTGCAGTCCACGCAGGTCAACGGACTCGGAGGCCCAACCGTCGGTCCATGACCGCGATCGCGTCCCTGGCGACCTCGTTCGCGGGGCGGGAGGCGTCGATCCGGCCGAACCGGGGGGACCGGGCGAGTTTCTCGTAGTTCTTCGCGACCTTCGTCAGGAAGCGCTCCTTCTCGAACCGGACCTTCCGCTTCCGGTCTGCGATCCGCCGGAGGCCGAGCCGGGGCGGGATCTCCAGCAGGATCGTCAGATCGGGGATGAGGATCGCGGGCGCGCTCACCCGCTGGAGCCAGCGGATCGGGTCCTTCACGACCCCCTCGAGGCGGGCGCCCTGGTACGCGTACGTCGAGTCCGCATAGCGGTCCGAGACCACGATTGCCCCGGTCCGCAGCCAGTCGCGGATCCGTTCCGTGTGCGCCGCCCGGTCCGCGAGGAACAGGAAGGTCTCTGCGAGGGGTCCGACATCGTCGTCGTAGCTCTCCCGGACCGCGTCCCCGAGCCAGGTCCGCGTCGGTTCCGACGTGAGGACGACGGTGTACCCACGTCTTCGCAGTTCCGGCTCGATCCGGTGCACGACGGTCGTCTTCCCGGACCCGTCGATGCCCTCAAACGTGATGAAGCGGCCCCGCATTCCCCGCGACAACGCGCAGGGTCCCGAAATACGTTCGCGCTGGGTTGATGAATGCGTTGTCGCGATGCCCGCTCGCAACTTTTTTATAGACTCAGACGCTTCGCGCGGCGGAGCCGCCTCTCCTCTCGGGGGTTGGGAGAATATCGTTCAAGCTTCGGCCGGACGTTCGGCAGTTCTCCGAGAGAGGCGATCGGTTCGGACGGTGCCGGAAGTGCGGCACGCGGCTCGAGGTCGCCCCGACGGCCTCCTAATCGGGCCGGAACCGCCCCGTGAGCTCCCGCCGCTTCTCCGTCCGCTTCCGCTTCCAGTCCCGGACGTCCCGCGTGATCCACGCCTCCGGCCGACCCTCCTTCCGGAGTCGTTCCTCGTCCGGCCGATGGACCGCGTCCCACACCGCGAGCTCCCGGTCGATCGCGTCCGCGGATCCCGCGTCCGGGGCGGCGTCCTCCTCCTCCCCGCCCCGGCCCCCGACGGACCACACCCATTCTTTCAGTGCGTTCAGGAGGGGGGTCTTCTTCCGGCTCTGCCAGACGAGGTCCGCCGTGATCGTCAGGTCCTTCGCCTCGTCCCGCTCGTACGTCGCGGTCACGCTCTCCTGGCGGCTGGAC
>JAIBJG010000026.1 GCA_020029475.1 Methanobacteriota archaeon | reverse complement strand
GCGTCCGTGATCCCCGCGAGCCGCAGGACGGACTTCGCGACGTCCCCGACCGCGAGCCCCACGCCCTGCGGGGCCGGCTTCAGGGTGACATCGACGGAGCCGCTCCGACCGAACGCCTTGAACGGGAGGCTGTGGGACCGGAAGCAGCCGCACTCCCAGGAGCCGCATCCGCGCTTCACGCGGATCATGTTGATCTTCGCGTTGTCGATCGCCTTCCGGATCGCGGGGCCGACCTCCTTCCCGCGCGCCCGCCCGAGGCCGACGAACCCGTCGCGGTTCCCGACGACGCACGTGATCGCGAAGTTCACCCGCCGCCCGGAGTCCGTCATCCGCTGGACCATGTTCACGTCGAGGACCTCGTCCTCGAGCTCCGGGAGCAGGATGTCGACGATCTCCGGCTCCCGCACGGGGAACCCGGTGTTCAGGGCGTCGTCGAACGTCGTGATGTCCCCCTTCAGGACGAGCCGGCCGAGCTTCGTCTTCGGCTTCCAGTCCGCGAAGGACCGCGGCGCGCGCTCCCGACGACCCCGATCTCCCATCTCAGCCCGCCTCCACTTTGGACTTCGTCGCGGCGAACCGCTGGGCCGCGTCGCCCCCGAGGTGCGCTCCCTGGACCCGTTGCGGATCGGGGAGGACGCCCTCGTCGTGGGGGATCGCGACCCCCGCATCGAGGAGGCCCTTCAGCACCGCGTACAGGCGCCCGCCCTTCGTCGGGTGCTGCCTCCCGAGGTCGAGGACCGCGGCGGTCACGCCCTTCGCGGCCGCGCGCTTCCCGGCGAGGTACCCCGTGAGGTACGCGGCGGGCAGGTTCCCCGTGGAGCCCGTCCACCCGAGCTTCCTCAACTCCTGGGCGACCGCGCCCGCGAGGACCCGGTCCCCGCGATCGGAGTACGCGCACACCTGGACGATGACCCCGGCGTTCGTCTTCCGGACGACCGCCCGCGGGGCATCCCCCCGGAGGAGCTGGAGCCGCTTCCGGTAGTCCGTGCGGCCCTCCCGCCGCCGACGGAACGGCACCCGGTAGTGCGGACCGTGGCGCCTCATGGCGTCCCTCCCTTCAGGTACCCCGCGGCCCGGAGCTGCTGCTCGAGGTGCGCGCGGCTGTGGAACATCCCGCCCTTCGCCTGGGAGTAGAACTTGCGGTACGTGGACCTGTCGATGCGGCCCTGGGCCTTCAACTCCCGCAGTCGGATCCGGATCGCGCGGATCCGGATGATCCACCGGCGCTTCCTCGGGAAGCGGGCGTTCGTCGCGCCCTCGCGGCTTCCGATCCCCCGGCGGCGGCCCTTCGCGCGCTGTGCGTCGCGGGCCCTCGCACGGCCCCGCGAGACGCCGATCGCAGGCCGCTTCTGGATCGTGCCCTCGTCGATCAGACCCCGAACCGCCTCCCGCGTGATCGCGTCCGCGAGCTTCTCCTGGCGGGCGGGGTCGTTGCTGATCGCGACCCGGTTCTCCCCGCACTTCATGAGTTCCGCGGCGATCCGCCGCACGAACTTCAGGTCCATCACTCCTCCCTCCGGTTCAGGATGCGGATGCCGAGGCCGTCCGCCTCCTCCTGGATCGCGACGCGCTTCCGAGCGCCCACGCCGCCGGCGATCCGGACCGCCTGGGTCTTCGGGTCGACCCCCTTCAGCTCCGCGGCGTTGTGGACGAGGACCTCCCGGAACCCGCTCGGGTGGAACCCCCGCGTGGGCCTCGGGCCCCGGAAGCCGATGGACACGACATTGATCCGGTAGCCGAGGTGGCGGCGGAGCTTCGACTGGCCGCCCATCGGCTTGCGCCACTTGAGGCCGAGTCGCCGGTACCGGTACCACTCCTGGCGGTAGAACGTGGGGCGCCGGCGGGCGATGTCCATCCGGATCCGGAGGGCCGCGCGGATCGCTGCCGTGAGCTCGGGCTTCTTGCGGGCCTCGTGCTCCTCCTCTTCCTCCTCGGCCTCCTCCGCCTCCTCTTCCTTCTCCGCCTTCTTCGAGGGTCTCTTCTCCTTCTTGGCGGGCTTCTTCTCCCGGGCGGGGGCCTTCCCCGGCTTCTTCGCCGGCGGCTTCTTTTCCGGTTCCTTCTTCTCGACCTCGACGTGCACCTTCTCGGGCTCGACGGGCTCTGGCTTCGGCCTCTTCTCCACGGGCTTCGGCGCGGCCTTCGGCTTCGGGGCGGGTTTGGGCGCCGGCCTCTTCGCCTCGAGTTTGGCGGGGACTTTCACCCGCGCCTTCGCAGCGGGTTTCGCCGCGGGCTTCGGGGGGGCCTTCTGCGGCGCCTCCGGGGCGGGCGTCGCCACGGGCTCGTCCGGGAGGACCTTCTTCGTCCTCTTCACGGGCTTCGGGGCGGCCTCCTCCGTCGTCTTCGGCTTCTCCTCCGCCATCCGGCTACGCCTCCTCCGCCTTGTTCGTGATGTAGATGCCGTCCTGGAAGACGCGCGGGTCGAAGCCGCGGATCTTCGTCGCCTGCTCGATGTTCGCGGCGGTCTGCCCGACGTCCTCGACGTTCAGGCCCGAGAGCTCGACCTGGTCCCCCTGGACCGTGACCTTCGTCTCTCCGCGGATCTCCGCGCGCCGCGGGGACTTCTCGCCGAGGAAGTTCTCGATGACGAACTCCTTCCCCCTCACGCTCGCCTTCATGGGGAAGTGCGCGTACACGATCTTCATCTTGTACATGAAGCCCTGCGTGACCCCGACGATCATGTTCCGGACGTGGGCCGCGAACGTGCCGACGACCGCCTTCTCCCGGCGGGACGGGAGGTCCGATCGGATCCGGAGTTCCCCGCCGTCCAGGGCCAGCCCGACCCGCGGGTGCGTGAGCCGGCGGCGGAGCGCCCCGAGCTTCCCGGAGACGAGGACTTCGTCCCCCTTCAGCTGGAGGGTGACCCCGGACGGGGCCGACACGCGCTCTTCCGCGAATCCGGTTCGTGCCATCGTCTGCCTCAGTACACGAAGGCGATCAGCTTCCCGCCGACGCCCATCTCCTTCGCCCGGCTCTGCGAGATCACTCCCGCGGTCGTCGTCAGGATCAGGAGCCCGAAGTCCTGCGCGGGGAGGTACCGGGCCTCCCACTTGTCCAGCTCCGTGCGCCGGACGGCGGCCCGCGGCTTGATCACGCCGCAGTTGTTGATGCTCCCCTTGAGCTGGACGTGGAAGAACCCGCCGCGGCCGTCCTCCACGCGCTCGAACGCGCTGATGTAGTCCGCCTGCTTCATCACGTCCAGGACGCGACCGACGAGCTTCGAGGCGGGGCGGAGCGTGCACTCGCCCTTCCCGGCGACCTCCGCGTTCTTGATCACCGCCAATGCGTCGTTGAGTGGGTCCTGGAGCATGATGTCACCTAGCTGTACTTCCGGAAGCCGAGCTCGTACGCGACCTCCCGGAAGCATTGCCGGCACAGGTGCATCCCGTAGCGGCGGACGATCCCCCGCTTCCGGCCGCACCGCAGGCAGCCCTTCTTCCGGCCGAACTCCTTCCTCGGCTTCACTCGACGACCTCCACCTTGAACGAGGAACGGATGAACTCGATCCCCTCGTCCTTCGTGATCCGGTGGGCCTTCGGGATCCGCCGGGGGACGAGCTTCCGGCGGGCGATCCGGTACCCGGGCCTCTGTAGGACGACGGCGACGTCCATCCCGAACACGCCGATCTCCGGGTCGTACTTCATCCCCTCGAAGTCCGTGTAGTCCGGGATGCCGAACGAGACGTTCCCGCGGGGGTCGAAGCTGTACGCCGCGAGGCGGTTGCTCCGGATCGTGAGCGCCTTCCGAAGGAACTCCTCCGCCTTCGTCCCCCGGAGCGTCACACGCGCCCCGATCGGCATGTTCCGGCGAATCCCCCAGTCCCGGATCGTGTCCTTGCTGAGGGTCTGGACGGGCTTCTGGCCCGTGACGAGCTCCAGGACCTTCACCGCCTTCAGGAGCTTCTCCCCCGCCTCGCCGACGCCGATGTTCACGACGACCTTCTCCACGGAGATCGCCCGCATCGGGTTCGCGGCGTCCGTCACGCCCTCACCTCGATTGCGGGGGCCTCCGGAATCGGGATCTCGGGCACCGCCCGACCGATCACGAAGACCTTCGTGACGTCCGTCGAGAATCCTTCCTTGAAGTGGACGACGTTCGCCCGCGGGTTCCGGGTCTTCTCCACCCGCTCCACGTGGCCGATCTCGCCGACGTGCTGGCCGCCGATGAGGAGGACCGTCGCGCCGGGTTCCATCGGGAACGTCCCGAGGACCGTCTGCTTCGGGACCCCGACCTTCAGGGTCGTCCCCGTCGCGTACTCGCTCTTCGGCAGCAGGAGGTTCCTCCCGTCGTGGAGGTTCACCTGGATCGTCCCGCCTCTCTGGGTCGTCTTCCCCTCAATCCGGCAGAGCTTCCACTGCGCCTGCTCCGCGTCGATAGGAACGAGCCGCAGGCGCCCCATCGTGTCCACGAGCATCCGGAACTGCTCCTTCGTCGCGGGCAGGGAGAGGACGTCCATCACACCGATCCCGAGCTTCGGGTCCCGGACCGCCCGGCCGTCCACGAGGACGCCGCGGGAGCCGAGGATCGCACGGGCCTCCCGCGCGGTGTCCGCGTATTTCAGCATGTCCCGGAGCACGAGCCCGACGGGCACGGACTCATCGATCGCGTGGGGACCCGGGGACGGCTTCATCGTCCAGAATGCGGTCTTCCTCTCGATCCTCCAAGACCGGGGGGCGGGCAGCCGCTTCAGGTGCTTCTTCGCCGTCGTCTCAGCCTCCCAGCAGTCGGTCCCGCCGTCGCGGGTCCGTCTCGTCGAGGGACGTCAGGATCAGGTTCGAGGGGTGCAGGGGCCTCGCGACCTCCTTGTCGTCCGTCTTCTTGATCTTGATCCCCTCGATCGTCACGGTCCCCTTCGACGAGTTCACACCGATGACCTTCCCCTTCCGGCCGCGGAATTTCCCGCGCGCGATGAACACCTCGTCGCCCTTCCGGAGCGGGACGGCCCTCGGGATCTTCCAGTCGTGCTTCTTCCGGAGCGCGGGGTCGACGTGCGCCGCAAGGTTGCGGTGGCGCTGCTGCCAGTTCGCCTCCGCCTGCCTCTTCCTCTGCTTCCGGGGTAGTGCGCTCACCATTGTTGGAACCTCACACGATCATGCTTGCCGTCGCGGCGATCCGGGGCCACCGCTCCGCGGCCTCCCGCGCGACGGGGCCCTTGATGTCGGAGCCCTTCACTTCTCCCTCCGGGGTCGTCAGGACGCACGCGTTGTCCTCGAACCGGACCCACGTCCCGTCCGGCCGCCGGAACGGGCGGCGCTGGCGAACGATCACCGCGTTCACGACCTGCTTCCGCATCTCCGGGCTCCCCTTCTTCACGGTGACGACGAGGAGATCGGCGATCCCCGCGGAGGCCCGCCGCTTGCGGACGCCCTTGTACGTCTTCACGGAGATGATCTCGACGATCTTCGCGCCCGTGTTGTCGATGCAGTCGAGACGGGCGCCCGTCGGGAGCCCCCGCGTCTGTCTCCCGGGCAGGCCCTTCACGGCCCCGCCCCCTGGGTCTGGATCACGACGAAGGAGACGGTCTTGCTGAGGGGCCGGCACTCCATCAGGGTCACGACGTGTCCGGGTTGGAGGTTCAGGCACTCCGGCGCGTGCGCGAGCATCCGACGGGTCCGCTTCTCGTACCGCTCGTACTTCTGGATGTACCTCGAGGACGACCGCTCGACGACGACCGTCCGCTGCATCCGGTTCGCGACGACGACCGCGCTCAGGGACTGGCCCCGGACGCTGAGCTTCCCGTGGAACGGGCAGTGCTGGTCCTCGCACGCCTTCGCGGGGGCGGGGACGTCGATCCCGATGTCCCGTGCCTTCAGGGGGGCCTTGGGGGCCGCGGGCTTCGGCGCGGCGGGGGCCGCGACCTTTCTGGACCTCGGCGCGGGCGGCGCCGCGGCGGGGGCCGCGGGGGCTTTCGTTTCGGGTTCCTTCTTCGCCGTCCGCCTCACCTCGCCTTCTTCGTGCGGTCCTCGGGGCGGAACAGGATCTCGTCCCCGTCCACCTCGACGCCGCCCTGCACATCAAACCGGAATCGGGCGCCCTCCTTCGGGACCCGCTTCTCCCGCCCGCCCGCTTCGACGACGAGCGTGTTCCGCGTCTCGTCCACGACGAGGCCTCGAACGCCGACAAGACTCGGGTCCGGGGACCGGAGGATCGCGACCTGGAGACCGATGAGCTCGTGCTTCCGCACGTTCACGCGCCACCCTCCGGTTTCGATTTCACCTTGGGGGCGGGGGCGCGCACCTTCGCGATCTCCTCCTCCCGCATGATCGTCAGCATCCGGGCGATGCTCCGCCGGATCGCGCGGATCTTCCCGGGGGAGTGCGGAGCCCCGCCCATCGCGGCGACGCCTCGCTCGTGGAGGAGCTCGTTCCGGAGCTCCTTCAGTTTCTCCGACCGCGCCTTGTCGTCCATCGAGCGGATCTCCTTCGTGCGGAGGAGCGCCATCTACTTCGTCTCCTCCTTCGCGTCGACGCCCGTGTCCGCCTCGCCCTCAAGCTCTTGGGCTTTCTTCAGGACCTTCTTCAGCCGCTTCCCCGCGACCTTCCCGGTCTTCACGAGCTCGACGGGTTTGTCCTCCGAAGGAAGATCGATCATGGGGTCCTCGTCCTCCTCGCCCATGGGGACCTCCGGAGCGGGTGCGGCTGCGGGAGGTCCGGCAAGCGCCGCCTGGGCCACCGCCGCGGCCGCCTCCTCGCGGGCGGCGACCGCCGCCGCGATCGACTCCGGGGTCGGCGGGGTGATCTCGATTTCGTCCGGAAGCTTCGCGTCCGGGTCCATGATCTGGACTGTGACGCCGATCACGCCCGGTTTGAGCTTCGCGACCGCGAATCCTTTTCGCATCCAGGTGTTCCGCGGCTCGCCGCAGTACTTGATGTGGCCGTCCTTGAACTTCGCGCGACGGTGCCGCTGACCCGTGAGCTTCCCCGCGATCACGATCAGGCAGCCCTTCGCCCCCGCCTCCATGATCCGCCGGACCGTGGAGTGGCCCGCGCGGCGGAAGTGCCAGCCCCGCTCGAGGGCGTTCGCGAGCTTCTCCGCCATGATCTGCGCGTTCAGCGCGGGGGTCGTGACCTCCTGCACCTCGATCTGCGGGTTGTCGAAATTGAACTGCCGCTCCACGGCCTCCGTCAGCGCCTTGATCGCCCCGCCCTTCCGGCCGATCACGAGCCCGGGCCGCTCCGCGATCAGGGTGACGCGGGTTCCCATCGGCGTCCGCTGGATGTCGAGGCCGCCAAAGCCCGCCCGCCGCGTCTGCTTCATCAGGTATTCCTGGAGGAGCATCCTGCGGACGTTCTCGATCACGATCCGCCGGTCCTTCCGCTGCACCTGCTTCTCGCCCGCCATCCTATTCGATCTCCTCTAGGATCACTTCGAGATTCACGGTGTCCTGGTTCCAGGGCGTGCTCGTCCCGTGGGCCCTCCGCGTCATGCCCTTGACGATCGTCCCCTTGTGTGCGTTGATCGTGCGGATCACCATCGCGTCGGGGTCCTCCCGTCCGAGGAACTCCGCGTTCGACACCGCGGACTCGATCACCCGCTTGAAGTACCGTGCGGCCTTCACGGGGTACCGCGCGGGGCCGAGGCCGCTCTTGTGCGCGACCCACCGCTTGTACCGGCGGAAGGGGACCGCCTGCTCCAACGTGATCACCTTCTCCAGGTACTCCAGGGCCTTCTCGACATTCTTCCCGCGGAGCGCGTGGGCGAGCTCGACCGCCTTCTTCCACGGGATCGGCAGCTCGCGCCCGTACGCGCGCGCCATCGATTCGACCTTGAATTCCACCGTGTAACCGAGCTTCGTCATGTCCCACCTACTTCAGCGGCATGAACTTCGACGACCGCGTCGCACCGACGCCCGGGCCGCTGTGCTTCACGACCTTACGTGTCATCGCGAACTCCCCGATGTAGTGCCCGATCATCTCGGGCTTGATCTCGACGGTCTCGAACGCCTTCCCGTTGTGGATCGAGACCTTCTTCCCCACGAAGTCCGGGAGGATCGGGACGTCGCGGCAGTGGGTCCGGAGGCCCTTCTCCTCCCACGGCTTCGCGCGGAACCGCTCCACGAAGATCGTCTGCTCCTCGTCCAAGCCCCGCACGAACGTGCGCCGGGGCCGCGCGGGGAGCAGCTCGATGACCTCCTGCAGGGTCATCGCCTTCATCTCGTCGAGGGTGTAGCCGCGGTACGTGAACTCCTTCTTCCGACGGACCTCGATCCCCGCTGCGCGCTTCCGAAGCTTCCTCCGCGCCGCCTTCGCGAGACCCCCCATCTTCTTCGCCATCGCCTACCGCCTCCGCCGCTTTTCCTTGATCCGTTTCGGGACGGGACCGAGCCGGCCGACCTTCCTCCCCGGGGACGCGTGCCAGGATACCGTCGAAGGCCGCCCGACGTGCTGGTGCGCCCCGCCACCGTGCGGGTGGTCGACAGGGTTCATCGCGACGCCCCGCACCCACAGCGGCGGCTTGCTGAACGAGCGGTACGCGAGGACCTTCTTCCCCGCCTTCGCGAAGGGGCGCTCCGGGCGGCCCGCCCCCGCCACGACGCCGATCGTCGCGCGGCACTTCGGATCGAAGGAGTGGAACTGCCCGCTCGGGAGCTGGAGGACGGTCTTCTCCGCCTGGCTCACGACAATCGCGGTCGTCCCCGCGGCCCGGACGAACTTCCCGCCGTCCCCGGGGTTCGACTCCACGTTGTACACGAGCGTGCCCTCCGGGATCGAGCCGAGCGGGAGGGTGTTCCCGCGGTCGATGTTGTACCCGCCGATGGAGACCACCTGACCGACCTGCAGCCCGTCCGGGGCGATCATCAGGACCTCGAGCCGCCCATACTTGACCCGTGCGATCGGGGCCGTCCGTCCCGGCGAGTGCTCGAGCGAGGTGACGATCCCCTCGCCCGTGAGCTTCGGGTGCACGGGCATGCCGGGGTGGCGGTGGCTCGGGGAACGGTACGTGGGCGATGTCCCTCGGCCCCGGCGCTGCTGCGGTAGGTTCTTTCCCATCAGTACACCCCGATCCTCATCGCGACGTCCTCCGCGCGGAACTCCTTGCGGAGCTTGATGATCGCGTGCTTCCCGTCCCGGTGGATGTACGTGTTCACCTTCTCCACCTTCACCTCGAACAGAGTCTCGAACGCCTCCCGGATCTGCGTCTTCGTCGCGGTCCGGCGGACGATGAACTCCAGGCGGTTCCCGTCCGTCTGCTTCAGCGCGGGCGTCCCCTCGAGGAAGTTCAGCGTCTTTTCCGTCACGTACGGATGGAGGAGCACCGAGTGCGGGTCCACGGTCACGCGGCCCACCCCCGCAGCGCCTCGAGCGCGCCCTCCGTGAAGATCGCGAGGCGGCCGGGATCCCCGCCAGGTGCGAGGATCTCCGCGTTCAGGCCCGAAAGGTTCACGACGTCGACGCCCGGGAAGTTCCGGAACATCCGCGCGACGCCATCGTCTTTCATCGCGACGAGGAGGACGGAGGTCGGCGTGCGATAGCGGCGCCCCCGCAACTTCCCGCGGCCCGCGCGGATGTGGGTCCCCGCGGTCGCGCGTTCGATGTCCCCATAGACGCCCAGCGCCTTGAGGACCTCCGCCCCGCGCTTCGTGGCCTTCACCCGCTCCTCGTCCTTCTTGTCGGCGAGGCTCTCCCAGAGACCCTCGAGGTCGTTCTCCACGACGATGGGAAGCGTCCGCTCCGCCTCGAACCGGTGGCCCCGCCGGGAGACCGTCTCCGGCTTGTGGAGGGCGGCGAGTGCGGCGTTGCGGGCCTTCAGCCGCTCCTTGTGGTTGATCTTCATCGACCAGTCCGCCCACGGCTTCGGACCGTGGCCCTTGCGGCCCCCGACGGTCCCGGGGGCTTGGGCCCCGATCATCGTCCCGCGGATCCGAGGGGCGCGGGAGACCCCCTGGCCCTTCCCGGACCATCGGACGGAGTGGCGCATCCCCGCCTTCCGGTTCGGCCCGTACGGCTGCCGACGGTTCGCCTGGAACGCGCGGACCGCGCGGCGGATGAGATCGGTGCGGACCGGGGACTGGAACACGGAGGGGAGCTCGATCGTCTTCACGACCTCGCCCTCCAGGGAGTACACGTGGACCTGGTTCGCGGACACCGCGGCGCGCGCGGGCTTCGGCTTCTTCTCCGCCCGCTTCGGCTCTTCCTTCGCCGTCTTCTTCGCGCGCGGGGCCTTCTTCGCGTCCGTGGCGGCGGCTTCCTTCTTCGCCGCGGGCTTTTCCTCGGGAGCCTCGGGCGCCTTCTCGTCCTCGATGGGGGTCGTCGGCTCCTCGAGCTTCTTCTTCGCCGTCCTCACACCCCCTGCTTCGATTCCTTCGAGATGTACGTGAGCTCGGGGGCCTTCTCGAGCTTCACGAAGCCCGCCCGGGACGCGTCCCGGAGGCGGATGAGCCGTTTCGTGGGTCCCGGGATCGATCCGTGGACGAGCACGTACTGGGTCCGGACGGGTCCGTAGTGGAGGAACCCGCCGTTCGGCGTGATGTCCTTCCCGTCGTCCCCGATCCGGAGGACCCGCTTGTTGTACTCCGTGCGCTGGTGGTATCCGAACTGGCCGGACTGGGGGACCGTGTTCCGGACATACCCGGGCATGAAGTTCCCCAGGGTCCCGATGTTCCGCCGGTGCTTCGAGTTCTTGTGGCTGAGGAGTTTCGTGTGCCACCGCGTGTGGTGGCCCTGCCACCCCTTCCCCTTCGTGATCGCCGCGATGTCCACCATGGAGCCTTCGCGGCAGAAGTCGGAGACCCGGACCTCCTTTCCCAGGAGCCCCTTCGCGTACGCGAACCGCTCCGGGAACGTCCCGCCGCCGATCCGTTGCTCCATCAGGTCCGGGGCTTTCTTCGGGACCCCCGTGAGGAGGTCGGGCTGCGTGTACATGATCAGGCGGACATCCTCGAGGGTCGCGGCGTCGATCTTCCCGAGGGCCTCCTCCGGGTCGTGGTCCTTCGGGATCGGGAACACCCGCCGGAGCTCCTTGTCGATGTTCTTCGCCCACGCCTCTCCGGCGACCTGCAGCCCGTAGTGGCTCTGGCGGTACACGCGAATCGCGGCGACCTTCATCGGCGGGGTCTCGATCACCGTGACGGGGATCTGGACCTCCTGGCCGGAGGTCGTGGACGTGGGGCGGTAGTCCACGACGAACGCGTGGGTCATCCCCGCCTTGTACCCTGCGAAGCCCTGGAGCTTGGGCGCGCCGTCGATCTCAGGCCAGCTCGCGAAGTGCGGGATGGGGCTCGCGCTCCGCTTGCGGGGCGAAAAGCCCATGGAACCGTGACGTGGTCTGTGCTCCTTCGGCATCGGTTCGGTCCTCCAATGAGGGCCTCCTTCGCTTTCGGGCGCGGTTCCCCGCGCCGCTCGCATCCCGGCCGTGACGCCGCCTGCGGGGCCAGAACGGATCAGGCCCGCATTCTTGGGTTCCGTAGGGAGAGCCCAGACGCGTCTGGTCGAGGTGCGGGCCCTCGCTATGGGTGGGGCCTATTTAATCCTTCGCGAACTCCCGGTCGCCCCGCAGTGGAAACCCGGATTTCGGCCCTTCATCGACCGCAGTGTGGCACGGAGGTCGGTGACGACGTGGATGGCCCTCCGGAGCCAGAAGAACTCGAGCGCGGCGAGTCCCGAGAACGCTGCCCCCGTCACGGACCGAGTGTTCCAAGGGGTCCCCGGCAGGACCTCCGGGAACACGAACTGCACCAGCCACTCGGCGACAACGTTCGCGTACCGAGGGCCCGTGCGGTTCCGAGACTATCGGAGGAGCATCTTCGGGGTGCGCTTCTTCTCCGCGAACGCGGGTGCGGGCGGGAGCACGACGGGCTCGACCCGCTCCTCGAGGCGATCCTCTTCGAGCACGGGCAGCCACTTCATCTCGTCCTCAGCCGCGAGGAGCTTCCACCGCTTCGCGAGTTCCCGTTCCCAGGTCTCATCGCACATTGCGTTTACCGGGCGGGGAATGGCGGTCCGGGCATAAGTCGAGTTCGGTCCCCCGCCGCACGGGAGGGGACGGAATGGCCCCTCGTGACCGGGAACCGACCGGGCCAACCTTTCAGCCCTGATAACATCCCCGGCACGTTTATATCCGGCTATCCCGAGTGAACGCCGTCGCGGAACGCCGGTCCCATGGACGTCCGTCGGATGAAGATGAAAATTTGCCTCGTGGGCGAGGCCGCGGTCGGGAAGACCTCCCTGATCCGGCGCTTCGTCCTGGACGACTTCGACGACAAGTACATCCAGACCCTCGGGACGAAGGTCTCGAAGAAGGAGCTCTCGATGTCCCACCCGTACGGCGAGGGGGAGCTGAAGGTGGACATGACGATCTGGGACATCATGGGCCAGAAGGGGTTCCGCGAGCTGCTGAAGGAAGCGTACTTCTACGGCGCGAAAGGGATCATCGCGGTCTGCGATGTCACGCGGAAGTCCACCCTCGACGACCTGGACGACTGGATCGAGGGCGTGTACAGCGTCACGGGGAAGGTCCCGATCCAGTTCCTCGCGAACAAGTGGGACCTCCGGGGCAAGGCCGAGTTCGCGGAGGCCGAGATGCACCAGGCGATCCGCGCATACGACTCCCCCTTCTCCTTCACCTCCGCGAAGACCGGGGAGAACGTGGAGGCCGGATTCCAGAGCCTCGCAGAGCGGGTCGCCAAGGAGCGGCTCGCGAAGTCCGTGCACGAGGAGTGACCGCGCCGCGGCGACACTTATCATTTCCGATACGGTAGGCGCAAGGCTATAAGGCAAGCCCGTCGCATCTCGCGGGGGCGATGCAGGAAATGATCTCGCCGGAGAAGCACATCAAGGCGAAGATCACCCTCGTCGGCGAGGTCGCCGTCGGGAAGACGTCCCTCGTGAAGCGGTTCGTCCTGGACACGTTCGACGACCGCTACGTCGCGACCGTGGGGACGAAGGTCACGAAGAAGACGGTCCCCGTAATGTGGCGGGGATCTCCAGCCCGGATGGACCTCATGGTGTGGGATATCATGGGCGAGAAGGGCTTCCGGGCGCTCCTTAAGGAGGCGTACTTCGAGGGATGTCAGGGCGTCATCGCGGTGTGCGACATCACCCGCAAGGACACGCTGTACGACCTGAACAACTGGATCCAGCTCACGAAGAAGCAGGTCGGAAACGTCCCGATGGTGTTCCTCGGGAACAAGGTCGACCTCGTTGACCGCGCGGACGTGACCCCGGAGGAGCTCGCGCGCCTCGGCGGGATCCACTCGTCGACGTTCCTGATGACGAGCGCGAAGACGGGGGAGGGCGTGGAGGATGCGTTCCGCGCGCTCGCGTCCGCGATCGCGGAGCGGCACAACGGGGACCTCTGAAATGTCCCCGATTCCCGTCCTGTTCTCCGAAAGGATAATGACACGGATACCCTCTTATAGGGTCCGGCAATTCGTTCGAGCTCGAGGTTCCTAAGGAGAGATTTACATGGTCGAGCGGCAAAAAATGAAGGTCAAGGTGTGCCTCGTCGGGGAGGGCGCCGTGGGGAAGACGTGCCTGATCCGCCGGTTCATCCACGACCAGTTCGACGACCGGTACATCTCCACGCTCGGCGCGAAGGTCTCAAAGAAGGAAGTCGTCGTCGGGAACCCGAAGTCGAACGGCGAGATCGCGATCGACATGACGATCTGGGACATCATGGGGGAGAAGGGCTTCCGGGAACTGCTGAAGGAGGCGTACTTCCACGGGGCCCAGGGGATCCTCGCGGTGTGCGACATCACCCGCAAGGACACGCTCCACGAACTGAACGACTGGATCGCGGCCGTGAACCGCGTGACGGGGAACATCCCGGTCCAGTTCCTCGCGAACAAGGCGGACCTCAGGGACCAGGCGAAGGTCTCCGAGGTCGACGTGAAACAGCTCGCGGACAGCCACAAGTCCCCGTTCCTCTTCACGAGCGCGAAGACGGGCGAGAACGTCGAGGTGGGCTTCATGAAGCTTGCGGAGATGATCGCGGCCCGGGCCGCATGAGCTCCCCGCCGCCGCCTCCAGCGGCCCTTCCTGTTCGGACTTCATGCCGAAAAGGTTTAATTGCCGGAAGCCCGTAATCATCCAGTAAGAAGGGCTTGTGGGACTGGGAACTGATGGCGGAACCGCTTTCGGGACCGGATGAATCGGAAGGCATCGACCGCTGGATCCGTGGACAGGACTTCCGGAGCACGGCGGAGATCAAGATCCCCGAGCGTCTCGTCGACCAGGTGATCGGGCAGGAGTCCGCCGTGGAGGTGGTCCGGAAGGCCTCCGAGCAGAAGCGGCACGTCCTCCTCATCGGCGACCCCGGCACGGGGAAATCGATGCTCGCGCGGGCGATGACGGAGCTCCTCCCGAGGGACGACCTCCAGGATCTCATCGTCTACCACAACGCGGACGACCCGAACGAGCCCAAGATCCGCGTCGTCCCGGCGGGGAAGGGGCGGGAGATCGTGAACGCCCAGAAGGCGGAGGCGATGCAGAGGCGGGAGCAGAAGGCCTCCATGATGATGACGATCCTGTTCTTCATCGTCGGGCTCAGCGTCCTCCTCTCGATCACGTGGGGGCCGCCGCCCTCGTTCAACCCGATGGTCCTCCTGTTCGGGATCCTCGTGGCGGGGATCATCTGGATGGCGACCCGGTACACGGGCCACCGGCAGGAGAACATCATGGTCCCGAAGCTCCTCGTGACCCACAGCCCGGACGAGCTCCCGCCGTTCATCGACGCGACGGGGAGCCACGCGGGGGCCCTCCTCGGGGACGTCAAGCACGACCCGTTCCAGAGCGGCGGACTCGAGACCCCGGCCCACGAGCGGGTCGAGGCGGGGGCGATCCACAAGGCCCACAAGGGCGTCCTGTTCATCGACGAGATCAACGTGCTGCGGATCGAGAGCCAGCAGAGCCTCCTCACGGCTCTCCAGGAGAAGCGGTTCTCGATCATCGGGCAGAGCGAGCGGTCGAGCGGGGCGATGGTGAAGACGGAGGCGGTGCCCTGCGACTTCGTCCTCGTCGCGGCGGGGAACCTGGACGCGGTCGCGGGGATGCACCCCGCGCTGCGGTCCCGGATCCGCGGGTACGGGTACGAGATCTACATGAAGGCCACGATGCCGGACTCCCAGGAGAACCGGGTGAAGCTGATCCGCTTCGTCGCCCAGGAGGTCTCGAAGGACAAGAAGATCCCGCACTTCGACCGCGGCGCGGTCCTGGAGATTCTGCGGGAGGCCCAGCGCCGGGCGGGCCGGCGCGGGCAGCTCACCCTGAGGCTCCGGGAGCTCGGCGGACTCATCCGCGTGGCGGGGGACATCGCCCAAGAGCAGGGGGCGCCCCTCGTGACCGCGTCCCACGTCCTCCAGGGGAAGAAGATCGCACGGTCCCTGGAGCAGCAGGTCGCGGACCGGATCATCGAGCGCGGGAAGGAGTACAAGACGTTCGTCACGGAGGGAGCCGTGGCAGGCGTCGTGAACGGGCTCGCCGTGTACAGCGGGGACTCCACGATGTCAGAGTTCAGCGGGATCGTCCTGCCGATCGCCGCGGAGGTCACCCCCGCCCAGGTGCGGAACGGCGGGAAGATCATCGCGACGGGCCGCCTCGGGGACATCGCGAAGGAGGCCGTCGAGAACGTCGCCGCCCTGATCAAGAAGTACACGGGCGAGGACATCTCGAACCACGACATCCACGTCCAGTTCGTCGGCAGCCGGGAGGGCACGGAAGGGGACAGCGCCTCGATCTCCGTCGCCACGGCCGTGATCAGCGCCCTCGAGGGCGTCGAGGTGGACCAGAGCGTCGCGATGACGGGGTCCCTCAGCGTCCGCGGGCAGGTCCTCCCCGTCGGCGGCGTCACCGCGAAGATCGAGGCCGCCGCGGAGATGGGGATCCTGAAGGTCCTGATCCCGAAGGCGAACATGAAGGACGTGCTCCTCGAGGACCGGTACGTCGGGAAGATCGAGATCGTCCCGGTGGAGAACCTGAAGGAGGTCCTCGAGCACGCCCTCGTTGGCGGGCCGAAGAAGCAGGGCCTCATCGGGAAGCTCGCCGCGATCGTCCCGAAGCCGCCGTCGTTCCCGGGGGTCCCCGGGCCCGGCGTCGCAGGCGCGTCCCCGCACTAGACGGAAGGAGGGGTCCGCATGGAGGACGAGACGTCCGACGACGATTTCATCGGCTATCCCTGCTTCGAGTTCAACACCGCCCTCGACCCGGAGCGGAACGACACGAGGTGCGTCCATTGCCGGAAGTACCTCACGATCGAATGTGAGTATCTGGACCAGTTCCTCGGGGACGAGGGCGATGACGGATAGCCGGGCCCTGTTCATCGGGCGGTTCCAGCCGTTCCACAAGGGCCACCTCGCGATGGCGAAGCGGATCCTCGCGAAGCACGACGAGCTGATCATCGGGATCGGGTCCGCACAGTACAGCCACACCGGGGAGAACCCGTTCACGGCCGCGGAGCGGTTCGAGATGATCCACCGGGCCCTCGACGAGGAGGGGATCCGGCGGTACCACATCCTCCCGATCCCGGACACCCACGTGCACAGCGTGTGGGTCGGGCACGTCCTCTCCCTCGTGCCGAAATTCGACGCGGTGTACACGAACTCCCCCCTCGTGATCCGGCTGTTCAAGGAGCGGGGGATCCCGGTCGTCTCCCTCCCGATGGTGGAGCGGGAGGAGCTCAGCGGGACGGAGGTGCGGAAGCGGATGTACAAGGACGGGGACTGGGCGAGCCTCGTGCCGCCGTCCGTCGTCGCGTACATCAAGGAGATCGATGGCCTCCAGCGGATCAAGGAGACGTACAAGTACAGCACGCCATACGGGACCCGCGAGTCTTCCGACGAGTAGCCTGCGGGTCACGTGACCCCGAGATAGAGGAGCACGACGGGCACGATCAGGCACCCCATCAGGTGCACCCGCTTCACGCCCGCCAACGGGGGGACGAGGCCGAGGACCCCCGCGATCACCGCGATCATCAGTCCCGCGGCCCCCGCGAGGACGAGGATGAGGACCGCGAGCACCCCGAGGATCGTCCTCGCGAGAAGGTCATAGCGGACCCGATGGATCCGGCGGGCCGCGAGGCGGCTGAACCCGATCGTGAGGGGGTACGCCGCGATCGCCGCGAGGGCCGCGGACAGGAGGAGGGTCGCGAGAAGGAGGGGGACCTGGGTCGCGGGCTCCCACGGGGCGAGAGGGGCGGCGTTCAGTTCCCGGATCGCGACGGCGGCCCCGCTCCGTGCGCGGTCGATGATGAACAGGACGGACACCGTGAACACGGACGTCGCCGTGCTCACCGCCCCGAGGGCGACCATGAACTCCCGTAGGGACTCGGGGGACGCCTCGTCCCCCCGCCCCCGGGACAGGAGCTGGGCGAGCGCGGTCGCGGCCCCGGAGCTCAGGGCGGGCAGCCACGAGACGAGCGCGCCCGCCAGCGAGCCGGAGAGGATCCCCCGCGCGAGCCGGCGGCCCTGGACCGTCGCGTCCGCCGAGAGGTCCTGGTGCGGGATCACGGAGCGACTCCGTGTGCTCAGGACGAGGGTCGAGAACCCGAAGAGGCCCGTGAACAGCGGGAACAGAATCCGGGTGCCGAGGTCGGTGGAGAGCGGCCCGAACGGGAACCAGTTCCATGCGGAGAGGAGGGAGGTGTCGAGGAGGGCGACCCCCAGCACGCCAGACCCGAGGAACACGAGGAGAGCGATCCCCCACTGGCGCGCGCGGGGGGCGACTCCGAAGCGGACTGACCCCTCGTGCTTCTCCCGCCGTCCCTTCTCGGATAGGACCAGGAGCGCTGCGATGCCGATCAGGACGAACGCGATCCCGCCCTTCGCCCGTTCGTACGCCTCGATGGGGGACCCGAGGAACAGGCGGAGCGGGAGGAGCAGGACGACCGCCAGGGCGACGCCCGCGATCGCGCCCCTCGCGGCGAGGCGGCAGGCGACGTGGCCCTCCCCCGCGAGGAGGAGACGGTGGCCCGGGAGGACGGAGAGCGCGGTCGTCTCCTCCGGAACTCCGAGGTACACGGAGGGCACGAAGTCGAGGAAGCTGTGGCCGATCACGGTGCCCATCACGAAGCTCGAGAGGATCGCAATCACATCCTCTGGCCCCGCGGACGGGAACGCGAGGAGGACCCCGGCCTCGAAGGCGGCGCGGGAGGCGAGGAGGAGGATGGCGACGTTGTTCACATGGAGGCCCGGCGCGAGGCCCGTCCCGACCCCCGCCAAAAGACCGAGGAAGGTGAAGAGACCGACCGCGAGGAGGAAGGTGGCGGGGTCCAAGCGACGCCCGCATCCGGCCGCGGGGCGGGTGTACCTACCGCCTACACGTAGCATACGGCGTCCCTCGAGGCTCGCCGGCTCCCTCGATATCGAGGCGGAAGCCTAGGACCGTCGTTTTGCGAATGGGGCCTCCGGTCCGCCCCAACCCCCGCCGCCGGGCGTCTCGATGACGACCACGTCTCCCTTCCGGACCGGGAACGTGGACTTTCCGGGAAGCCGCCGTGCCGGGCTCCGATCGCGGAGGAGATTCCGTCCGGGCCTCCCGGAGGACCCGCCTCCCAATCCGGAGGGCCCACGACGGCGTCGGTCCGCCAGGATGGATGCGGTGCCTCGTGTCCCCAGGAACCGCACGGCCCGGCGGATTCCATCCCCGCCCCGATGGGCGCCACGCCCTCCGGATCTCTCGATGAGGCGGTACTCCTCGACCCTGAGCGGGTATGCGAGTTCGAGGGCCTCGACGGGCGTGTTTCGGGTGTTCGTCATGTGCGTGTGGACGCCGTCCATCCCGTCGCGGTAGGGAAGGGCGCCCTCTCCGCCCGCGATCGTCTCGTAGTACGAGAAGTCCCGCCCTCGCCATCGTCCGCCGATGAGGAGGTTGTTCATCGTCCCTTGGGATTGCGCCGGCACGCGGTCCGGCAGCGCGGAGGCCATCGCGAGGAGCAGTACGTCCACGATGCGGGACGAGGTCTCGACGTTCCCCGCCGCCACCGCGGCGGGAGCCCGGGCGTTCACGAGGGAACCTCGAGCGGCGACGACGGTGATCGGGGCGTAGCATCCCGAATTAGGGGGGGCCTCGGGATCCGTGAGGCACCGGAACACGTAGTACGACGCGGAGAGCGTCACGGAGAGCGGTGCGTTCAAGTTCCCCTCGATCTGCGGGGAGGTCCCCTCGAAGTCCACGAGGATCCCGTTTCCCCCGACGGTGACCTCCGCCCGGATCGGGAGGAGCTCGTCGGTGCGGGGATGTTCGAGGACGTCCTCGGCCCGCCACGAACCTCGAGGCATCGACGCGATGGCGGCCCGCACCCGCCGCTCGCTGTACGCGAGGATCTCTGAGGCGAACGCATCCATCGCGGCGACCCCGTACTTCCCGAGGAGGGCGACGAAGCGGGAGGCCCCGAGGTTGTTCGCCGCGACCTGCGCGCGCAGGTCCCCGAGCCGCTCCCTCGGGTTCCGGGTCGCCCTCAGTACGGAACTCCGCAGGCGAGCGTCCTCCACGCCCCTCCGGAGGAACTTCGTGGGAGGGATCACGAGCCCTTCGTCCGCGAGGACGATGGAATCCGCAGGCATCGAGCCGGGCGCGGACCCGCCGACGTCCGCGTGGTGGGCCTTGTTGACAGCGTACCCCCGCAACGTCCCGCGAAAGAAGATCGGCTTCACGAGAGTGATGTCCGGGAGATGGGACCCGCCCCGATACGGGTCGTTCACGATCACCTGGTCTCCCTCCACGAGGCTCCCGCCCATCTCCTCCCTCAGAACGTCGATCGTGACGGGCATCGAGCCGAGGTGGACGGGGATGTGCTCCGCCTGGGCGATCATCCGGCCGTCCGCATCGAACAGGGCGCAGCTCGCGTCCATCCGCTCTTTGATGTTCGGCGAGTACGCGGTGCGGCGGAGGGCAATCCCCATCTCCTCCGGGACGAACCCGACCGCGTTCTGGAGCACCTCGAGTTCCGCGGGCCTCACGTCACGCCGCCTCCAGCTCGAGGACCCCGTGGCGCAGGACGCGGAACCGCCAGGAGGGCGGGACGACCGTCGTCGCCTGGTCCTCCTCGATGATCGCGGGGCCTTCGGATACGAAACCCAGGGGCAGGTCGGGCCTTCTCCAGACTCGGCTCTCCCGCCATCCGTCGTCGAAGAGGACCTGCCGCCTTCCCGGCGCGGGCTCCCCCCGCGCGCGGACCTTGGGGAAGGATCTGGGACGACGGACGACCGCCGACAATCGGATCGCAACGACCTCGATGGGTTCCGTCCGGGAAGTGTATCCGTAGCGGCGGCGGTGTTCGCGACGGAAGGAGGCGTCTATCGTCGAGGTCAGGGGGACGTTGATCTCGTAGCTCTGGCCCTCGAACCGGAGGTCGGCCGTGAAGAAGAGCCTCGCATTCTTCGGGGAGATGCCCTGGACGCGGATGCCGCCTTCGGCGTTCGCTCTCAACCGGTTCACAATCTCCTGGATCGCCTTCCCCGACTTCCGCAACGGGCGAACGAGGCCCTGGGCATAGTCGAGGCGGAGCTCCGCGGTCAGGATGCCGTACGCGGAGAAGGATCCCGGGAGGAAGGGCACCAGGACGCGGGGACACCCGATCTCGATGGAGAGGAAGGCCGCGTGGACGGGCCCCGCTCCCCCGAAGGCGAGGAGGGGGAGCTCTCGAGGATCGAGGCCCCTCCGTGCAAGGACCGCCTTCATCGCCCGGATCATGTTCGACTCGACGACCCGGCGCACCCCAAGGACCGCCTCGTGGAGCGGGACCCGCAAAGAACCCGCGAGGGCTCGAAGCCCCGCCTCCGCGAGGTCCTTCCGAAGGGGCATGGCTCCGCCGAGGAGGGCGCCCGGGAGCAACCCGGCGACGAGGTCCGCGTCCGTGACCGTCGACCGGGTCCCTCCATGGCCGTACGCCATCGGCCCGGGTTCCGCCCCGGCGCTGGTGGGGCCGACCTGCAGGGCGCCGCCGGAATCGAGCCACGCAACGCTCCCGCCCCCCGCGCCGACGGAGGAGATGTCGAGGACCTGAAGGGCGAGCGGGAGGCCTTCGACGGTGGACTCGTTCGTGTGCGTGGGCTGTCCGTCGATAATCGCGGAGAAGTCCGCGCTCGTCCCGCCCATGTCGAAGCTCACGAGGTCGCGGACCCGCAGCGCCTTCCCGAGGGCGAGCGCGGCGGACACCCCGCCCGCGGGGCCCGAGAGGGCGAGCTCGATCGGTCGCTCGAGGACCTGGCGGGAGTCCGCGGTCCCGCCGCCCGACTTCATCACGAAGAACGGAGAGCCGAGTGCCTCCTCGAGGGAGGAGAGGTGCCTCACGACGAGCGGCTTCACGTATGCGTCGAGGGCGGTCGTCGACGCCCGCTCGTACTCGCGGAACTCTGGATGGACCCGGGAGGAGATCGAGACCGTGAAACGCGGTTCCAACGCGTTCCGCAGAAGTTCCTCGTGGCGGGGGTTCGAAAATGCGAACAAGAGGCAGACGGCAACGGACTCCGCGTTCATCGCGACGAGGGCTTTGGAGATCCGTCGCATCTCCGAGCTTGAGAGCCCTTTCAAGATCCGACCCGTGGCGGCCACCCGCTCGCGGGCGCCGACCGCCATTCCGCGGGGCACGACGGGCGGGGTGCGGGTGACCCGCCAATCGTAGAGGGAGGGACGGTTCTGACGGCCGATGATGAGCAGGTCCTCGAAGCCCGCGGTCGTCACGAGGGCGGTGCGGGCGCCCCGCCGCTCCACGATCGCGTTCGTTGCGACCGTCGTGCCGTGGGCGATCCGGTCCGCCCCGAGGGCGCGAACCCCCGCCATCAGCGCATCCCCCGGTGCGCCGGGCGTCGAGGGCACCTTCTGCGTGACCACGTCGCCGTTCCGAAAGCCGACGAAGTCCGTGAACGTCCCACCGACATCGACGCCGACGAGCACCCGGCGGGGAAGGTTCCGCACGTAGGAATCTCTTTCGGCGCGGTCGCGGCGAGGATGAAGTTATATATTATGTATAACACATCGCTGCCCGTGGCGGTTTCGCGATCCAAGGTGCGGCGTTGGGGTTCCTCTCTAGGCGTCGTGATCCCGAGCGAGGTCACCCGAAGACTGCACCTGCAGCCCGGGGACGATGTTTACCTGGAGGTCCAGAAGTCGAGCGGTGTGTTCGAGGCGTTCGGTTCCCTCCGCGACTGGAAGGTGGACACCCAGAAGCTGAAGAACGAGTTGCGCCGGGGATGGTAGAGCGCCTCGGTTCTATCTCGATTCGTACGCGATGATCGAGATCGTCAAAGGCAGCGAGCGGTATCGCCGATACCTGGCCGCGGAACTCTCCACCAGCCGCTGGAACCTCGTCGAACTTTATCTGGCGATTCTCCGCGAGCGGGGCGAGGATGAGGCGAGACGTCAGTTCATGCGATTCCGCCCCCTTGCCGTTGACGTTTCCGACGACTGGATTTTCGAGGCGATACCGCTGAAATCGAGCAGCCCGTGGCCGCTGAAGTTGAACGCGATCACCTTCGGCTCGTTCTGCCGCTTCGCCTCGAGCGCGAGCTCGATCGCGCCCTTGATCGCGTGGCAGGTCTCGGGCGCGGGCACGATGCCCTCCGTGCGGGCGAACATCGCGCCCGCCTCGAACGTGCTGAGCTGGTCGAACGCCCGAGCCTCGATGATCCCCTCGTGCAGGAGGAGGCTCACGGACGGGGCCGCGCCGTGGTACCGCAGCCCGCCCGCGTGGATTGCGGGCGGCATGAACGCGTGGCCCAGGGTGTACATCTTCATCAGCGGGGTCATCTCCGCGGTGTCCCCGAAGTCGTACTCGTATTTCCCGCGGGTCAGGGACGGGATCGTCTCGGGCTCCACCGCGACGAACCGCGTGTCGAGCTTCCCCTTCATCCGCTCCCCGATGGCGGGGAACGTGAATCCAGCGAAGTTCGAGCCGCCGCCGACGGACCCGACCATCACGTCCGGGGTCTCGTCGATGGACCGGAGCTGGAGGAGGGTCTCCTGGCCGATCACGGTCTGGTGCATCAGGACGTGGTTCAGGACGCTTCCGAGAGAATACTTCGTGTTCGTCCCCGTGACCGCGGCCTCCAGCGCCTCCGAGATCGCGATCCCGAGGGACCCGGGGCTGTGCCCGTTGTTCTCGAGGAGCTTCCGCCCGTAGTTCGTCCGGTCGCTCGGGGATGGGAACACCTCCGCGCCGAAGAGGTGCATCAGGTGCTTCCGGTACGGCTTCTGGTCGTAGCTCACCCGGACCATGAACACCGTGCACTTCAGGCCGAAGTAGTTCGTCGAGTACGCGAGGGCGGATCCCCACTGCCCCGCCCCGGTCTCCGTGGACAGCCGCTCCACGCCCTCCCGCATCGCGAAGTACGCCTGCGCGATCGCGGTGTTCGGCTTGTGGCTCCCGACGGGGTTCAGGTCCTCCCGCTTGTAGTAGATCCTCGCGGGGGTCCCGAGGAACTTCTCGAGCCGGGTCGCGCGGTACAGGGGCGTCGGTCGGCCGAGCCGGACGTACGCGGATCGGAGCTCCTCGGGAATCGGCTCCCGCGGGTTCTGGGAGACCTCCTGGCGGATGATCTCCTTGGGGAAGATGGGAGCCAGGGCCTCCGGCCCGATCGGCTCCCGGGTCGCTGGATTCAAAGGAGGAGGCAACGGGACGGGGAGGTCCGGCAGGATGTTGTAGTACGTCCGCGGCAAGTCCTCGGTGTCCAAGAGGACACGCATCGCGCCGTTCTCCATCGTCTCGCTCCCCTACTGGAATGTGTATTTCTTGGACATTAGATATACTTTGTGTTCATTGATGTACTTTAGTGTTCTATATCCACTCGTGTTCGCTTGTGGGAGAGGCGAAGCCGAATCGTTAAGCGTCGACGTACTGATAAGTGCATTGAAGGGCCATGTGGGAGAAGCTGCGTCCGTACTTCCGGGGATTCCCCGCCCAGGAGAAGGTCGCCCAGCTGATGGTCCGGTACGGCCTCCGGGTGCGCGAGGGCCAGGTGTACGCGGGCCCGATCGAGATCAGCGACACCGCGATCGCCCGCGCGGCGAGCGTGGACCGCCGGGTCGTCACCGCGACCGTGAAGACAATCGAGAAGAACCCGGACGCCCTGAACTTCTTCCAGCGGCTCCGCCCCGTGTGTCACCTCGGAGAGGTCGCGCCTCTGATGGGGTGGGGGGCGATCGAGATCATCCCGACGAGCGCCTCGAAGCCCGGGATCCTCGCCGGGGTCGCT